>JANTFR010000008.1 GCA_024763355.1 Anaerolineales bacterium
GCGAGGGTTGGGTAGTTCATCGGTTGGCCGAAATTGAACATGAGTGCGGTATAATCACGCCTGCTCAATGCAGAGCACCAGGGAAAGCAAGCGCATGGGCCGGGGCGACACGCTCCGGTTGACGAGGATGAGGGTTCCTCCCCGCGATGGGAGGCTAACTTCGGGGAGGCGGTATCCCCGAAGGAAAATCGAAAGGTCAGCGGAAGCCCTCCGGGGGCGCCACCCCCCGACACTTTCCCTCCCACCCCAAAGGGAGTTTGCCCCTTTGGGGTCTTGAACGCAGGGGCCAAATCCCGCCGGCAACCGCGGGGACAAATCCCCTGACGAGTGGCACAACCCGTCTCGCCGCGCGTCCCGCGCGGGGAGCGGCATCCTGTTCTCAATCGGAGGGAAGTTCCATGTGTGGTATCGTCGGATACATCGGGCCGCGCGACGCGACCCCCATCATCTTGCAAGGTCTCAAACGCCTGGAGTACCGCGGCTACGATTCGGCAGGCGTGGCCGTGCTCCAGAACGGACACATCGAAGTGCGGCGGGATGCGGGGAAACTCTCCCGCCTGACGAAACTTGTCGAAGAAAAACCCCTTTCAGGGCATATCGGTATCGGGCACACCCGCTGGGCCACCCACGGAGAGCCAAACGCCCGCAACGCCCACCCCCACATCGGGATGACCGGTGAAGTGGTGGTGGTGCACAACGGCATCGTGGAAAACTTTCTCGAACTGCGCGAGGAACTGGCCGCCGAGGGGGCCGAATTCCATTCCGATACGGATACCGAGACGATTGTCCATCTCGTCGAGCGGTTGATGGGCGCCCAGCAGGGCCTGGAACAGGCCGCCATGCAGACTTTCCACCGCCTGAAGGGGCATCAGAGCGTAGTGCTGCTCTCCTCCCGCGAGCCGGACAAAATCGTGGCCGCCCGCCTGGGGAACGCCGGCGGCGTGGTGATTGGCTTCGGCGAAGACGAGATGTTCGTGGCCTCCGACCTGCCCGCCATTCTGGAGCACACCCGCGAGGTGGTCTTCCTGGAAAACGGGGAGATGGCAATCGTGACCCGGGAGGGAGTGCGCTTGCAAACACTGGACGGCGCCCCCATCGAACGCGCCCCCCAGACGGTCCCCTGGGACCCCGTCGCTGCCGAAAAGGGCGAATACCGCCACTTCATGCAGAAGGAAATTCACGAGCAGGTACGCTCCTTGACGGATACTATCGCCGGGCGGGTGGATTTTGAAGCCGGACGCGTCTACCTGCCGCAACTCAATCTGACTCCCGAACTGGCGCGGCGCATCAAACGCATCGTGATTACGGCCTGCGGCACGGCCTACCACGCCGGGCTGGTGGGCAAGTATCTCATCGAACACATCGCCCGCCTGCCCGTGGAAGTGGACGTGGCCTCCGAATTGCGCTATCGCGACCCCATCATTGACGAGGACACCGTCCTGCTGGCAATTTCACAATCCGGCGAGACGGCGGACACGCTGGCAGCCATGGCCGAGGGGCGGACACGCGGGGCGACGCTGTGGGCCGTCGTCAACGTGATTGGTTCGCAGGCCATGCGCGTCGCTGACGGCTACATTTCCATGCAGACCGGGCCGGAAATAGGGGTGGCGTCCACCAAGGCTTACACCGCTCCCCTGGTAGACCTTTACATGCTGGCAATCCTGCTGGCCGATTTGCGCGGCATTTTGGACGAGCAGGAACGCCGTCGGTTGGTCGCGGCGCTGCGGCTGGTGCCGGACCTGGCCGGGCAGGCCCTTGAACGCGAACCGGAGGTGGAGGCCGCGGCCCGCTCCCTGCTGGAGACCAAACACTGCCTGTACCTGGGGCGCGGCATCAATATGCCCACCGCTTACGAAGGGGCGCTCAAACTCAAAGAAATCTCCTACATCCACGCCGAGGGCTACCCTGCCGGCGAGATGAAGCACGGCCCCATCGCCTTGATTGACCGCGACATGCCCGTAGTGGTAATCGCCACCCAGGACAGGTGGTATGAGAAAATGCTCAGTCAGATTGAACAGGTCAAATCGCGGGGAGGGCCGGTGGTCGCCGTCGCAACCGAAGGCGACGAGATGATTGCTTCCCTGGCCGACCACGTGCTCTGGGTTCCCGAAACGCCGTGGATGCTCAGCCCGGTGGTCAACGTCATCCCGCTTCAAATGCTGGCCTACCACATCGCCGCCCTTCTCGGCCTGGACGTAGACCAGCCGCGCAACCTGGCGAAGAGTGTGACGGTCGAATAGGTCCACGGATAAACACGAATAGACACGAATAGGTCCACGAATGGGCACGAATAAACACGAATAGGGTAGGCGAAGGCAGTGCCTTCGCCTACCCTGTGGCCCGGCCAGGCGCTTTCCCTGTCTGAGGCACCCTAAGATGCCGTATAATGGGGGTATGGACGAAACAGCCCTGAAACAACGCCTGGAAGCACTGCGCGAAGAAATTCGCGCCCACAACTACCGCTATTACGTGCTCAACGCGCCGGTCATCAGCGACGCCGAATACGACGCCCTGATGCGGGAACTGCGTGAAATCGAAGCCGCGCACCCCGAATGGGTAACGCCCGATTCGCCTACCCAGCGGGCCGGTGCGCCCCCCGCGGATGGCTTCGTAAAAGTGCGTCATCCGGCCCCCATTCTCAGCCTGGCAAACGCCTTCAGCGCCGGGGAAGTGCGCGCCTGGTACGAGCGCATCCGCAAACTGGACGCGCGCGTGGCGCAGTCAGGGTTCGTCGTCGAGCCGAAGATTGACGGCCTGACAGTGGTGCTGCACTACCGGGAAGGGGTTTTTGTACAAGGCGCGACCCGCGGCAACGGCGAAATCGGCGAAGACATCACCGCCAACATCCGCACCATCCGCGCCGTTCCCCTGAAGATTCCGCTTTTCCCCCTTCCCCCCTTAGGGGGGAGGGCAGGGGTGGGGGGAACCCTCACCCCCAGCCCCTCTCCCACGGGGAGAGGGGGGAGTATGGGGAAGATTCAGCCCTCACTCCCGTCCCCTTCGCGAAGCACCCCTGTGGGGCTCCCAAAGGGAGAGGGGATGAAAAGCGGAAGTATCCCCTCCTACCTCGTCGTGCGCGGCGAAGCATTCATCACCAAAGCGGATTTCGAGGCCCTCAACGCCCGCCTGCGCGCCGCCGGGGAGAAAACCTACCTCAACCCGCGCAACACCGCCGCCGGTTCTCTCCGTCAACTGGACCCCCGCGTTACCGCGTCCCGCCCCCTCACCCTGCTGGTCTATCAGATTGTGGCCGTAGAGGGCGGCGAAGCGCCTTCCACCCAGTGGGGCGTGCTCACCTACTTGCGCGAACTCGGCTTCCCCGTAGCGCACAGCGCTCGCAAATGCGAGACGCTGGAGGAGGCCATCGCTTACGCCGAAGACCTGGGAGCGCGGCGGGAGGAACTGCCCTACGAAATTGACGGCGCAGTCATCAAACTGGACGACTTGCAGGTGGCCGCATCCCTGGGCTTCGTGGGCAAAGACCCCCGCGGAGCGATTGCCCTCAAGTTCCCGGCCCCCGAAGCCACCACCACCCTGCTGGACATCGGCGTCAACGTGGGGCGTACCGGCGTACTCACCCCCTACGCCGTGCTGGAGCCGGTGGAAATCGGCGGCGTGCGCGTCGAGCGCGCCACCCTGCACAACTTCGATTTCATCGCCGAAAAGGACATCCGCATCGGCGACCGGGTGCTGGTCAAGCGCGCCGGGGAGGTCATCCCTTACGTGATTGGCCCCATCGTCGAGGCCCGCACGGGCGCGGAACGCCCCTACACTCCGCCGAAAGTCTGCCCCTCCTGCGGGCAGCCGGTGGAGCACTTCGAGGGCGAGGTGGCCTGGTACTGCGTCAACGCGGCCTGCCCGGCGCAACTTGTCCGCCGCGTGGAGCACTTCGTCTCCCGCGGGGCAATGGACATCGTCGGAATGGGCATCAAAATCGTGGAGCAACTCATCCGGGCTAATCTGGTGCAGGATGTCGCCGACCTCTACACCCTGAAGCGCGAAGATTTGCTCCCCCTGGAGGGTTTCGCCGAGAAGAAGGCCGACAACCTGCTGGCCGCTATCGAGGCCTCCAAAACGCGCCCCCTGGCGCGGCTGATTAACGCCCTGGGAATTCGCGGCGTGGGCGAGGTCATGGCCGCCGAACTGGCAAAGCACTATCCCTCTCTGGATGCCCTCTCCGCCGCCACTCAGGAAGAACTGGAGGCCATCGAGGGAATCGGCCCCAATATCGCAGCCGCCATCGTGGACTGGTTCTCCCGACCCCGCAACCGGGAAGTGCTCCGCAAATTGAAATCTGCCGGCGTGTGGCCGGTGGAGAAGACCGCCCCCGCGGAGGCCCGCGCTCCCCTGAAGGGCCTGACCTTTGTGATTACCGGCACCCTGCCCACGATGAGCCGCGCCGAGGCCAAAGATTTCATCCAGGCGCACGGCGGCAAAGTGACCAGTTCGGTCAGCCGTAAAACGGATTACCTCCTGGCAGGCGAGAACCCCGGCTCCAAGTTGCAGAAAGCGCAAACCTTGGGAATCCCCGTGATTGACGAGGCACGTCTGCGGGAAATGGTTGGCGTATAGGTCCTTGCCCCCTTACGATTGCGCGGGCATCGTGGCTTACGGGACGCCCGCTTTCTTTTGGGGAGGCGTGCGGCGATTCCCACTTCTCCGGATTCGTCCCGGCAGAGAGACGGAAGAACGCCGCAATATCCACGCTCGCCGCACGATAATCCCCATGCACATGGTACTGCCAGTCCTTCCACGTGGCTCTGCCACAACCGCACCAGGGGCGCAATCTGCCAGACCCTGCAACGGATTTACCTGTCTTTCAAACGGGGGTCGAGGGCATCTCGAAGCCCATCACCGAGCAGGTTAAACCCCAATACTGTCAACATAATGGCAATCCCCGGAAAGGTGGTGACCCACGGGGCGAGTCGTAAATAGGCGCGTCCACTGGCAAGGATTGACCCCCAACTGGGCGTAGGTGGTTGTGCTCCCATGCCCAAAAAACTCAACGTGGATTCGATAAGAATTGCGTCACCCATTAACAGAGTAGCCATTACAATTACCGGAGAAAGTAAGTTCGGGATGATGTGACGCAGAATAATCCGCGAATCACGGGCACCAATGGCATGCGCGGCGGTTACAAATTCCCACTCTCGCAACGTGAGCACCTGACCACGCACCACGCGCGCAAATGCTCCCCAATAAACCAGCCCCACTGCAAACATCAGATTAACCAGTCCGGGTCCAAGTACCGCAATCAAAAATATAGCCATCAACACGGTGGGGAATGCCCAACTGACATCTACCAATCCTTGAACGATATAGTCTATCCATCCGCCGTAATAACCGGCCAATACGCCAAGGGTAATGCCCATCAATGCGGCAACTGAGGTAGTAATAATCCCAACTTCCAGAGAAATTCGTGACCCATAGATGATACGGCTGAGCATATCTCGCCCAAATTCATCGGTTCCCAACACGAACGCACTGCCAGGCGGTTGTAGTGCATTGCGTAAATCCTGGTCATCAATACCTTGCGGGGCAATGTGATTTGCCAGTATAGCCGTGAGCAACAGCAAAATTATGAGCACCAAACCAATCATTGCGCCTGGACTACGGCGTAATCGCTTCCAAAGGCTGGGGTTTTTGCCGCGTTCCGGGAATTCAAGGGTTTTAACATCATTTTCAATCGAGTCGGTTTTTGTTTCGGCCACTGAAGACACTCCTTAAATAAGCACTGTTCAGTTGCAAGTAATCAATACCGAATTCTGGGGTCTACAAGCGCATAAAGTAAATCTGCAAATATATTTCCCAAGATGATGGCAAATGCGAGGACGAACATGCACCCCTGCAACACCGGAAAGTCGCGAGAGTAAATGGATTGCAGCATCATGTTGCCAATGCCGGGTCGAGCAAACACATTTTCTATCACCACCGAGCCACCAATGATGTAACCCAAATCCAACCCCATTAGCGAAATGATGGGGATAAGCGAATTGCGCATGATGTGGCGAAACACTACAACGTGTTCCGCCAACCCTTTCGCGCGTGCGGTTCGGACATAATCTTGTCCAATAACCTCTAGCATACTTGAGCGGGTAATTCTGGCAATTCGCCCAACCCGCGGTAATCCAAGCGCCAGTGCAGGTAAAATGAGTTTGTCAATGCCGCCATATCCGGTAGGAGGCAGCCACTTCAGCGTTACGGCAAAAAACAAAATCAGTATCAATCCCAACCAAAAATCGGGCATTGAAACACCAATCAATGCCATTATCATAGAGAACCAGTCAATAATTGAATTTCGGTTAATAGCCGCAATAGCGCCCAATGGCACGGCGATAATATATTGCAGTAAAAATGCCGCAAGCCCCAATTCTGCCGTGATGGGCAGTTTTTCCTTCAGCAATTCGATGACCGGACGCTTGTTTAAGATTGAGGTTCCTAAATTCCCGCGCGCCAGGTTGCCCATATAAATGAAAAATTGGACAGCAAGCGGTTTATCCAGCCCCAGTTCGGTGCGAACCCGTTGTCTCACACTTTCCGGAGCAATCGGGCTGACCAAAACATCTACGGGGTCACCGGGCGAGAGTTGCAGTGCCAGGAACACCAGCAATGCTGTTGCAATCAGCACAGGAATGGCAAACAAAAGCCGTTTGGCGAGATATGCAGTCATATATTCCTCCTCCCAAAATCCATACTGAAATGGGAGCATGTACCATGGTTTCGCGAGTGCCAGAGTAAATATACCCTCCGGCACTCGCTGCTCATTCAGAAGTTACGGCTCTACATCAATTGTGGTCCATACTGCGGTGTACAAGCCCTTCAGCGGAATGGGGTGGAAGTTTTTGACGGTCGAACGCCCGACAAAGACTTTGGCTCGCTGGCGAATTGGCGCCCACGGATACCATTTTTCGATAAGGTACTTGTGGATAGGAATGTATTTTGCATCGCGTTCTGCCCATGTCGGGGTTTGATAGTTAGCATCGTCGAGCATCGCATCAAACTCGGGGTCGCTGACACCCAGATAGTTGGGATAGGGCAGATATTTGGAATGATGGAACCATTCGAGAATATCGTTGTTGTCCCATTGGTAGTAGCGGAGAATCATCTGCGTTTTGTCACTGTGCAGGGCATCACTATAGGTGGCATTGTCCATCAATTGGATGTTCGCCTTGATGCCGATGTCTGCCAGCATTTTTTGCGTGACTTCCGCCAGCCGCTTGTATTCATCTTGCTGGTACGTCCAGTACGTTACCTCAAATTTCGTACCCGGGTCGACGCCTTCCACATTCTTGGCCACCAAGATACCATCGTCACCCATTTCCCAGCCGACTTCGGCCAACAGCGCCTTGGCTTTTTCGGGATCATAACTGGGTGCAACATCGGCTACGCCTTTATCGCCGCCCAATTCTGCCGGCAGGTACGTGGTGCGTACATTGCCAATGCCCTGATACACGGTTTCCAAAATCAGGTCACGGTCAATTGCATAACCGACAGCCTGGCGCGTGCGCAAATCGGCGAACAAGGGGAAGTTCACATTCATTCCGATGAACTGCACCGAGGGGTCAGGCCCTGTGATAACAAAGTAATCCGGATTGTTCTGGTATTGAGACAATTCCTGCGGCAACGGTGGATCAATGAGAAGTTGGACATTCCCGGCCTGTAGCTCGATGGTGCGGGTGGCATCTTCGGGAATGATGCGATACACGATTTTGTCAACGTTGGCCGGACCTTCATGGTTGGTCCATTCCGGAGCCCAGTTGTAGTCAGGGTTTTTCACCAAGGTCAGGTGGTCATTCTGCACCCATTCCTTCAAGATGAAGGGGCCCGTGCCGGCTGTGCATTCCGGTGTCGCGCCGTAAGCCTCGCCGCATTTTTCGTACAGTTCCATACTGGGAATGCCGGCGAAGGATGAGGCGATATTGAAGAGCAAGTTGGGGTAAGGTCCATTGAAAGTCATCTCGATGGTGTAGTCATCAATAACTTTCAAATCGGTGAGCGGCTCGAAGACATAATCATTCGCGCCGGTTTTCATTTTGTTGACCCACCACTCGACAACCTTGGCGTTAAAATCGCTGCCATCGTGGAATTTGACGCCCTTGCGCAGGTGGAAGGTCCAGACCGTGCCGTCATCAGAGATGTCCCAACTTGTCGCCAGACCGGGGCCAAAGTTGTAATCGTAGTCGATGGTCACCAGTTGTTCGTAAACCATAAAGTGTGGTTCCATCGTCTGCGAAACATTGAGAATATCAAAACTTTCACCCGATTGGTTGGCGGCGGCAACGACCAACACTTTCTCCGGTGCGGGTGCTTCGGTCGCTTCCGGCGCCTTAGTTGGGGCAGGCGGTTGTGTAGGCTGTTGTGCGGACTCGGACCCTTGCGCTTCTTGTGTCGGCGCGGCGGTGGGCTGGGCTTTGCAACCAGTTGCCACCAATGCCACAATAACGAGTAGGAATATCAGAGTCTTCCAATGCGTTTTCATTTCATTCTCCTTAAGTGTGTAAAGTTGCTTGCGAAAACACCTAACAAAACGTAATGCTGACCACTGTTTTTTAAGTTGGCAGGCCATCACCTCCTTTCTACCAACATTCGGCATTATCTAAACTCCCACAGATTTAACGGTAGATATTGCCGGCGTGACAATGTGCGATACGCTATAACTAGCCATCGCAGTGGCTAACGCGGCATAGTTCGGCAAAAACTTCAACGTTTCGCCTAACTGTACCGGTGGTTGCGCATCAGTAACATCCACGACCAAATGGTCGGAACTGGCACCCACGATGGTCACCCCCCGACGAATTGGCGTAAGTCCCGAGATACGGAGGTCTTGCTCGCCAATGTCTAGAATTGCCCTACGACGCACGCCTAAATCTTCCCAATGCGGCTTGCGACCGAATGCGTCAAAAAGAATCGGACCTTGCGGCAACGATGGTTTGTCTTCCAATTCGATGACTTCGGCAATAATGTGGACGGCATCTTGATAGGGCGCAGGCAAATCCCAAGGGACATTCGGGTCTGCGCCGCGCAATATACCCTCCCCGATACGCAATTGGTTGACCCGCGCGGGCATTTCCTCATTAGCCAACAAACGCAAACTGGATGTGTTACCCCCAGAGATGACGGGCAATGAAACACCCAAACTCTGTTCGATGTCCTCTGCAACATCGACGAGCATTTGAGTATTTTCGCGTGTCGGTTGGACGCCGCCAATGCAACTGACATTTGTACCAACGCCAACCAACTCGATAGCCGGCAAGTGTGCCATCTGTTTAGCAACGGAAACTGCCTTTTCGGGCATTACGCCCTCGCGGCGGTCGCCAACATCTATCATTAAAATAACTTGATGGGTGATACCCTGCGCCAGAGCCGCATCTGACAGCGCTTGCACGGTTTTTGTTTGAGAGTTCAAACTGACTTGTGTCAAATGCACCACGTCTTCCACCTCACTGAGGCTGGGCAAGCGCAACATCATAATGTCGGCATTAATCCCGGCATTTCGCAACCGCCGAATGTGTTTGAGGCGCGACTCGCCTAAAAGTTGCACGCCCCCCGCCAGCATTGCCCGGGCCACATCCGGATGTCCGCACATACCCTTTGTAACGCCAACGACGTTGATATGGTGGGCTGCGCAAAATTGGACAATACTTGCAGCATTGTCTCGAATGCGCTCACAATCGACTTCAATTCTCACACCGGCTACCTCCAAACTGGCGGATTGGACGAGATTCTGCGGTGAAAATACTTGCGAGATTAAAGTTCCTCAAGGGGTTTCACAACTTCTTCGGGAATACCGAGAATTTCAGTGAGTTCTTGTGACAGATTTTGAATGTGGCGGCGCACTTCTCGTTCTGCTAACTGCGGATCTCGCTGTTGCAAAGCATGCAAAATTGCGCGATGTTCTTTTTCTTCCCGCTCTAATCGGCTCGGTAATAGTTCTTTTTGGCGAAACATTCCTTCATACAAAAGAACGCTGGGAAACCATTTCCACACCGATTCAATCAAACGCACCAAATAAACCCGCTTGCTTGCTTTGCAAATAGCCGTATGAAACTCGGTGTTCAACTCCCGCCGGCGAGCCATGCCAGATTCTCCGGATTGCTGCTCGGATTCGGTCAGGATTGCATCAAGATGGGCCAGTTCCTCGTCGGTAATCACCGGAGCAGCCAAACGAACTGCCAGACTCTCCAATACCAGCCGGTTCGTGCTGATGTCAATGATATCTTCCGGCGAAAACTCAACAACTTTTACCCCCTTATATGGAATACGCTCGGCTAATCCCTCGGCAACTAGCCGCTTCAAGGCTTCTCGAACCGGCATCTGACTTACTCCGAGTTCTTCTGCCAATGTCGCTTGACGCAGCCAAACGCCCGGCTTTAAATCACCCTGAATGATGGCATCACGCAGTTTTTCAAAGACCAGGTCAGCCAGAGGAAGATGCCGCAAAGACGGTTGAGATAAATTGGAATCTTGCTTCATATTGAAGCCTCACCTTTGGGAAAAGTTTGACTAAATATCTAATATAAGATATTATATCTAATATATTAGCGGAAGTCAAATTCAGAAATCGCGAAAATTTCATTGCACACATCTCCCGTCCACCAGTGTCTACTGACTCAAGTGTGGACGTTTTCCCTTTTTCGCAGGAGTTTTTTCCATGCCAAGACTCGTCTTGTACAACGCCCGCATTCTGACTCAATGGGAAAATCTGCCCCAAGCCGAGGCGATTGCTGTTCAACATGACCGCATTATCGCCGTTGGCAAAAACGCCGAGGTGCTGGCACTGGCAACTCCGGACACCCACATCATCGACCTGCAGGGCGCTCGGGTAGTACCCGGATTTGCAGACGCTCATATTCATTTTTATGATTTGGCTCGTCGCCGGGCGCAAGTTTCTTTATACGAGGCGACCAGTTTGGAAGATTTACTGCGCCGAGTGGCTGACTTTTCATCGACTCTCCCCAAAAAAGCATGGCTGCTGGGCTATGGCTGGAACGAGAGCGCCTGGCCTGTTCCCCGCTTTCCAAATCGCCACGATTTGGATGCTGTGACCGGTAACAGGCCCGCGGTTATCTGGCGTGCCGACTTGCACGCCGCGGTCGCCAATAGCGCAGCGCTTCGTGCCGCCAACATAACCGCCGACACTCCCAACCCGCCCGCCGGCGCGATTGACAAGGACTCGCAGGGACAGCCCACCGGCGTTTTGCGCGAGTTTGCCATCACCATGCTGCAAAATATCATCCCGCCGATGGATGCAGCAGTTGCAACCGCCAATTTGTTAAAAGTTGCCGCCGACCTGCATCGCATGGGTATTGTCTCGGTTCACGACCAGCGTATGGAAGACACGACCGGGGAGGGGCCAGAAGCCCTTCGGCTTTACACCCGCTTGAGCGCTGGCGGGCAGCTACCCATGCGGGTCAGTTGCAATTTTGAAGCCGCCCAGCTCGACAATTTGATACGGCTGGGCATCCAGAGCGGCTTCGGAAATGAATGGGTGCGCGTTGGACACATCAAACTTTTTGCCGACGGCTCGCTGGGGTCACATACCGCCTGGATGCTGGAGCCATTTGAAGACGACCCCGAAGATTACGGCATGGTGTTGACGCCCCCTGACCAGGTTTCGGCAATTATTCAGAAAGCGCACCGGCACGGATTAGCCATTTCCATCCACGCTATCGGCGACCGCGCCAATCGGACGGTGCTGGATATTTTTGAGGAGACGCTGGCGACAGGCAGCGACAGCGCGCCCCTCATTCCACACCGTATTGAACATGTGATAACCATCCAGCCGGATGACCAGCCACGGCTGGCGCAAATGGGGCTGATTGCCTCGTTGCAGCCCATTCATTGCACCGATGATATGGTCAAAGTGGATAGACTCTGGGGAGAACGGGGAAAGAATACCTATCTCTTTAAAACATTACGCCGCACAGGAGCAATCCTGGCATTTGGCTCTGATGCGCCGGTTGCCAGCCCCAACCCATTGTGGGGCATCCATGCCGCCGTCACCCGTCAAAATCGAGACAATGAACCGGCAGGCGGCTGGTATCCGTCTGAGCGGCTTTCAGTCGCGGAAGCCGTCGAAGCCTATACCCTTGGACCCGCGATAGCCGTCGGGCAGGCACACCAGCAGGGGCGTCTTGCGCCGGGTTACCTGGCTGACATAGTCGTACTCGACCGTGACATTTTCGCCATTCCCCCGCAGGAAATTGCCGACGCACAAGTCACCATGACCATCGTTGGCGGCAAAATCGTATATCGCACCGAATAACCGGCAAGTCGTGTCTCCTGCCATCACAGGAAGTGCATTGGCGTCCCTTTCCGGAAAGCCTGGCAAAACGTGGATTTGCGAAATATCAGATGCAGGCTTCTGCTCTCGCCCGCTGGATGGCAGAAAACATCCTCGAAGGCTTTCTCAGCAATTCGTCTCCTCCAAAATAAAAAAAACGACCCGCCCCGGCGTTCCGGGGCGGGCGTCTTCGTTTGCAGCGCACACGTGCAAAGCAAACGCTTTCGGCAGAAACGCCCTACCGACCGATGTACGGCAGGTAGATAACGTGGGTTGTACAACGATTGATGGGCATATCCACGCTGCCAACCGTGACATTGCCGTAGTTGTCGGTCACTTCGACGCGCACGGTGTAGGTGCCGCACACATCGTAAGTGTGGCCGATGAAGTCGTCGGCAAACGGGCCGGTATACGCCGTGCCGTCGCCGAAGTCCCAGCGGTAACTGACCGCCTGCGCGCCCGCAATGTTGGAAGCGTAGGTGGCTTTCAACTGGGTCACATCGGAGGTTCCCGCCAGGCTGCCGGAGTCATCAGTGATGGCAACCGTCGGTTCATCGAAAGCCCAATCCAGGAAGGTGCCCAACAGGTCGGCGCGGTCACTTGCGCCGTTAACGCCCTCCAGGCCGAAGGTGGTGTACACCGAGCGGCCCATGTAGGAGATGCCGGGGCGCTCCAGGCTGGGCTGGTCGCGGTGCGCCATAGCCACGACGCCGTCACGCATCACGTAGGGGCCCTGGTAACGCAGCAACGGCACGAAGGTCGGGTCGCCGCCAGGGCTGCCGTCCTCACTGGCATTGGGGTCAATCTTAATTTCGTCAATGTAGAACTGATTCTCGGCCCCGTCACCGGCCACGCCGGCCATCACCTGACCGCGCAGTTCACCGCTGGGATTATCGGTAGTGTGCACGTTGAAGTACATCCCGCCGCTCAGCAGTTGCTGCGTTTGGGTCACGTTCAGCATCACATCCCCCGACCATGAGTAGGTCTCGGTGATGTACGTGGGGCTGGTGAAAGGCGCGATGTCGAACAACACCCCGCCGTTGGTGCCCATCGTACCGGAATGGATGTGGGCAGCCGTCAGGGTGATAGGCGTAGACGGATAAACATTGACCGTATACGCCAACGTGCCGTCAGGGTACAGGAGGGCATCCGCTTCGCCCCAGGCATCCGTAGCCACCGGCGGAGCCTCGTTGACGCCGTACAGGCCGGTCGTCTTGGGTGCAGAGACGCTCAGGTCGAGAGCAAAGCCCTGGAAGGCCGGTGGAGCGCTGTCCAGCGCAGTAACGGGTGCCGAGGGCGGGTAGAAGCCTGTCACGCTGTCTTGCAACCAGTTGCCGCCCAATCCATAGGAGTAGAACAGAGTACCGCCATCCGTCTCATCGGATTGCAGTACGGCAGCCATGTCCTGTCCCATCGCCACAACGATACCGCCGTTGTTGGCGTATTCCATCAACTTCTCCATATCGGACGCGGAGAGCGGTGTATGGACTGTGAAGTGACCGTCCGGGAAATAGTTATCGCCGGTGAAGTACAGCACGGCATCATACTGCATCAGGTCAACGGTATCCAGAAGCCCGCTCGGGAAGCCATTGAGGGCGTAGGCCAGGTCGACATCCATGATGTCGAAAGTGTATCCCAGCGCGGCCAGGGTCTCGGAGTAGTAGGCGGTGTAATCGGGAAAGCCCACCAGAGTGCTGAAGTCGTTGTCGATGATGAGCACGTCGGCGGCCTTGCTGGCGTAGGTGACCCGCGCCCAGGCGGGCAGATGTGCGTCGTAGGCGGCGCCATCCAGCACGATATAGCCCTGGTTGTCGCCAATACCTGTCCCGGCAGCCGGGTCGAAGGTCACCGCAACTTCGGCGCTTTCTCCCGGCGCGAGGGTGATACTGGCCGGCGAAACGCTGAAACCGGGCAAGGGGCTGACCCCTACGGTCAGGAAGTTGGTTGCCGTAATCATCACCGCCGAAAGAGAGTACGTCTCACTGGCGGAGGCAACGCTGCGCACCGTGAAGGTGATAGTCTGCATCGTGCCGGTAGGCACCAGACCAAAACTCAAACTGGGCGGGTCGAGCATAACACCGGGGTCAGCAGCATTAGTCAGGTCGAGGCGTCCGGCGCCCATGTCCAGCGGCTGGGCGTGCGAACCGTCACTGACGAAGACGCCCATGTACTTGGAGGTGGACATCAACGCCGATTTGATTTCGGCATTCGTCCAGTCGGGGTGAATCTGGCGGATGAGCGCCGCCGCGCCGGCCACGTGCGGGGCGGCCATGGAGGTACCGGAGGCCTGTCCCCATCCCAGGTGGCGGGCCTCGCCGGTTGCGCCGGGAGTGTACCCATGGGAGAGGATGTTCACGCCCGGAGCAGCGATTTCCGGTTTCAAGACGCTGCCCACACCGGGGCCGCGGCTGCTGAAATCGGCAATCACATCAGGCGTGTTGCCCACCTGGAAGGCAGTAGTATCCAGGGTGAGTTCGGAAGCATCGCCATTCGCCGCGTACCAGTCCACCATGCCTTCGCCGTTCGTCTGCCCAACGAAGATGGACGAAATGGTGATGTCGCTGGGGCTGCATCCGACGGCGTAATCGCAACCGAACGCCATACCAACCAGGCCGTCTCCGGCGTTGTTGTAGATAACCGCGAAGGTAGCGCCGGCCTGCTGGGCATAGTACACCTTGTTCGCAAAGTAACAACCGCCGCGCGAAATCACCGCGGCCACGCCATCAAAGGCTCCCGCCGGGAAAGGCGAACAGCCGGTGACGTTGGTCGGGTCCACACTGGCGGCCGTCTTGTACGTATAGGTAAACACTTGTCCCGCAGGGATGGCAGGGCCAAAGTCAGCCGCAGCATAGGGCATGTCCTGCAGCGTGTCCGTGATGGGTTCCGGAGCGGTAACGCTCAAGCGCCCCAGGGCATATGTCCCGGCGGTGGTGCTGGCGGCCACGTTGATGTAATCGTCCGACGGGTGGTCGGTAGTGGCCGTACCGGGGCCGGCGTTGCCCGCCGACATGCTGATAAACACGCCCGCGGCAGCCGTGTTGATGAGCGCCTGGTCGAGGGGGTCAAATTCGCCGCCCGCGCTGGTGGGACCGCCGCCCCAGGAGTTGTTCAACACGTCCGCACCGTCGGCGGCGATGTCTTCCAGGGCTGCGATACCTTCGGCATCGTAGAAACTGCCGATACCATGCGAACTGGCGTAGAAAACGCGATAACTCATAATCCACGCTTTGGGAGCCACGCCGCTGATTTGCCCGACTGTAGTCCCGGCATAAGTAGCGGTCACCACGTCGCCGGCCATGATACCGGTGGTGTGGTTGCCGTGGGGCGTGCCATGCTCACCCGGCCAGGTGTTTTCGTCACCAGGGGCAGGCGGGTCCCACGAGCGGAAGTAGGCGCGCGAAGCGATGATTTTGCCGTTGTTGTTCTGGGCATCCCCCAGGCCCCCTAGGGGCCAGCCATCCGGATATTTGTAGCCGGTGCCGTCGAACATGGGAGCGGCATGATGTACGCCGCCGTCCATGGAGGCAATTTTGATGCCCGCACCGGCATTTTCCATACCGCCGATGACGCTGTTATCCCAGGCCGCCGGCGCATTGATGAGCGGAACGCTGGCGTACAAATCCTGCTGGTGGGCGTAGTCGTGATACACGCCCTTGACGCCGGGGATGCTGCGGATGGCCTGCATGGCCGCTTTCAAATCGCTGGTACCGGGGTCAATCGCCATGCCGTTGAAAACAATTTGGTAGGTGCTTTGCACCTGCATACCGTTTTCGTTGATGTAGGTATCTACACTGGCAGAAGGCAAGACGGTTTGCAGCGAGTTCAAAAAGGCAGCCTGCTCGGCCTGAAGGCGCGCAATGTATTGCTGCGCTTCCGGGGTATTCACCTTGAGTTTGCCGTTGGCAGCCCGGCTTTTGCCAGTTTGCTGCGACCAAACTGCCAGGGGCTCCGACTCCAACTCGACAATCAGGCGATGTGAGTAGAGGGAGGTGGAATTTTGCGGCCCGTCTGTGATATCCGTCAGGGCAGCGGGCGAGACGTTCTGGCTGCTACCGGTTCCCTGAGAAGGGGCGGCAAAGCCCACGCTGGAACCAAGCAATCCAACAAGCACCAGAACAGAAGCCAATACAGCAAGAATGGATTTCTGCTTCATGAAAAAGCCTCCTTAGCAAGCAGAAGAAGAGGGGTCAGGAAAAGCGTACCTGGTTACTACAGAGATATTACAGAACCTTGCTGGTTCTCAAGCATATCTATCGAGCAAACAAATCACCTCCTCTCTCATCGGTACGAAAAACCCAATACATCCCCCGGAGATGCAGACAGAAAAACACCGCACAGGCGCCGTCCTTGTAGAGCGCATCTCTTGGATACCAAGGCAACCGGGGGGAGGGAAAGGCCTTTAAATCATACTAGAAATAACCAGCATACACAAGGTTAAAAAATCGGCAGGAGGAGCGTGCTGCTATCCATCCTCCAGCGCCAGGGAGCGCAGAAAGGCCTGCGCCTCCTCATAGCGCTCGAAATCGCGCTCGCGGCGGCGGAACTCCGGGGTGTGAGCGTAGCGCCGCCCATTCCGCACCGTCACCCCCAGGGATTTGTGCAGCATCTCGTGGTAGAGGACGAATTCCACCACGAATTGGGGGACGCTTGCCGCGTCCAGCGTGGGGCTGAGCATGATGGTATCGGTGGCAGGTTCGTAATGACCGAATTTGCGCCGCGTCAGCCGCCCGCCCCACACCAGCCGGGGACGAGACAGCGCGCCACCGAAGTAGCGAGCGTTGACTCGCTCGAAGAGGGCCGACAAATCGTACACCGCCCCGCGCCCCTCTCCCTCGGAGACCTGAATCGCGGCCTGCAAAGTTTGCTGGACATTCCGGTAAGCGGGCGATTCTATCCAGGCGCGCACCCGCGCGGTGCGGGCGGGGGCGTTTTTCCCCAGGAAGATGTACACCAGGGCGCGCAGCACGGGAAGCGGCGCGCCGGCGAAGCCCTCCGAGAGGGTAGCAGAGACTGTTCCCCCCCGCCGGCGGAAGCGGTAGGCCGCCGCGCTGTGGAAGAGGGTCACTTCCAGGGGGGGCGGGTTGCGCTGCCCGGCGGTTGCCTTCTCCCACAGGCGCAGCAGGTCGGCAAGGGTTTCCAGGTGGCGACGCAAATTCTCCGGAGCGGAGAGGTAGACCAGCCATTGATAAGCCCGCCGGGACCGGTCGGGCAAGTCGGCGGGGGAGGCGCCTTGTTCCCCGGCCAGGCGCGCCACGTCCGCCACCGTACTGCGGATGCGCTCCAGCCATGCGCCGAATTCCGCGGATTGCGGGGCAGGGGGACGTTTCTTTTTGTGCTGCTCGATGGCGGCCTGCATTTGCCGGTGGAGAGCGTTGCAAATCCGCAGCAGGTTGCGCACCCGTACCCGGCCCGGCGAGGGTGCAGATTCCATTGGGGAAACGGGAGCCTCCGCGGGGGAAGTCCGTTCCGGCAGAGAATCCCAGGGGAGGCTGCACAAAAAATGGTAGGCACGCCGCGAGGGGGCGGGCAAATCCTCCGGCGTCATCCCGTGTTCAGCGCAAATGGCATCCACCTGGGCAACTACTTTGGCGGTTTTCTCCTGCCACATCCGCTGGTCATCGGGCGTAAAACCGCGGGCCATCTGCGCCCGAAGGGAACGCTCGAAGCGCACCAGCCCGCGAATACGTATCGGGGAACTTGCCATATTCATATTTTACTTTACTTGCCCACCTTTCCACTCTCTCGTTTGCTCACTTTCCTACTTCCTCACTTCTTTGGTATCATACAGGACATGAAAGCGCGCTTTCTCTTGCCGCTGCTCTTGCTGCTCGCTCTGAGCGGGATTGTGACGCGCCGCGCCCAGGCCGAAGGGGAGACGCCGGGCATCACGCTGACCGTCTCCGCCGGTTTGGACGGGCAATGCCGCCAGGATGCCTGGATGCCGGTCTGGGTCACCGTCCAGAACGACAGCCTGCCCCTGGGAGAGGTGCAGATTCGCATTACGCTCGGAGAGAATATCTACCAACTCTCCACAGACCTGCCGCCCCACTCCCGCAAATCTTTCGAGACCTATGTGTACACCCCGTGGAACCCCAGGCTCACCGCACGTCTTGTCAGCGAGGGGGAAGTGCTCGCCCAGGCAACCAGCACGGCTACTTGCGGGAGCCCCGACGACCTGTACGTGGGCGTATGGAGCGGGGATGTGAATACCGCCGCGACGCTTCCGCCGCTGACATCTTCCGGCGGAGGTTTGCGCCGCGCTTTCCTTTCGGGTTCAATGATGCCCACCCAAAGCATCGGGCTGGATGCATTCGATGTGCTGGTCATCGGGGCGGATAGCGACACGCGCACCCTGAGCGAGGCGCAGCGTCAGGCCATCCGCCTGTGGACGCTCTCCGGCGGTCGAGTGCTGGTTTTTGGAGGCGGCAACTGGGCCTATGCGCTGGGGCTGGATGAGATGCTTCCCTTCCAGCCGCAAGGCAGCCGTCTTGCCTCTCTGCCCGACATGGATACGCCTCTCACCCTGGCAACGGGCATATTGCGCCGTGAGGCGGACATTCTTTACGGCGACGAGCAAACCCCGCTTCTGCTCACCCGTCCCCTCGGCTCCGGCTGGGTGACGTACACCACCTTCGACCCGCGCGCCATCCCCGTGGAACGGGCGTGGGAGATACTCTCCCCCCTCTGGCCTGCCGGGGAAAGGGCTTCTTCCACGCATTTACTGGCGCCGGGCGCAAACGACGACGGGTATACCGCCCTGCACATTCTCCCTTCCCAGCCCCGGTTTACCTTGCTCTTGTTGTGCCTGATAAGCGGCGTCTATCTCCTGGCGGTGGGGCCGCTCAATTTTTACCTTTTGCGCCGCCGCAAGGAATGGATTTGGGGGAGCAGCCTTGCCATCGCCGGCGTTTTCACCCTCGGCGTTCTCACGCTCGGCGGGTTCCTGCACGGACAGCCGCTCGTCAATCAGTTGGTCATCGTCCAATCCTGGCCGGAGAGCGATACGGCCCGCGTCGACGGTCTGCTGGGGATTTACAGTCCCCGCCGCGGCACCCACACCTATCAGGCCGACAGCGACCTGTGGGCTTTTCCTCTTGAGTCCTACGGTCCCTTCACGGATAGATATCCCCGCCCGCTGGTGGAACATACCGACAACGTCCTGCGTTTTCCCGATACCCGGATGAAATCCAACAGCATGACGCACGCCGGCATTTCGTCCACCCGCGATGCTCCCCGTTACACGGCTGACCTCAGTATGCAGCGCGCCGCTCAGGAACTGCAACTGGAAGGCTCCCTTGCCTGGAACGAAGATTTTCCCTTGCAGGACGCCGTGCTGATTTGGGGCGACCGCTGGATTGCGCTGGGCGACATTCAGTCGGGCAGTAACACCGATTTGTACCTGAGTACCGGTACGGGCAACCGCAGCAGCGACCTTGCCCGCCAGATATTGCAGGGCGACTGGCATCCCTCTTACGGGAGCAGCCCCCCCCGACAAAAACAACAATCCGCCATGCTCTCGGCGCTGCTCGGAGATACCGTCCCCCTGGAAGGCAACCGCGCCATCGTGGCCGGGTGGAGCGATGCGCTCCACGGCTTGCCTCTCACCTGGAAACAGGACGGGCGTCCCCTGAAAACCGAGGGGCAGACGCTTTATTTGCTCTCCCTGCCCATCCGGCAAGAGGACGTCCGCGGGGAGGCCTTTTCTTACCGCTACACCGTGGCGGAATCTTCGTATAGCACCTACCTCTACCCCAGCGACGAGCAAACCATCAAGACCCAACTGCCTTTCGACGTGCCTCCCGGCATGCGTCTTGCCTCCCTGAGCGTACATCTCAAAACCGATGTGCAGCCTTCTCCCCTGGATGTTTCGCTGTGGAATTACACCACCCGGCAGTACGACCCGTTCATCTTCCAGGACGGAGGCATCTACCTGCCTCAGGGAAACCCGCAAGATTATTTCTCCGCCTACAACACCTGCCGCCTGTACATCCGGCTTCCCGAACAAGCCGACTACCTGCACATCGAAGACATCGAATTGGAAGTAGAATTCGCACCCTCACCCTGATACGGCAGAAATGTCTGTTCACACAGAGACGCGGCGAGCACGGAGTTTCTTTGTAGGGCATCCCTGTGTTCTAGTATGATAGGGGAGGGTACTCGTGGTTCCCATGCTTCGATTGCACGCACGGCTCTTTTTACCACAAAGGCACCAAGACACGAAGAAATCTTTTTCCCTTTTGTGCCTTCGTGACTCTGTGGCTCCGTGTGCCACAACTGGTTTCCAACATCTTTCCTCTAACCTCCCTCCTCCATGACCGCCATCCTGCAAACCGAAAATCTCACCAAACGCTACGGCAAAGGCCGCAAGAGCCGCTTGGCGCTGGATTCGCTCACCTTCCACGTCGAGGAGGGCGATATCTTCGGCTTCGTCGGCCCCAACGGCGCGGGGAAGACCACCGCCATCCGCATCCTCACCACCCTGCTGAAACCCACCGCCGGGGAGGCCTGGGTCGGCGGACATTCCGTCCGTGCGGAGCCGAAAGCAGCGCGGCGAATGCTCGGCTACATGCCCGATTTCTTCGGGGTGTACGGCGAACTCACCGTGCAGGAGTATCTGGAGTTCTTCGCCGGATGCTATTACATCCCGCCCCGAGAGCGCCCTCCCTTGATTGCCGACCTGCTGGAACTGGTGGACCTCGGACACCGCCGGGAAGACGACGTGGACAGCCTCTCCCGCGGCATGAAACAGCGTCTCAGTCTGGCGCGTACCCTGATTCACGACCCCCAGGTGCTCATCCTCGATGAGCCTGCCTCCGGCCTGGACCCTCGCGCCCGCGTCGAAATCCGCGATTTGCTCGTCGAACTGGCCCGCATGGGCAAGACGATTTTCTTCTCCACCCACATCCTGGCCGATGTAGCCGAAATCTGCACCCGCGTGGGCATCATCGAGGCAGGCAAACTCATCGCCCAGGATACCCTCGCCGCCCTGGGGCTGCAACGGAACACGTATCAGCGCACCATCACCCTGGAAGTGCTCGGCGACCCCGCCGAAGCGGAACGCATCCTGCACGCCATCCCCGTCCTGAACGACGTGCGTCCTTCTCCCGAAAACGACCTGCCTCCCGGACGCGCCCGCTGGGAGGCCGACTTTCGCGGCGACGACCGCGCCCTGAGCGCCCTGCTCAGCGACCTGGTGGAGGCCGGCCTGCCCGTCGTCCACTTCAGCGAGGAACAAACCACCCTGGAAGAAGTTTTCATGCAACTCACACAAGGAATTGTCTCCTGAAATGAGCGAGACCGCCCTTTCTCCCCGCCGCCCCGCCTGGCCCCTGCGGATGTGGAACCGCCTGAGCCGCAACCCCATCGTTTACAAGGAGTTCCGCAGCCGAATGCGGCAGCGGCGCGCCTTGTGGTTCATCATCCTGCCGCTTCTGGGCGCGGCGGGCCTCGTCCTGCTGGTCAGTCTCATCGTCCTCGAAGAAAACAACACCGCCGATTTCGAGAGCCGCCGGCAGGTCGGCCAGGCCGTTTTCATCGTTATCATCGGCATCCAGGCTACCCTCGCCATGCTGATTGCTCCCGCCATCAGCGCCGGGGCCCTGGCCTCCGAACATGAACACCAGACTTACGACCTGCTACGCGTCACGCTCCTCTCGGCGCGCTCCCTGGTGTGGGGCAAATTCGTCGCTTCGGCGGCTTTCATCCTTCTCCTGATGCTCCTGCAACTGCCTCTCCTCTCGCTCACCTTCCTGTTCGGCGGCATCGAACCGGCAGAAATCCTGGTGCACACCTCCGTCAACCTCGCCAGCGTGCTGTATTTTTGCAGTATCGGCATTCTCATCTCCAGTCTCAACCGCCGCGCCCTGCCTGCCACCATTGGAGCCTATGTTGTCTCCGCGCTGCTGAGCATCTTTCTCCCCCTGCTTCTGCTCCTCCTGGGCGCGCTTTTCTTCGACGCCCTGGACATTCCCAGTTCTTCCGCCCTTGTGCAGGCCTTCCTGATGGCCGGCGGCCTGTTTCTCGTCTCCCTCAGTCCGCCGGCTACCATGCTGGTCAGCGAAAATTTTTTGCAGGACGGCGACCTGTGGTACACCAGCACCACGCTGAACAACGGAACGACCCTCTACGCCCCGTCCCCCTGGCTGATATTCCTTGCCCTTAGCCTCCTGCTGACCCTCCTCTTCCTGGGACTGACCGTGCGGCGGGTAAAACGCAAAGAGAGATGACCCCGTGACCGCGAATTTGCCCATTTCCCGCTGGATGACCCTCCTCAGAGTGCGCCGCGCCGCCCGATGGATGCTGCTGGCCCTCCCCGTTGGGGCTGCCGTTTCCCTGGGTGTTTCGCTGCCCCTCATGTTTACCGCCAACCTCCTCCGGCGGGAGTTTTTCATCCTGGCCGGGCTCCTCATCCTCGGCGGCTCCCTGCTGGGAGGGGCGCTGGGCTACCTGTGGCCGCTCACCCCCCTGGAGGCGGCCCGCCACGCGGAACGCGTCTTTCGCCAGAAGGAACGCTTCAGCACCGCTCTGGAATACGCCGACAAACCGGAACATCCTCTCTACGCCGCCTTACAGCGCGACGCCGCCAAAGCCGCCCAGACCGTGACGGCGGAGGGCCTTCTGCGCTTCAGTCTCCCGCCCCTGCAATTGTGGGTCACGCTGGCGCTCCTGGCCGCCACCGCCGTGACCGGCTCGCTGCGCGTCCCTTTCCAGCGCGCCGCCCTCCACCGTCAGGAGCAAGCGGCCATCCGCCGCGAAATCGAGGCCGTGGAAGCCTTGCGGGAGGAGATTGTCCAAAACGAGACCCTCTCCCCCGAAGAGCGCGCCCGCCTGGATGAAATCCTCGCCCAGGCGGAAAGCGCCCTGGCGCAGGCCAAGACCGCCGAGGAAGCCGCCGCCGCCCTGGAAGAAGCGAAGCAATCCCTCAAGGCGCTCTCCCCTGCCGAGGCGCAGGCCCTCTCCGAGGGGTTACGCACTGCCGGCGCACAGGCCGCCGCCCGGCCGGATGCCCCTCTGGCCTCCGTCGGGCAATCCCTGGCCGAGGGGAGTTTGCTGAATGCCGCCCAACAACTGGAAAACCTGAACGTAGCGGGCATGGACGCCGCCGAGCAGGAGGCCCTCGCCGGGCAACTCAACGCCCTGGCGCAAGCCGTCGCCCAAAGCGACCCCGCCCTGGCCGCGCAGTTGCAGCAGGCCGCCCAGGCCCTCCAATCCGGGGACACCCCTGCCGCGCAGCAGGCGCTCTCTGAGGCGGCGCAATCCCTGCGGCAGGCCAACCGGCAATTGCAGCAGGCAGCCGCCGCTCAGCAGGCCGCCGCCCAATTGGGAGAAGGCCAGCAGCGCCTGGCCGCTGCCGGGCAGAACGCCCAGGGCAGCGTCGGTCAGCAGGCCGCCGGCGGGAATGGGACGCCAGGCGGCGGACAGAATCCCTCCGGCGCGTTGTGGAACGGCCAGCACAATGGCAATCCCGGCGGAAACGCGGGCCAGGGGCCGGGCAGCGGCGGGGCCGGCAGCGGCAGCGGCGAATCCACTCCCGGCGGCGAGGCCGGAGAGACTCCCATCCAGCCGGGCAGCGCGGGCACCTCCGGCGGCGAGGCAGGGCCTTACGAGCCGCTGTCCCCCCTCTCCCCGCGGCTGGGCGGCGGCGACGAGACCATCACCCTGCCCGGCAGCGACGCCGAAGGAACGCTCACCGGGGAGGGTGCCGCTCAGCCCTCCGAGAACGGGACGCTGCAAGTGCCCTACGAAGACGTCCTGCCCCAGTATCTCAACCCCGCCTATCAAGCCCTGGATGATGAAACCATCCCCGCAGACGTGCGCGAGGTCATCCGGGAGTATTTTGGGTCGCTGGAGCCATGAGGCGGGCTGTGCGACGTGCGATTGTGCGATGTGCGGCGTGCGGCGTACAACGTACAGCGTACAACCTTGCGGCCCACGACAGACCACGCCCCCACCACCAGGCAACTACCCGACTACTCGACTACCCGACTATCAAACTACCAAACTACCCAACCACCAAACTACCCAACTACCCAACCACCAAACTACCCAACTACCCAACCACCAAACCACCCAACTACCCAACCACCAAACTACCCAACTACCAAACCACCCAACTACCTCCCCATGTTCCCTCGTTTCTTCCCACTCATCCTCATCACCCTGCTCCTGAGCGCCTGCACGCCGCAGACGCCCACGCCTGTGAAAGCCTGGAGCGTGGTCAAACTCCTGACTCAGGAAGAGCAAATCGAAAGCATCACCGACGTGCGTACCGTGCGGCACTGCGGGCCAATCGTCGAGCAGAAGTCCATCTCCTGCGTGGCGGGGACATCCCGCGAATTGTCCTTCGAAATCGGCGGTTCCGGCGGAGTCAGTTTGGGGGTAGAAGTGACCGTGGACAGCAGTATCGGCAACGCCCTGGGGCTGAACCGCGAGAGCGGCGAGCAACTGGATTTGCCCGTGCCGCCGGACGGGAGCGTGTACCGCTACATCGTCACCACCGAGTACCGCGTCCTGCACGGGCAGGCGCTGGCCGTTGCCAACACCGGCGAGGAGAGTACCGCGGACTACGCCTTCCAGGCCACGTGCAGTTTACGCATCGAGGACGTGGAAGAGCAGCCCTGCCAACAAGCCGTGGCAAGCGGTGGCGAAGAGACACCCACCGCCGCCCCCGAAGCATCCTCAGGCGGTGGGAGTCAGCCGGAGGGCGGCGAACAAATGGTCATCACCACGACGGCCAACGATTTGCTCGACCAGGCCAACGCCCGCTATCAGGAGGGCGACTTCACGCAGGCGGTGAAACTCTACAGCGAAGCGCTGGAACTGGAGCCGCAAAACGCGATTGTCTACAACCAGCGCGGCAACGCCTACCGCCAGATGGAGCAATACGACCTGTGCATCAATGACTACACGCAAGCCATCCAGTACGCCGCTTCTCCGGCGGAGAAAGCCACCTACTACGCCAATCGCGGAGCGGCCTACGCTTTGCAAGGCGACACCCAGCGCGCCCTGGATGATTTCGGACAGGCCATCGCCCAAAATCCCGATTTCGCCCGCGCCTACGAAAGCCGCGCTGCTCTTTACGCCCAACTCGGCAACTACGCCCAGGCCATCGCCGATTACACCACTTTCCTGAACCTGAAACCCGATACGGCCACCGGCTACGTCCAGCGCGCCCAGGCCTACGCCAACGCGGGCGACCTGCAAGCCGCCATTCAGGACTATACCCAGGCCATCGCCCTCCAACCCCTGGCTTCCACTTACTTCAACCGCGGTCTGCTCTACCGCAAACTCGGCGACCTCTCCCGTGCCCTGGATGACTACGCCCAGGCGCTGCAACTTGATTCCAACTACGCCCCGGCCTACCTGGCCCGCGGGCTGCTGGAATACGCCCAGGAAAACTACGATGCCGCCGTTCTCGACCTGACCCGCGCCATCAGTTTGGGGTACGGGAATTTCAACGCCTATCTCTACCGCGGCATCGCTTACTTGCAGCAATCGCAGGGAGAAGCCGCGGTCAACGACTTCACCCAGGCGCTGGCCCTCTCCCCGGATGACGCCGACCTGTACTTCTACCGCGCCCAGGCCTATCTGTTGACCGGCGACCGGCAATCCGCCATCACCGACCTGGAGACCTTTCTGAAGTCCGCTCCGCCCGATTCGCCCTTCCTGCCCCAGGCGCGTGACTTGCTCAAATCGCTGCAAGACCAGAAACCGCCCGAAGGTGAGAAACTTCTGACTGCCCCCACGCCGTCGGTCGGACCTGAAAAATAGATTGCCGCAAACCTCCGGGTGGTGCAAAGCCGTCCGTCCTGCACAAAACGCCGCGGCTTCCTCCCATGCTGCGAAGCCGCGGCGTTCCATCTCTTCCCCCTCGTCTCCTGCGGTTACTACTTCAATGTCATCAAGAACGCCACCAGATTGTTCATATCCTGCTCGCTGAGAGATTGCTCCCAGCCGCCAGGCATTGTACCGGTGACGAAGCCCTCCACCACATAGGCATCCGGCTCAAGCATGGACTGGCGGATATACTCTTCCGCCCCCATGCCATCCACCCGCTCCGCCGCGGTGGTAGCGATTCCGGCCAATGAGGGGCCAACCATTGTCACGCCCGCATCCAGCGAGTGACAGGTCGTACAACCGGGATTTGCGCCGATGATACCCCGCTCCCAGATAACTCTGCCCGCTTCCGGCTCACCCTGGGCGGGATAAGCGGAAGTATCCACAGGCGGTTCGGGAGATGTTTGAGCAGCCCCGCCGCAAGAGGCCAGCAAAAATACCGTCAGTGCCAATACAAGGTAAAATTTTTTCCGCATGATGCTTTTTCCTCCAGAGAACATACCTGTCTTCGACCGTTTGACCAACGCCACGCGGCTGTGTCCGGGCTCAGATTTCGATTGACGGCCCGACAGCGCCTTTATCGCTTGCGCAAGCCGCATAGGCAAAGCAAGTATACGGGAGACTTCCACAAACTGTCAAAGACGCCATTAGCCGCCACCATCTCACCCTTTCCCATGACCCTGTTGAACCCTTCAGGGCTGCTCTTCGGCCTGCTCGCCATCCCCCTGGTAGCGCTCTACCTGCTCAAGATGCGCCGCCCGGAGATGCCTTTTTCCTCCCTCTACCTCTGGGAGCGAGCCGTGCGCGACATGCAGGCCAATGCCCCCTGGCAAAAACTGCGCCGCAACCTGCTGCTCTTGCTGCAACTCCTGGCGCTGGTGAGCCTCACACTGGCGCTGGCGCGTCCCGCCCGCCTCACGCCGGGGTTGACGGGGCAGAACACGGTCGTGCTCCTCGACGCCTCCGCCTCCATGCAGGCCGACGACGTGCAGCCCAGCCGCTTCACCGCCGCCGTGGAGGCCGTTCATCAGGCCATCGAGACCCTGCCCGACGGGGCGCGCATGACCATCATCCAGGCCGGGGCGCGCCCCCTTCCCCTGGTGAGCAGCACGGAGCGGGAGGCCCTCCACGCCGCCCTGGAAGACGCCGCTCCCGAAAACGGCCCCGCCGACTGGCAGGCGGCCCTGGCCCTGGCCGCGGGAGCGGCCTCCGAAAGCCGCGAAACCGTCCTCCTGATTGTCTCCGACGGCGGGCTGCCCCCTTCCGGCTTGCCTCCCTTCCCCGGAGAAGTGCGCTATCTTCCCGTCGGGGAAAGGGACGACAATCTGGCGATTGCCGCCTTCACCGCCCAGGTCTCCCGCGGGGAAGTAGAACTCTTCGCCCGCATCCACAACTACAGCGCGCGACCCGCCCAGGCATTGCTGGCTTTCTACGTCCAGGATACCCTCCTGCACGCCGAAACCGTCTCCCTGCCGGCGGGAGAAGACCGCGGCGTTACTTACGGCGGCCTCCCCGACCTGCCCGCTGCATACCGCGCCGTTCTGCGCCCCTCCGACGAATCCCAGGCCGACTACCTCACCCTCGACGACACGGCCTTCGCCGTCTATCAGCCTCGCCCGGAGCGCCGCGTCCTGCTGGTCACCCCCGGCAACATCTTTCTCGAAAACATCCTTGCCGCCCTGCCTAGCGTGCATGCCTATCGGGCCGATTTGCAGGCCGGCCGCCCGCCTGAACTCTCGCCCGAAGACCATTTCGACGTGTACGTTTACGACGGCCTTCTGCCCGATACGCTTCCTCCGGAAGGCAACTTCCTATTTATAAACCCGCCCGACAACCCCTACTTTGCCGTGGGTGCGCCCTACACCCCTACCCTGCCCGTCACACTGGCGGAACACCCTCTCACCGCCGGCCTGGATTGGGATGCAGTACACGTGGGACGCGCCCGGCGCATCCAGCCGCCCCCCTGGAGCATTCCCCTGGTATGGACGGAGGACGGCGCGCTGGTCTTTGCCGGAGAGCGGGAGGGCCGCCGGTTGGGAGTGCTGGCCTTCCGCTTGCAGGATTCCGACCTGCCGTTGACGGTGGCCTTCCCCGTGTTGTTCACCCGCTTGATGGAGTACCTCGCCCCCGGATTGCCCTTCGAGGCCGGAAGCAGCCTCCTCCCCGGCGAGAGCCTCCGCATCCGCCCCGGCGTGGATGCTCAACAGGTAGTCGTCACCGACCCCGCCGGAGAGGTGCATTCGCTCTTCCCGCAGAACGAGAGTCTGCTCTTCACGGACACGACCCGTTCCGGCGTGTACGCGGTCAGCATCTACACCGACCCCCAGCAACGCGCCCCGGCGCGGGTGGCGTATTTCACCGTCAACTCCTTCGTTCCGCAAGAGTCAAGCATCCAGCCGGCAGATGACATCGCCATCCCTGCCCTGACGGAGGAGAGAGAGACGCCCCGCGGACAGCGGGAGACATGGCCCTGGTTTGCGGCGGCGGCCTGGCTTCTCTTGCTGGTAGAATGGGTGGTAGCGCACGCCCCCCGGCAGCACAAGGCCGTCAGCCCGGCGTGACAAATGCAGAATGTTGAATCCTGCCCTTTAACTTCTAACTTCTCACTTCTCACCTCTAACCCATCCCCCCGGAGGTAGAACCTTATGAAAATCTTCGTCACCGGCGGCAGCGGATTTATCGGCCGCCATCTCATCCGTCAACTGGTCGCCAAAAAGCACACTGTCAAAGCCCTGTCGCGCTCCCCCAACAGCGATATGCTCCTGCACCAAATGGGAGCAAAGCCCGTGCGCGGCCATCTCCACGACCTGCCAGCCCTGCGCACCGGGATGGAGAAATGCGACGCCGTCTTCCACCTGGCCGCCTGGTACGGCCTGGGGAAACGCCGTTCCGCTCAGGCCGAGCGCACCAACGTGGCCGGAACGCACAATGTGCTGCATACCGCCTATCAAGCGGGCGTACCGCATATCATCTACACCAGCACCATTGCCGTCTTCGGCGACACCAAAGGACGCCTGGTGGACGAATCTTACCGACGCGAGGGCCCCTTCTTGAGTGAGTATGACCGCACCAAATGGCTGGCGCACTACCGCGTGGCATTGCCGCTCATCGAGCAGGGGGCACCCATCACCATCCTGATGCCGGGCGCGGTGTACGGACCCGGCGATACCAGCATCGTCCACGACCTGATGCGTCTCTTCCTGCAAGGACGCCTCCCCTTCATCCCCGGCCCCGAGACCGCCCTGGCATACGGCCACGTGGAGGACATCGCCCGCGGGCACGTTCTGGCGCTCGAAAAGGGCAAGCCCGGAGAAAGTTACATCCTGGCCGGGCCGGTCCGCACCATGCGAGAGATGGCGCACCTGTGGGCTGCCCTGGGAGAACACGCCGCCCCGCGGCTGGAAATTCCGGCCGGGTTGCTGCACCCCTTCGCCCCCTTGATGGGAATGCTGGAAACCCTTGTGGATGTGCCCACCCCCTTCACTGAGGAAGCCGTCCGCTCCCTGGGGGCCACCTACATCGCCCGCAGCGACAAAGCCCGCGCGGAACTTGGCTGGGAGCCGCGCCCCGTGGACGAGGGAATGCGTGAAACCGCCGAGAGCATCTTGCCCTACCTGCCCCCCTCCCCAGACGCCGAAACCCGCCGCAGACGCTCCGCCGCCGCCCTGCTCGCCGCCGCGCTTTTCACCATCCTGTGGCTGATGAATCGAGAGGAATGAGTGTAGCCTGGTTTTTTTCAAAAGTGTGATGGTTTTCACCCGTCCCATCTGGCTGCTGCTCTTGCTGTTTCTCCCTCTCATCTGGTGGGCGGCATGGCCGCGGGGGGAAGCGGGACGCCGCCGCCGAGCGCTTGCTTTGGCTATGCGCAGCGTTATCCTGCTGGGCCTCACCCTGGCCCTGAGCGGTTTCGCCTGGAAACATCCCGCCGACCGCCTGGACGTCGTTTTCGTTTTGGACTGGTCGGATTCCATCCCGGAGAAGGCCAAAGCCGCTGAAATCGCCTACGTGCAGCGCGCTCTGGAAGCCAAAAACCCCGATGACCGCGCCGCGGTACTCGTCTTCGGGAGCGAGGCTCTCGTGGAGCATGCCCTTTCCACCGAGGGAACTTTCGGTGACATCACTTCCGAACCGTCTCCCCAGGGCAGCGACCTGGAGGAGGCTTTACGCCTGGCGCTGGCCCTCCTGCCTCCCGAAAACGCCCGCCGCATCGTGGTGCTCACCGACGGGGCCTACACGGGGGACAACCCGCAAAACATCGCCATCCTGATTCGCAACAGCGGGGTAGACCTGCGTTTCGTGTGCTCCCCCTTCGATGAGGTGAGCGACCCCCAGCAGTGCCGCACTCCCCTCGGCGGCCAGACGGATGCCGCCGTCACCGCCGTCCACCTGCCCGACACCGTCCACCGCGGCGAAGCAATGAAAATGGAAATCGTCATCCAGAGCCGCGGCACGGTGACCGGCACGCTGGAAGTGCGCGCCCAGGACGGTTCCCTGCTCTACGCACAGCCCTACACCGCCCGCAGCGGCAGCGACCACCTCACCATTCCCCTCCTGGCCGAGGGAGAAGACGGGATGCGAACCTTCCACGTGGAATTTTTCCCTGCCGCGCCCGATTTTTACCCGCAAAACAACAAATTGGATGCCGCCACGCGCCTGCTGGGAGAACCCCGCCTGCTGGTGGTCGCCCCCCCGGAGGGAGAAGCCCTGCCCTCCGGCAGGGAGCCCCGCCCCGACGAGGCCGCCGCCCTGGTGGCCGCCCTGCAAAGCACCGCCCTGCAGGTGGAACGCGTCCTGCCTCAGGGGATGCCTTTCTCGCCGGAAGATTTGAGCGCCTACGCCGCCGTCACCCTGGTGGACGTGCCGGCCACGCAACTCACCCTCCGGCAAATGAACGCCTTGCAGCGTTACGTGCGCGACCTGGGCGGCGGGCTGCTTGCCATCGGCGGGCCGACCGCCTTCGGGATGGGCGGCTACTTCCACACCCCGCTGGAAGAGAGCCTCCCGCTGGAGATGCAAATCAAGGACGAGCGCCGCCGTCCCCGCCTGGCGCTGGGCTACGTGATTGACCACTCCGGCAGCATGATGGAAACCAGCGGCCAGGGCGGCCCCACCAAATTGCAACTGGCGCAAGAGGCCGCCATCCGCTCGGTGAGCATGTTGATGCCCGGCGACCAGGTGGGCGTGGTCGCCTTCGACGACAAGGCCTCCTGGGTGGTGCCGATGCAAACCCTGGACGACCCCGCCACAGTGGAGACCGCCATCGCCCACATCGGAGGCGGCGGAGGAACTGACATCTTCGCCGGGCTTTTCGCCATGTCCAAAGTCCTGCCCGAGGCGGATGCCCAGGTCAGGCATATCATCCTGCTAACCGACGGCGGCGCAGACCCCACCGGCATCCCCGAACTGGTGAAGCGCCTGTATCAGGAGGAGGGCGTCACCTTAACGGCCATCGGGGTAGGGGCGGACGCCACCCCTGCCCTGCGCCAGTGGGCAGAATTGGGCGGCGGACGCTACCACTTCGTGCGCGACCCATCCACTTTGCCGGCGCTTTTCACCACCGAAACGGCGCTGGTGAGCCGCGCCTACCTTGTGGAGGAGACCTTCACCCCCATCCAGCGCGCCGCTTCGCCGCTCGTGCCTCCGGAGGGCCTGCCTCCGCTGCGCGGCTACGTGGCCGCCGAAGCCAAACAAACCGCTCAGGTCATTCTCCAGTCCCCCAAAGAAGACCCCATCCTGGCGGTGTGGCGCTATGGCCTCGGCAAGGCGCTGGCTTTCACTTCCGACGCCAGCGGGCGCTGGGCGCAGGACTGGCTGCGCTGGGAAGGCTATGCCCCCTTCTGGCAGACGGCGGTGCGCGCCGTGGTGGGGCGCGTTCAGAGCGAAGGACTGCATACCGAAATCCGCCTGGAGGGGGAAAACGCCCGCCTGACGGTGCTTCTGCCGGAGGATAGCGAGCCGGAAGCGGGGAGCGCGGCCCGCGTCCGCGTCAATATCCTGCCGCCGGAGGGAGGGGATGCCGAAGAAATCACGCTGGTGCAGAGCGGGCCGCAGCGTTTCGAGGGCCTCTTCCACCCGACGGAGAGCGGGGCGTACCTCTTGCACGTCGAGGCGGAGCGCCCCGGCAGCGAGACGCTGGCCTCTACCATCGCCTGGGTACACGGCTATTCGCCCGAATACCGCCCTCAGGCCGCTGCCGACCGCTTCGCCCGCCTGCTGGCCGCCCTGGAACCGCCCTTCGGAGATGGGCTGCTGTTACGCACCCCTCAGGCATCCTTCCGCCACGACCTGCCCGCCACAACGCGGCGCATCCCGGCTGCCATGTTCCTGCTAGGGATGGCCGCCGTGCTGCTCCCCCTGGAGGTAGGCGTGCGCCGTCTGGTCATCGGGCGGGAAGACCTGGTGCGCTGGAAGGCGGCCATTGGGAGGCGTATCCGCTCCCCAAAGCGGCAATCCCCCCCTGAGGGGAGCCGGGTGCGGACCCTTTTACGGGTGAAGCGCACTCCCAAAAAGCGGCAGCCCCTTGAAGGGGGTCCGCCCCCCGCGCCGCCCCCAAAGGCGGTTCCCCCTCCCAAGCCGCCTGCCCCTCCTGAAAAGCAGCCCCCTCCCGGGGAGCATCCGGCGGCGCCTTTTTCCCGCAAAACGGCCTCCCGCTTGCTGGAACACAAACGTTCCCGTCGCGGCAAAGAAAAATGACAGTTCCCGTACAAATCGCTGAACGGGGCCGCGAAAAATATTGCCCTTTCGAGGAAAACTCTGTACAATTTGTGAGCGGCACTTTTCGGTATCATCCAACCCCTTGTAGGGGAGGAGAACTTCATGGCTTCGGAATTGAAAACCCTGCTCAGAGAACCGCAAACAGTAGAAGATTTACACATTCCTCAAAACATCGTCATAGACCTGATTTTGCGGCTATTGTTCAGCGAGGGCAACGTGGCGTTGAGCCGTATGGTGCAGGTCATTCGAGTCAACAGCCAGATACTGGATAAACTGCTTTTGTGGATGCAGCGAGAACATCTGGTCGAGGTCTCGCAGGCTGGCACCGGCCTGGGACGCCTGGGGTACGTGTACACGCTCACCGAAGCCGGGCAGGAGCGCGCCCGCGCCGCGCTGGACCGCAGTCAGTATGTCGGCCCCGCACCTGTGCCAGTCCACTATTACAACAAGGGTTTGGAACTGCAAACCCAGACGGCGCAGCAGGTACGTCCGGAGGCGGTGCAAAAAGCACTCCAGGGCTTGATTCTGCCACAGGATTTTCATCGCCGCATCGGGCCGGCAGTCAATTCGGGCTCTTCTCTGTTTCTGTACGGCCCGCCCGGAAACGGGAAAACGACCATCGCGCAGGCCATCGGACGATTGATTGCAGGCACTGAACCCATCTGGATACCGTATGCCATCACGGCAGGGGGATACATCATCCAGATTTACGACCGTCTGATTCACCAGCGCATCAACGTCGAAGGAGGAAGGACAGCGGAGTTGGGACGCATTGACCGCCGCTGGGGATTGTTCCGCCGTCCCACGGTCATGGTAGGCGGCGAATTAAAAATGGAAGCCCTCGATTTGCGCTACGACCCGGTAGCAAAATTCTATGAAGCGCCGCTGCAACTCAAAGCCAACGGCGGCATGTTCCTGATTGATGACTTCGGCCGCCAGCAAGTCAGTCCCTCCGACCTTCTCAACCGCTGGATTGTCCCCCTGGAGAGCCGGGTGGATTTTCTGCGCCTGCGGAGCGGGCAAACCATCGTGGTGCCTTTCCGCCAGTTGATTGTCTTCAGCACGAATCTGGACCCCAACGACCTGGTGGACGACGCTTTTCTGCGGCGCATCCAAATCAAGGTCAAGGTGGAGGGTCCCGACCAGCGGCGCTTTTTCCAGATTTTCGCGGTGATGTGCAAGCAGATGAACATCCGCTTCGACAAGCAGTCTTTCGCCCATCTGCTGCACAAATGGTACATCCAGCCCAAGCGGGTAATGCAGTCGGTGCATCCCCGCGACATCCTGCGCACGGTGACGGCCATCTGCGAATACGAGGGCACCCAGCCGCGTCTGACGCCTCAGTTGATTGACGAGGCCTGCCGAAATTATTTTGTGGATTGACGCCAAGCCGCTCCAGCCGCGGGCTAAAAGCCCACGGCTGGGGTTTTGCACCCCACACGCCGCGCCTCGCACTTTTCCCCATGCCTTCTACAGCCACGTTGCTTGCCCTCGTCACGCTGACGCTGTGGAGTTTTCTGGCGTATCTGGCAACGGAATTGCAGCGCATTCCGCCGCTTTTGCTGACCGGCCTGGCGCTGACCATCAGCGGGCTGCTGGGAGCGTTCCGCTGGCGAGCCTGGCGGGTGCCGCCCAAGACTTTCCTGATGGGGGTGTACGGGCTGTTCGGGTATCACGCCTTGTTCTTCCTGGCGCTGCG
>JANTFR010000009.1 GCA_024763355.1 Anaerolineales bacterium
GATGTCTTTCTTCGTTTGTATCGTTTTGCCCACCGCATAGACGCCCGGCGTCCTCTGGAACCCTGGCTCTACCGCATGACGGCCAATCTGGCCTATTCCTGGCTCAAGCGCCGCAAGCGCTGGCTTCGCCCCCTGGAAGACCTGGCAGACTGGTTTTCCGGAATCTCCAAGGGGCGCTCCCTGCAGCAACGCGTGGAACGGGATGCCGAAGCGGAACGGGTACAGCAGGCTATCCTCAAATTGTCTCCCCCGCAGCGCGTGGTGGTAGTTATGTATTACATCAACGACTTGCCGTTGCAAGAAATCGCCGACGTGTTGGGCATCCCTGTCGGTACGGTGAAATCCCGTTTGCATTATGGACGACAGGCTTTGCGGAAGCATCTGGGGCTGGATGACGAAATGGTAGGTGAGACGCGCTATGAATTCACGTAGACGAGATGAGCAAGCCTTTGTGGATGGAGATTTGTCGCGTCTCCTGAAGCGTTGGGCTGTTGAAGCACAGCGCGTTGCACCTGTGGAGCGTCGCACGCTGCTGCAACGTGCTGCCGCGTTATTTGGCGAAAGCCGTTCCGGCTTGCGGGGAGTATGGCCTTTTTCTTTTGGATTGTCAGCCCCCGAATACCTCCGGGTTTCAACGCCTTATTTGATGATGACTTTTCAGACCGTCAATCTGCGCCTGGTGATTTGATGGGAAAATCCGCAGTTTGAACCTTAGGAGTGCAGAACGGGATAATGCGGCTTTGACCGTTTCATGTTTGGGACGAGCGAGCGTGGGGTAGTCGTAGGGCTTCCGTAGGTTTCTTGACGAACCTGCGTTCTTGTGCTATATATGGTGGCAGTTTTGTCTTTGTGGCCTAAAACCACACGGATAAATGTGTAAAAGGAAATTCATCTTAAACTGCAAAAGCCGTGTTTTACCGTTCGGCCTGAAAGGGAAGCGGTAATGCAGGCTTTGGCGGAAGGAGGTGGTGCTTAGCCCTCATAATCCTTGATGATATTTCCCCGGCAAGTGGCCGCCTTGGCGGCTTATGTTCATCCCCTTTCCCTATTCAGGAGGAGAAATCCAAATGTCCAAGAAGTTGATGTATGTCCTCGGGCTGCTTATTATCGCCAGCATGGTGCTGGCGGCTTGTGCCCCTGCGGCGACTCCCGAAAAAATCGTCGAGACTGTTGTCGTGACGAAAGAAGTTCAGGGAGAAACCGTTATCGAAGTTGTCACTCCTACCCCCGAACCGGTACAGATGCCCGATACGCTGGTCATCTGTATGGGGCAGGAACCCGAAACCCTGTACCCCTATGGCGGCTCCATGCTGGCCATGAGCAGTGTCCTCGAAGCCGTCTTCGATGGCCCCATTGACGCTCGCTCCTTCGACTATCAGCCCGTCATTCTGGAGAAACTCCCCAGCCTGGCCGATGGCGATGCCGTTATCCAGCAGGTCACCGTCAAAGAAGGCGACAAGGTCGTGGATGCCAACGGCAACCCCGCTGAACTCGCTGCCGGCGTTATGATTGTCGAGAGCGGCGCTACTGAGCCTACCGAATATCAGGGCGGCGAGGTCACCATGGACCAGATGGTCGTGACCTTCAAACTGCTCCCTGACCTGAAATGGTCCGATGGCGAACCCCTGACCGCGGCCGACTCGGTGTACTCCTTCAACCTGGCTGCCGACCCCGACACCCCCGCCAGCAAGACCACCATTGACCGCACCGCTTCCTACGAAGCGCTGGACGATGTTACCTTGCAGTGGACCGGCCTGCCTGGTTACAAGGATTCTACCTACTTCCTCAACATGTGGACTCCCTACCCCGAACACCTGTGGGGACAGTTCACGCCCGCCGAATTGGTTGAGGCCGAAGAATCCTCCCTGCGCCCGACCGGATGGGGCCCCTACATCATTGACGAATGGGTGAAGGGCGACCACATCTCCATGCACAAGAACCCCAACTACTTCCGCGCCAGCGAAGGCCTGCCCAAGTTTGACAACCTGGTGTACCGCTTCGTGGGTGAGAACTCCAACGCCAACATCGCCGCCATCCTCTCCGGCGAGTGCGACATCGTTGACCAGACCTCCGGTCTCGATGACCAGAGCGAACTGCTTCTCGAACTGCAGGCTTCCGGACAGGTACAGGCTACTTTCGTGACCGGCACCGTGTGGGAACACGTAGACTTCGGCATCCAGCCCGTGGGCTATGACGATGGCTACGACCCCGCCACCGACCGCTATGACTTCTTCAGCGACGTGCGCGTCCGCCAGGCGATTGCCATGTGTATGGACCGCCAGCAGGTGGTTGACACCGTGCTTTACGGACAGTCCGTGGTGCTCGATACTTACCTGCCGCCTCAGCACCCCCTCTTCAATTCCAACGTCAAGCACTACGACTACGACCCCGAAGCCGCCAAAGCCCTCCTGGCTGAAGCCGGCTGGACGGACACCGATGGCGACGGCGTGCTCGACAAGGACGGCGTGCCCTTTGAGGTGGCTTATGAAACCACCACGGCTGCCCTGCGCCAGCAGGTCACCCAGATTATCGCTCAGTCCCTCTCCGAGTGCGGCATCAAGGCCAACTTGCAGTACTACCCCGCTGGCGAATGGTTCGCCGACGGCCCCGACGGCAAACTGTTTGGCCGCCGCTTCGACCTGGGTGAGTTCGCCTGGCTGACCGGCGTGGAACCGCCCTGCGACCTGTGGATTACCGACGGCATCCCCGGCCCCGATGATGGAACCTGGACTTCCATCATGACCGGCGAAGAAGGCCTGACCTTCCCGAACGGCTGGGGCGGCTGGAACGACTCCGGTTACCACAACCCCGAATATGACAACACCTGCAACGCTGCGATGCAGTCGCTGCCCGGTGAACCGTCCTACGATGAGATGCACCTGAAGTCCCAGGAAATCTTTGCCAACGACTTGCCCGTTGTGCCTCTCTTCCTGCGCTTGAAACTGGCGGCTACCCGCCCCGATATGTGCGGCTTCATCATGGACCCGACCGCCAACAGCGAAATGTGGAACATCGAAGAGTTCGGTTACGGCCCGCTGTGCCAGCAGTAATGCCGAACGAGTTGTAATCCATGAGGAGGGGCTGCTGAAGCAGCCCCTCCTTACTTTGTTAGGGATGGATTTTGGCAAGACGAACCTTTGACTGAACGAGAAGAAAGGCTGGTCTTGCCAGAAACTATCTGCCAGAGTGAAGCACGTTCAAGAATTCTTGTCTCTATGCTTCCCGTGATATAATTTCGCCCACTTTTCTATATCAAGATGGTGAACTTTTCCTCTCGTTTGCTGGTAATAATTGGTAGTGAAAAGACACCGCTATAGGTATGCTGCATAGTGGCATAAGTCTTATGATGCTTTGCCTGCCGCCGGCCTTCTCTGTGGAGAGAAAAGAGCCGGTTTTCTGGTGGAAATGGAGAAAATCATTTTGAGAAAGGAGTTGCGAGCCGATGACTAATTATCTGATACGGCGCACCTTCCAGATGATATTGGTGGTGCTGTTGTCCTCGCTGGCCATTTACGTTTTGTTGAATGTGGCCCCCGGAGGTCCCCTTTCGGGGATTCGACTCTCGGCGGACCGCAAGAGCCGAGTCAGCGACACGGACATCGCCCGTTTGGAAGCCTATCTGGGGTTAGATAAACCCATGATGTTGCGTTACGTAGTCTGGCTGGTCGGCGATGACTGGCTGGGGGCTAATTGGATGTATGCTGGTCTGGGTCGGTATTCGCGTGAGAAAATGGGGCGCAATGGCAAACCCATGACTACTCTCAATCGAGATACAGGGGAACGGGAACCAGTCATGGAATATTTCCGCTTCTGGGCAGACCCCGGTGTGGCCCTGCTCAACCCCGGCTATCAGTTGTGGGTCTGGGGCGAAAAAATTGACGATACTCATTTTCGGGCTGAGCGTATCCGTGTCAAACCGCCGGCTACCGCAGAACGCCCCGATGACATCGTGATTGCCGGTTCGGTCTTTGCCGGACACGGTCCGGTGGTGGAAATTGCCGACCTTAATAACAATCATTACTTCATCGAAACCGACCAAAACACACAGTTTGAATTCCCCGAAGGGGAAGGCCTGCCGCGCCCTGAAGATGGCCGCTGGGTAGATGTCTCCTGGCTGTTTGGCGCGCATGGCATTTTGGGTAAGTATGCCGGTTTTCACGGTGACAGCCACGGCATCCTGCGCGGCGATTTCGGCTTCTCCTGGAAACTTTCTCCATCGCAACCGGTGACCAGCCTCATCAAAAGCCGCCTGGGCAACACCGTGCTTTTGATGACCACGGCTTCGCTAATTTCACTGTTGATTGCTATCCCGATTGGGATTTATTCTGCCGTCCATCAGTACAGTAAGGCCGACTATGTGTTCACCACCTTTGCCTTCTTCGGCTCGGCCATGCCCGTCTTCTGGTTTGGCCTGATGCTTATTCTGGTGTTCTCTTATCAATTCAAGAACTGGGGGCTGCCATATATGCCATCCGGTGGAGTGGCCCTGGTGCGCGCCGCCCCACCCGGCAGTCTGGAAGCCACCCTCAACATCACCCCGCGCAGTCTGGTAGACCGGCTCATCCACATCATCATGCCGGGGGCCATGCTCAGCCTGCTCTACATGGCCGGTTGGAGCCGTTACATGCGCGCCTCCATGCTGGAGGTCTTGCGGCAGGATTATGTGCGTACGGCGCGCGCCAAGGGGCTTGTGGAGCGCATGGTTATTCTCAAGCACGCCATGCGCAATGCCCTGGTGCCCATCATTACCATTGTGGTCTTTGAAATCCCCGGTATTTTTGGCGGTGCTACCCTCACAGAGACGGTATTCTCCTATCCGGGGATTGGGCGGCTGTATTTCGATGCCCTGGGCGGCAATGACTGGCCGGTGGTAATGGCAATCTTGTTCATTACCGCAATCCTGGTGGTTATCGCAACCCTCCTGGGTGACATCCTCTACACCGTTGTAGACCCGCGCATCCGCTTCAGTTAGCATTTCAGGGGCTGGCGGGAGTCCTCGCCAGCCCTAAATCCAGAAGGAGAATTTCGGTATGGCTGTTGCTGAACTTGATAGCGAAAAACTACTTACCGTAGAAGAAGAGAGTTATTGGTCGGTCGTCTGGCGGCGTTTTCGCAAGCACAAATTGGCGGTGGCGGGATTGGTCTCCATTATCCTCATCGCGGTAGCCTGCTTTGCTGCCCCTATTATTGCCCCTTACGACCCGGTCAACGACCTGGCAAAGGACCCCGAAACGGGCATCCTGCTGCGCAATGCTCCGCCTTCCTTTGCTCCGGGGAACTTTCATCCCATGGGCACGGACGCCATCGGGCGGGATGTCTTCAGCCGCTTGCTCTACGCCGGGCGCATTTCCCTGAGCGTTTCCATCATCGTGGTGTTCTTCAGCCAGTTACTTGGCGTGGTGATTGGAGCGATTTCCGGCTACTTTGGCGGACTGATTGACGATGCCATCCAGCGTTTCGTGGAATTTCTCATCACCCTGCCTTTGCTGCCCCTCTTGCTGGCCTTTTCCGCCCTTTTGCGGGGCATCACCATTCCGGGGCTGCCGCGTGAATGGAGCAGCGCGGTCATCATCACGGTCATCCTCATCATCTTCGGGTGGATGGGCTCCAGCCGTCTGGTGCGCGCCCAGGTACTCTCTCTCCGCAACCAGGAATTTGCTGAGGCTGCCAAAGCCCTGGGCATGGGAGATTTCGAAATCATCTGGCGGCACATGATTCCCAACTCGCTGGCTCCCATCATCGTGGCCGCCACGCTTGGTTTGGGCGGAGTCATCATTCTGGAATCGGCCCTCTCCTTCCTGGGGTTCGGCATCCAGCCCCCCATCCCTACCTGGGGCAACATGCTCAACGAGTACCAGAACGATATGTGGACTCAGCCCGCCAAAGTTTTTTATCCCGGCCTGGTCATTTTCATCTGCTCGCTGGCCTTCAATTACATTGGTGATGGTCTTCGCGACGCGATGGACCCGCGCCTCAAGCACTAGATGACATCGCGGAGGGGCGCGTGAGCCCCTTCACGTATTGGCAGGAAAACCTTTGTCCGAAGAACGTCGTACACCATCCATTTGGCAATTTCTTGTTTCGACTGGCGTCGTTGTCTTCATCCTGATTTACGGGATGATAACCATCAATACCGGAGACCCGCTCTGGTTCCAGAAAAAGTTCACGGAACAACCGGTTACCATCACGGTTTACTGCCGGGGCGAAGCCGTTGAAGTGCCGCCCGGTTCTCAGGAATTCCGGGAAATCACCGAGTTGTTCAACGATGCAATTTCTGGCCCTAAACGCTGGGATTCTTTGAGCCTTTCTGATGCTACCTACAATGACTATCACACCCATCCCCGCATGGTGGTGTTGGAATTGCGGTACGCCGTCCCGGTGCGGATACACTCTAACGTCAAGTATTTTTCCAATGTGGAATATCTGATTATGCCGCTGGAAGGGCGCCATGCCGAGACCAACGCCGTCTTCGGACGCAACCAGGGGTACCCTATCGCCGGGTCTTTTCACATCGAAAGTCGGCAGCCCCTGGTGGATTACGTGCGTACGCACGGATTGTGTGACGTTTCGATGGACAAATGACAAATCAAAGCCTATCCGAAAATCCGGGTAAGGGTGTGTTTTTGGCGGGCGAAGCCCGCCAAAAACACACCTCCTCGCCATTTCTTTCGGATGAGAGTCTAAAACGGATACCAAGACCTTACTGAACTCCATTCTGGGAGGAAGCCTGTGACTGACCAAACCCCTGATAACTTGTTGGAAGTGCGTCATCTAAAAACGTATTTCTTCACCGAAGACGGCGTCGTCAAGGCCGTGGATGGTGTGGATTTCACCGTTCGCCGCGGTGAAGTGCTCGGCCTGGTGGGAGAATCGGGCTGCGGCAAAAGCGTGACCTCGCTCTCTATCATGCGCCTGGTAGGCGTGCCCGGCAAAATCGTGGACGGAGAAATCATCTTCGATGGCCGCAATCTGCTGGAACTTAGCGAGGATGAGATGGTACACATGCGCGGCAACCGCATGTCCATGATTTTCCAGCAGCCGCAGACCAGCCTCAACCCGGTCTTCAAGGTCGGAGACCAGGTGGCCGAAGTTTTCCAAATCCATGAAAACATGAGCAAAGAGGAAGCCTGGGAGAAGGCGGTTGAATTGCTGCGCCTGGTGGGTATCCCCGACGCGGAAAACAAAGCCCATGCCTTTCCGCACGAAATGTCTGGTGGGCAGGCGCAACGCGTTATGATTGCCATGGCCCTGGCGCTCAGCCCCCAATTGCTCATTGCCGACGAGCCTACCACCGCCCTGGATGTGACCATTCAGGCGCAAATCCTCGATTTGATGCGCGACCTGCAGAAACGCACCAACACCTCCGTCATCCTCATCACCCATGACCTGGGTGTGATTGCCGAGATGGCTGACCGGGTGGCGGTTATGTACGCCGGACGGATTGTAGAACAAAGCGACGTGCGCACTATTTTTGAGGAGCCGAAACACCCTTACACCCGCGGCCTGATTGCCTCCATCCCCGTGCTGGGGCGCGTTACGGAACGCCTGGAAACTATCCCCGGCTCCGTGCCGAACCTCGTCAACCTTCCGCCGGGTTGCCAGTTTGCCCCCCGCTGTCGGGCGCGCATTGAAAATCAACTCACCATCTGTACCGAAGTGGAACCCGACCTCATCCCTGTGGGGGAAAACCACCTGGTGCGTTGCTGGCTGTATCAGAGTACCGATGAACATCAGGCTCCGTTGGCTGAAGATGCCGCAGAGATTGTCTGATAACTATCCCGTAGCACGAGAGGCAACCTATGAGTGAAATGACTGCAACCGACAACAAACCCAAAGAACTTATTCAGGTCAAGAACCTGGTGAAATACTTCCCCGTGCGCGGCGGGTTGCTCCAGCGAGTCAAGGCCTGGGTGCAGGCGGTGGATGATGTTTCCTTCTTCATTCGGGAGGGCGAAACGCTGGGGCTGGTGGGCGAATCCGGCTGCGGCAAGACCACCGTTGGGCGTACCATGCTGCGCTTGCTTGAACCCACTGGCGGCTCCGTCTTCTTTGATGGCGTGGATGTGGCTTCGCTGCGCGGGCGCGAACTGAAAGCCTTGCGCCGCGATATGCAAATCATCTTCCAAGACCCCTACGCATCGCTTGACCCCCGCATCCCGATTGGAGAATCCATTGCCGAAGGGCTGAAAATCCACAAAATTGGCACGCCCAAAGAACGCTTTGAGACCGTCATCGAGATGCTGCGCAAAGTCGGCCTGGAAGATTACCACGCTCGCCGCTACCCGCACGAATTCTCCGGCGGACAGCGCCAGCGCATCGGGATTGCCCGTGCCCTCGCACTGCGCCCCCGCTTCATTGTTGCCGACGAACCCGTCTCGGCGCTGGATGTCTCCATCCAGGCCCAGGTGCTCAACATCCTCAAAGATTTGCAGAAGGAATTCGGCCTTACCTACTTGTTCATCGCTCACAACCTGAGCGTCGTCGAACACATCTCCGACCGGGTCGCCGTGATGTATCTCGGCAAGATGGTTGAGATGGCTCCCAGGGACGAACTCTTCCGCAACCCCCTGCACCCTTACACCCAGGCGCTTATGTCGGCTATCCCCATCCCCGACCCGACAATTCAGCGCGAGCGTATCATTCTCGAAGGGGATGTGCCCAGCCCCTTGAACCCGCCCTCTGGTTGCCGCTTCCATCCCCGCTGCCCCGTGGCTATGGAGCATTGCTCTCAGGAAGAACCCCCCTTCAAAGAAGTCCTTCCCGACCACTGGGTTGCCTGCTGGCGGGTGGAATAATCTTATCCAGGACGTGCAGAATGGCCTCCGGCTCTGATATGCTTTCTTCGGCGTGTCGCAGCCCGGAGGTCTTCGTGTTCCGCTCACCGACGTTTGATACAATAGCCCCATGACCAGCCTCAACCGCATCCTGCTTGTCCATCATAACGGGGAAACGCGCAACCGTCTGCGTACCGCTGTAGAGAGTCTCGGCCCCGATTTTTCCGTAGACGCCGTGCGTTCTGGCGAGGAGGCTTTTCTGGAGTTCATGCGCCAGCCGGTGGATTTGCTCGTTGTCGGGCTGTCTTTGTTGGGGATGTCTGGCCTGGAATTGGTGGAGCGCGCCCGCATCCGCAAGCCGGATGTCCGTGTGATTGCGCTCTCCGGCGCAGCCACGCGTGATTTGGAACGCCGTGCAAAGCGTCTCGGCATTGATGCTATCCTTCCCTCGGATGTGGACCCGGCCCGCTTCATTGTCTCTGTGGAAGAGATTTTTGGCATCTCTGAGGAAATCCTTGCCCCCGTAGAAGTGTCATCGTCTTCCCCTGTGGCGGCTCCCGTTGTTGAGAAGGCCTCTCCCCCCTCCGGGGAGCCTGCTTCCCGTCTGCCCGTGGATGAATTGACGCGTCCCAGCCTTTCGGTTCCACTCACCCGGCTTCGTCACAGCCTGGATGCGCTCAGCGTCACTTTGCTCAACGACCACGGGCGGGTATTGGCTCAGGCCGGTGATTATCCCAACCTGGATACCGGTTCTCGCCTGATGTCTGCTTTGACCACTTCGCTCAGCAGCAGCCTCAAAGTCACCAGTTTGCTGGGATGTAGCGCCGGGCAAAACTTCCTCGCCTTTCGCGGAGAAAGCGAGAACCTGTTTGTGCTCACCATGCAGGATACTTTTGCCCTGGCGGCGGTTGTGGCTGCTGATTCGCAGGTCTCCTGGGATGTCTTGCGGCAGGATTTGCAACGCACAGGCGATATTCTCACGGATGTCTTCCGCGACCTGGGGCTGCTCTCGGCGGAATCTCCCGCCACCCCTCTTCCGCAAACTGGCGCCCTGGATAGCGCTCTTCTGGAGGAACTGCCTGTTGCCGATGAAGCCCTGGATGCTCTTTTTCAGGATGCTCCCCAGGAATTGCCGGATGCGGACATCTTCTGGGAATCGCTCACCAGCGAGGAAGCGGTTGTTGATGCTCCTTCCCTCAATCTGGCGGACGCACTTTCCTACGAGGAGGCTTTGCGGTTGGGATTGGCCCCCAGCGAAGACGAAGATACCCCTTGAGTATACGCCGCACAGCGCGAAATGACGGAGTTGCTCTGCCCTGCTTGGACGGCCCTTGCCACTTCCTTGTGCAGTGTGATAAAATTCTGCCCGCCCTCCGGGAGGGCAAAACCTTTGGGGCGTGGTGCAACGGCAGCACAGCGGACTTTGGATCCGTTGATTCTGGTTCGAATCCGGACGCCCCAGCCTGTCTTTTTTATGCCTGACCCAGCCTCTGGCCGCAGATACGGTATGCGCACGCCTGTGGGAATGTTCCCCAAAGAGGTGCGCCTCTCCTTTCCATGAGCAAAGCGTCGCGTTCCTCTCGCAGACAGGGGCGCGGGGCTTTTTGTTTTTTTACAGGAACAACACCATGAGCATACAAACTGTAATTATGGCTGCCGGGCAGGGGACACGCATGCGTTCCTCTACCCCCAAGGTATTGCATCCCATTCTGGGGAAACCGATGCTGTGGTACAGCCTCCGGGCGGCGCGAACTATTAGCAACGACCTTCCGGTAGTGGTCATAGGACATCAATCTGAGCATGTGCGGCAAGCCGTTGCCGGGCAGGCCCGTTTCGCCGTGCAGGAACAGCAACTGGGGACGGCACACGCCGTCGAGCAGACGCGCGCCTTGCTGGAAGGGGAGGCTGAAATCGTCCTGGTCACCAGCGCCGATATGCCCCTCATCTCCGCTGAAACCCTGCGCTCCCTGGCTGAAGCCCAGCAGGCGCACGCAGGCCCTATGACCATCCTGGTTACCGTATCCGAATCCCCGCGCGGCTTCGGGCGGGTGGTGCGCGACGAACAGGGCTTCGTCCGTGCCATCGTGGAAGAGGCCGATGCCACCCCGGAAGAACTTGCCATTCGCCTGCTCAACGTTGGAGTCTACGCCTTTGATGCCGCCTGGCTGTGGGAGGCCCTGCCCCGCGTTCCGCTTTCTCCCAAAGGCGAGTACTACATTACTGCTCTGGTGCATCTCGCCGTGCAAGACGGGCTGGATGTCCAGGCGCTGACGCTCACCGACCCGGATGAAACCATCGGCGTCAACACGCGGGTACATCTGGCGGAGGCCGCCGCCGCCATGCAGCACCGTATCAATACCCGCTGGATGCTGGCAGGTGTCACCCTTCTGGACCCCGCCACCACCTACATTGAGCCGGAAGTGACCATCGGACAGGATACCGTCGTGTGGCCCAACACCCACTTGCGGGGAGAGACCACCATCGGGAGAGAGTGCGAACTTGGCCCCAATACCTACGTTCTGGATACCACCATCGGCGACCGCTGCAAGGTGTTCTCCTCCGTTTTGGAGCACGCCCTTCTGGAAGACGAGGTGGACATCGGCCCCTTTGGGCACCTCCGCAAGGGGGCGCACTTGGCGCAGGGCGTCCACATGGGCAATTTTGGGGAGGTAAAGAACTCTTACCTGGGGCCGGGTTCCAAAATGGGGCATTTCTCCTACCTGGGCGATGCCACCCTGGGCGCCAATGTCAACGTCGGGGCAGGGACGATTACCTGCAATTACGATGGCGTGCACAAAAACCCTACGAGTATCGGAGACAACGCTTTCATCGGAAGCGATACCATGCTGGTAGCCCCTCTCACCCTGGGAGAAAACGCCCGCACAGGAGCGGGCGCGGTGGTCACGAAGAACGTGCCTCCCAATTCTCTGGCGGTGGGAATGCCGGCGCGGGTCATCAAAAAATTTGAAAAATCGTGAACGAATCTATTTTGTGGTTGTCGGTTTCTTTACTGGTAATCTGGCTGCTGAATACCTGGGTGGTAGTCGCGCAGGCCAGTCTGCGGAGTGTGACCTTGCCGAAACTGGTCGGGCAGGGGGATTTGAGCGAAACCGCCGGCAAACAAGCACTGACCTTGTTGAGCACCTCTCGTCATCGGGCCCTGGCGGGCGTGCATCTGGCGCACGTCAGTTTGTGGACCGGCGGTATCTTGCTGGTCAGCCGCCTGTTCTCCGCCTGGAATTTGCCCCCCTGGGGGATGACCCTGGGCCTCCTGGCCGCGGCGCTGGCAACGGGAGTGTGGGAGTGGTGGCTGGCGGAAGGCGTGGAGCGCCATCCCGTGGAGTACCTCCTGCGAATGGAGCCTTCCATCCGTTTGTTGATGGCGGTCTTCTACCCGATTTACGCCTTGCCCCTGCATCTCTTCACCCCCACAGCGGGTGCCGAGCCGGTTTCTTTCGTCACCGAAGACGAACTCAAAAATCTGGTGGATGCCGGTCAGCAGGAAGGCGTTCTGGAACAGGGGGAACGGCGTATGATTTACTCCATCTTCGAACTGGGCGAGACCCTGGCGCGCGAAGTGATGGTCCCCCGCATTGACGTGCTTGCCCTGGACATTCATACCTCCTTGCCGGAGGCCGCCGATACGCTCTTGCAGTCGGGGTATTCCCGCGTTCCGGTGTACGAAGAGACCATAGACAACATCATCGGCCTGTTGTACGCCAAGGATTTGCTCAGTGCATGGCGCGCCGATGCTTCGATGGATTCGCTGCGCCCTCTGCTGCGTCCCGCCTACTTTGTGCCCGAAGCTAAGCCCGTAGACGATTTGCTGGCCGAGATGCAGTCCCGGCGCATCCACATGGCGATTGTCGTGGATGAATACGGCGGCGTGGCCGGCATCGTCACCCTGGAAGACATCGTCGAAGAAATCGTTGGTGAAATTCAGGATGAGTACGATGAAAGCGAGGAGGCCCTTTACCGGCAAATTGCCCCGGAGGAATACGAGGTGGCCGGGCGGATGGACATTGACGACTTCAACGAATTGATGGATGCCGACCTGCCCGCGGAAGATGCCGATACCCTGGGAGGGTTCCTTTACAGCCGCATGGGACACATCCCCGTAGCCGGCGAGCGCCTTCTGGTCGGAAACCTGGAACTCGTCGTCCAGCAGGTCTCCCGCCGCAGGATTACCAAAATCCGTGCCCGTCGTCTTTCCCTTTCGGAGAAGGATGACTTTCCTGCTCCCGATACTCCCTCTGCCCATATCTCTACCGAAGAGGACGCCTCGTGACCACCATGGAACTCCCCCCTCACACCGCCCATCTGCTCATCGAGCAGGCTCTCCAGGCCCGGCGCAACGCCTACGCCCCTTACTCGCACTATCCCGTCGGCGCGGCCCTCCTGGCGGAGAGCGGCAAAATCTACCGCGGCGCCAACGTCGAAAACGCCGCTTATCCTACCACCATGTGCGCCGAGCGCACTGCCTTGTTCCACGCCGTTTCGGAGGGGGAGCGCAGTTTCCGGGCGCTGGCTCTGGTAACCGAAGACGGCGGCTCTCCCTGCGGGGCCTGCCGGCAGGCCCTCTCCGAATTCGGCCTGGATTTGCTCATCCTGATTGCTGATAAAAACGGGAACATCCTAGAAACGCTCCCCCTTCGCGACCTCCTCCCCCGCGCCTTTACCCCCGACAATCTCCCCTGAGGAGCAGTCGGTCAACAAAAGAAGGTGACGGTCACTTCCAAAGTGACTGTCACCTTCTTTTTATTCGTGCTATTCGTATCCATTCGTGTCATTCGTGGATATTCGTGTCATTCGTGGATATTCGTGTCCATTCGTGAATATTCGTGGATATTCGTGGACTACCACCCCGGCGCCGGCTCCGCGGCGGTCAACAGCGACTGCAAAATCCAGCCCTCCTTGCCATCCGGGCCGCGCACGTGCAGCCAGATACCGCTTTCCTGCTCCACGGGCGGAGAATCCAGAATTTGCACCCGCGTTCCCTGCAGGTAACTGCTCACAATCACCCCGCCCGGTGTCTCCCGGATGACCGCGCCTTTGGCGGGCGCAATCGCCGCATAGTAGGGCGTGGAGGTCGGGCTGGGCGTAGGACTGAGCGTGGGGGATGGGGTAAGCGTGGCCGTAGGAGTGGGCGTTTCCGTTGGCGGTATAGGAGTAGATGTCAACGTCGGGGTCAGCGTGGGGGTGGACGTAGCGGTGGGTGTAAAGGTAGGGATGGCGATTTGCCCGCCGACCGCTGCTCCGGCGGTGCCCAGGGCCACCATCAGGACCACGCCTATCAGCGCCAGGGCCGCCCCAAAGGTGTAGCCGAACATCGTCAGAGGGCGGAAGCGTAAAATGGCGAAAGTCAGCGTTCCCAGCAGGATACTCCACGTCAGGTGCAGGGCAAACACCACCATCCCGTCCGGCCACAGATGGGGCTGCCCGGAGAGCAGGCCGAAGCCCGCCGCGCTCAAAGGCAGATACAGCCCGTAAGCCAGCGCCACGCTGGGCAATTCCGGATGATTGTCTTCGTGGTTCAGCCGCGCTGTGGTCAAAATTGCCCCGATAGCCACCACCAGGAAGACCGCTGCCGAGAGGCGCGTGTGGATGTGTGCCTGCGTCAGTCCCATCGGCGGCATGCCGCGACTAAGAAGCCCCCCCAGCGCCCCAAACCCGAAGACGAGCAGCGACCCGATGGCAAAACCCCCGAAACTGCGCCCGAAAAAGCGCGGCGACCCTAAAATCGTGCCCAATGCCATCCCCACCAGCGGCGACATGAGCGGCGCAGCCAGCGCCCCTAATACCAGTACCGCGGGAGAATCCAGCCACAGTCCCAGCGCAATCAGCACCCCCGCCAGGGCGGAGAAGAGGAAGAAATCAAAAGTGGGCGAAACCCTGTGGGCAATGGTGTCCACTGTAAGGGCGCGTTCGTCCGCTTCCATGGGGGCCAGCAACCGCCGAGCCCGCCGCCGGCGGGCAGGGGGCAGGGCATCCACGTCGTCATCCACGAATTCGCTGCGGTTGAAAGTCATGCCGTTATTATACCCCGTGTAGTACAATCACCGCATGCCCTCCCTTTACCGTCGCTTCTTTTTTATCTTGATGACGGGGATGCTGCTGGCCGCCTGTAGCGGAAGCCCTGCCCCCCAGGTTTCGCCTGCTCCTACGGATGTGTCCGTGGAGACGTCCCCCACCTTGACATCTGCTCCCGCGCCCACGGAGACGCCCGCCCCCCTGATTCCCCGCCTGTTGCTTCTCGCCCCGGAGACTTTGCCGTTTCCCTACGATTCCCTGCCCTCTGAAGTGGAAACCCTGGCCGCCGCGCAGGGCTGGCAGGTGGAGCGGCAGGCCGCCGTGCCGGAAGCCGCCCCCCTGGATGCCTCCGTCCGGGCTGTCGTCGTCCTGCCCGGCGCGGGCGACCCTCTCCCTTTGGCGAGTGCCAATCCCCAGACGCCTTTCCTGCTCGCGGATGCCGCGTCTGATGCTGGCCTGCCCTCCAATGTGTACGCCCTGGATGCCTCCCATGCCTCGCCGGAGAAGCGCGCCTTCCTGGCAGGCTACATCGCCGCTCTCACCACCGCGGATTGGCGGACAGGTATCATCGCCGACGACCCCGCCCTGGTGGAGGCTTTTCGGCAGGGAGCGGTGTACTTCTGCGGATTGTGCCGCCCGGCATATCCTCCCTTTGCCGCCTATCCAGCCTACGCCCAAATTCCCCGCGGCGCATCTGCGGATGTGTGGTATTCGGCCTCTGCCGCCTTTTCCGAACAGGCCGTCGAGACGGTTTACATCCCCGCCGCGCTGCTGGAGGAGGACGTCCCTCTGGCGCTCCTTCCCGACACGGATTTCCGCCTGATAACGGATGCTCCGCCCCCCGCGGCGCTCTCCAACCGGTGGCTGGCCGCGGTGTTCCCCGATGTCTCTGCCGCCTTCGATACCGCCTGGGAAGATTTACTCGCTGACGAGGGCGGAGAGCGGATAACCGTTCCCCTGACTTTCGCGGTCGGCAATGAAGAGTGGTTCTCGGAGGGCCGCCAGCGCCTTGCCCGTCAGGCCGCCGAGGCCCTGACCGAAGACGCCATCTCCGTCACGCGGTAGCAGCACAAAGCCGCGAAGCGTATCCCTAACGCCGGCTTATAGCACAACTGCTTGGGCATGGCTCAGAATCAAGGGGGCACTTTCCCCGGCGTCATTCTGCGGATAGCAACGCAGCGGCGCAGAGACGCGGAGAAAAACGGGTCAACGTGGAATTGTGGGTAGGCGAAGGAGACTTCCGAGATTTGTCGGGTGAGATGCCCCTCCGGAGCGGTTCTCGTCAAAATCTCGGAAGTCTTACCCCCACAAATCTGGGTAGAGCCAGAAAAACAAAGAGAAATCTGCCGGTATGGCGCACGCTGTACCCTGTACGCTGTACGCTGTACCCTTTGCGCCTTGGCGTCCCTGCGCCCCCGCGTTTCTCCTTTGGCGCGGGCAGACGAACCGGCAAAAATCAGCGAGAATCAGCGTGCATCAGCGCCATCAGTGTTCTGCCGCCTGCTGCCCGGCAGGATGGAACGCGCCGTCCAACACGTTTTTGGCCCTTCCGATGATTTTCTGTGGGTGGTAATTTTTGTCAAATTGTGGTACTTTAAAGCCGTTCCATCCACCATTCCTTTCTCTCTATGGAGGAGAATAGTTTATGAACAAGAAAATCACCATTCTGTTTTCCCTGCTTGTGCTGGCGGCTATGATTTTGTCCGCCTGTGCTACGGCCACCCCGGAAACGACCGGTGGGGAAGAAGCCGCCGCCGAAAAGGACTGCAAGAGCGCCGAGGTGCTTTGCGTGGGCCTGGTGACGGATGTCGGCGAGATTGACGATAAATCCTTCAACCAGTCCGCCTGGGAAGGCGTCAAGAAGGCCGAGGCCGAACTGGGCGCTCAGGTCAAGTACATCGAGACCAAAGACGCCAAGGATTACGCTGCCAACATTGACCTGTTTGCTCAAGACAACTACGACGTCATCGTCACCGTGGGCTTCGCCCTGGGGCAGGCTACGGCTGAGGCCGCCCAGAAGTACCCCGACATCAAATTCATCGGCGTTGACCAGTTCCAGGCGGAGCCTCTCCCCAATCTGGCCGGTCTCATCTTCCCCGAAGACAAAGCCGGTTTCATGGCCGGTGCGCTGGCTGCCCAGTTGACCAAGAGCGGCACCATCGCCGCCGTGCTCGGCACAGACCTGGTTCCCCCCGTGGTGGCCTTCAAAGAAGGCTATGAGGCGGGCGCCCGCTACATCAACCCCGACATTAACATTATCTCCACCTACCACCCCGGTGGCCTGGATGTGGCTTTCGTTGACCCCGAATGGGGCGCGGCGACCGCCAAGCAGGCTATTGACCAGGGCGCGGACGTTATCTTCGGCGCGGGCGGAAAGACCGGCAACGGTGCCCTCATTGAAGTGGCCTCTCACCCCGGCCTGTACTGCATCGGCGTGGATAGCGACCAGTGGGAGACCGTTCCCGAGGCGCACCCCTGCCTGGTCTCCAGCGCCATGAAACTGATTACCCCCGGCGTCTTCGACCTGATAGGCAAAGCCAAGAGCGGCGATTTCCCCAGCGGAAACTATATCGGCGATACTGGCTTGGCTCCCTTCCACGACTTCGACAGCAAGGTTCCTCAAGAAGTCAAGGATAAACTGGCTGAAATCGACAAGGGCCTGCGCGACGGCTCCATTGATACTGGCTATCACCCGTAAAGTGAGGCTGTTTCAGTCAGCCCGTTAGAAACGCAGAGGGGCACGCATTTCAGGCGTGCCCCTCGTCTTGCATCTTGTCACACGTGCTCCGCGAGTTGAGGTTGTTCGCATGACTGAATCTGCTGCACCAAAAGAGAACTGGCTGCGCTCTCTGTGGAGGGCGGTAAACATCCCTGTCGCCGCTGTGTTGCTGGCGGCCCTGATTGGCGCGGTCATCTTGCTGATTTCCGGGGCAAATCCGCTGGCCGCTTATGGGGCTTTGCTCAAAGGCTCGTTTGGCTCTCTGGATGCCCTCAGCCGCACCCTGGAGAAGGCCACCCCGCTGGTCTTCAGCGGGTTGGCAGTAGCCTTTGCCTTCAAAGCCGGATTGTTCAACATCGGCGCGCAGGGGCAGTTGCTCCTGGGAGCCATTACGGCAGCGGTGGTCGGCTTTGGCATCCACGGCCTGCCGCCTTACATCCACATCCCCCTGGCGCTGACCGCTGGGGCGATTGCAGGCGGCTTGTTCTCTGCCATTCCGGGAGCACTCAAGGCGTACACGGGGGCGCATGAGGTTATCACCACCATCATGCTGAACTACGTCGCCATCAACCTCACCGATTACCTGGCAGACGGCCCCTGGAAGGACACTTCTCCCGGCAACATTGTGGCGCGCACCCCCGAAATCGCCGCCGCGGCCCGTATTCCGGTGGTGGCCGGCATTCCCCTGGGCTTCATCATCTCCCTGGCGATTGCTTTTATTGCCTGGTGGCTGTTGTGGCGCACCACATTGGGCTTCGAAATCCGCACCGTGGGCCTGAATCCCCATGCGGCGCGCTACAGCGGCATGAAGGTCGCCCGCACCATCATCCTGACCATGGTCATCAGTGGCTTGCTGGCGGGCATCGGCGGGGCGGTCGAGACGCAAGGCGTGGTGTACCGCTACCAGCCGGGTTTCAACGTGGGATTGGGCTTCGACGGCATCACCATCGCCCTGCTGGGACGCACCCACCCCTTTGGCGTCATCCCCGCGGCCTTGCTGGTGGGGGCCATGAAAGCCGGTTCCAGCATGATGCAGTTCAATGCCGGGGTCGCCAAGGAAATCACGGACGTGGTGCAGGCGCTTATCCTCTTCTTCGTAGCCGCGGATATGATTGTGCGCTGGATTTTGCGCATCCGCGCCGAAGAGGGCGAGAAAATTACCCTCAGCACCGGCTGGGGACAACAGTAACGGGAGGCTGCGATGCAAACTACTTTGGAATCTCCTCCTGCCTGGAAAGTGTACCTCTCCCGTTGGGGCTGGGGATTGGGAACCGCACTTGTCTTACTGGTGCTCGTGTTATGGAATTATGCCCAGAACCCGACTTCTACCGAGGCGGTGCTGGCTTCCACCGTGCGGCAGTCCACGCCGCTGGTGCTGGGGGCCTTGTGCGGCCTGTGGGGAGAGCGCGCTGCGGTCATCAACATCGGCATTGAAGGGCAGATGCTCCTGGCGGCTTTCATCGGCTTTCTGGTCAACGTCTGGACGGGGAATCTCTTCCTGGCCGTGGTGGCCGGCGTGCTGACCGGCGCGGTGCTGGGGGCGCTGCTGGCCTTCATGTCCGTGACCCTCAAAATTGATCAGATTATCGGCGGGACGGTCATCAACATCCTTGCCCTTGGTCTGACGGGATACTTCTACCAACAAGGGCTGACCACCCATGGCAAATTGCAGGCCATTCCGCTGGGGGCGCTGGCGAAAATCCCGCTCATCGGGCCGGTTTTCTTCGACAATCCCCCCATCACCTACCTCACCATCCTGCTGGTCTTCTTCAGCCATTATTTGCTGTTCTACACCCGCTGGGGGCTGCGGACTCGCGCCGTAGGTGAACATCCGCGGGCGGCGGATACCCTGGGGGTGGATGTCTACCTGATGCGCTATGCCAACGTCATCTTTGGGGGCGCTATTGCCGGGCTGGCCGGGGCTTTTCTGACCCTGGAAGCGGTCGGCTCTTTCGAGCGCGCCATGACCAACGGACGCGGCTTCGTCGCCCTGGCGGTGATGATTTTCGGCAAGTGGACGCCTCTCGGCTCCTGGGGCGCGGCGCTGCTTTTTGGTTTCGCGACCGCTATGCAGACCCAGTTGCAATTTGCCGGGTTGAACATCCCGCACCAGTTCATCGGGATGCTGCCCTACCTGCTGACCATCATCGTCCTGGCCGGTTTCGTTGGACGGGCACGCCCGCCTGCCGCCGATGGCGTACCTTACGAGAAGGAGTAACGGAGAGAAACCCATGTCCGAAACTTTGGCTCTGGAAGTACGCAACATCACCAAGCGCTTTCCCGGCGTGCTGGCTAACGACAGGGTGAATTTCACCCTCCACAAAGGCGAAATCCATTCCCTGCTGGGCGAGAACGGGGCGGGCAAATCCACCCTGATGAACATCATCTACGGGCTGTATTCTCCTGACGAGGGCGAATTCTTCATCGACGGCCAGCGCGTGGAAATCAAGAATCCGCACGATGCTATCACCCGCGGTATCGGGATGGTGCATCAGCATTTCATGCTCGTCCCGGTCTTCACCGTGGCGGAGAACATCATCCTCGGTTCGGAAGTTACCCGCGGCTTTACGCTGGATATGACCCGCGCCCGAAAGGAAATTCGCGCCCTTTCGCAAGAGTACGGGCTGGAGGTGGACCCCGATGCCGTGGTGGAAGATTTGCCGGTGGGCATCCAGCAGCGCGTCGAAATCGTCAAGGCGCTCTACCGCCAGGCGAAAATCCTGGTGCTGGACGAACCTACCGCCGTTCTTACCCCGCAGGAGGCCGAAGACCTTTTCCGCATCATGCGCCACCTGACGGAACGCGGCGTCTCGATTATCTTCATCAGCCACAAACTCAAGGAAGTTCTGGAAATCTCCGACCGTATCACGGTCATGCGCCGCGGCAAAGTGGTGGGCACCACCACCCCGGCGGAAACCGATGAGAGCGGGCTGGCCGCCATGATGGTGGGACGGCAGGTGGTCTTGCAGGTGGAAAAAGGCCCTGCCCACCCCGCCGAGCCGGTCTTCGCAGTGCGCGACCTGCGTGTTCTGGACGAGCGCAAACTGGAAGCGGTGCGCGGCGTCTCCTTCCAGGTGCACGCCGGGGAGATTTTGGGGATTGCCGGCGTGCAGGGCAACGGGCAGACCGAACTGGCGGAGGCCATTACGGGGCTGCGCCGGGTGGAAGGCGGCGCAATTACCGTGGACGGCGCGCCCGTGCCCGACCGGGACCCCCGCTTCTTGTTCGAGCGCGGCATGGGGCACATCCCCGAAGACCGCCAGAAGCACGGTCTCGTGCTGCCCTACCCCGTGGCGGACAATCTGGCCCTGGTGGCCTACTACAAGCCGCCCTTTGCCGACGGTATCCAGCGCAACGACGCCGCCATCATGGAGAATGCCGTCCGCCTGATAGATGAGTATGACATACGCACGCCCGGCCCGCTTGTGCCGGCCGGAAATCTTTCGGGCGGCAACCAGCAGAAGGTCATCGTGGCGCGCGAATTGAGCCGCCACCCCCGTTTCCTGCTGGCGAATCAACCCACCCGCGGCCTGGATGTCGGTTCCATCGAGTACATCCACAAGCAGATGGTGGCCGCCCGCGACAACGGGGCAGCGGTGCTCCTCATCTCCGCCGAACTGGATGAGGTCATGTCCCTGGCCGACCGCATCGCGGTCATTTTCCACGGGCAGATTGTAGCAGTAGTGAAGCCGGGAGAAGTCACCAAAGAGCAACTGGGCTTGATGATGGCTGGTACGCCGGCGGAGGAAGTGCTGTAACGCAGAACCAAAAGGAGAAACGATGTCCACATTCAAGGAACAAATTCCTGCCGGGGTAGTCACCGGCGACGATGTGCAGAAAATCTTTGCTTACGCCAAAGAGCACGGCTTTGCCCTGCCGGCTGCTAACGTGATAGGCACCAACAGCGTCAACGCCGTGATGGAAACGGCCCGCGATGTGAACGCCCCTGTCATCATCCAGTTTTCCAATGGGGGAGCGCGCTTCTTCGCCGGTAAGGGGCTGGATAATGCCGGGCAGCGCGCCGCGATTGCCGGCGCGGTCTCCGGGGCGCAGCACATCCATCAACTGGCGGAACTCTACGGGGTGCGCGTCATCATCCACACCGACCACGCCGCCAAAAAACTCTTGCCCTGGATTGATGGGCTGCTCGACGCGGGCGAGGCCTTCTACAAAGTCCACGGTAAACCGCTGTTCAGTTCCCATATGCTCGACCTTTCCGAAGAACCGTTGAAGGAGAACGTCGAAATCTCCAAGCGTTATCTGGAGCGAATGAGCAAGATGGGCATGACCCTGGAAATCGAACTGGGCGTGACCGGCGGCGAGGAAGACGGAGTGGACAACACGGGCGTGGATAGTTCCCGCCTGTACACCCAGCCCGAAGAAGTGGCCTATGCCTACGAAGAATTGATGAAGGTTAGCGAGCGCTTTACGATTGCGGCCGCGTTTGGGAATGTCCACGGCGTGTACCGCCCCGGCAACGTGAAACTGCGCCCTATCATCCTGCATAACTCGCAAAAGTACGTGCAGGAGAAATTCGGCACAGCGGAGAAGCCCATCAATTTCGTCTTCCACGGCGGTTCCGGCTCGGCGCTGGAGGATATCCGTGCCGCTGTCTCCTACGGCGTGGTCAAGATGAACATCGATACCGACCTGCAATGGGCCTTCTGGGACGGCGTCCACGCCTACTACAAAGAGAAGAAGGACTATCTGCAAACCCAACTGGGCAATCCCGAAGGGCCAGATAAACCGAATAAAAAATACTACGACCCGCGCGCCTGGCTGCGCAGCGGGGAGGAATCCTTCAAGGCGCGTCTGACCCGTGCCTTCGAGGAACTCAACGCTATCAATACTTTGGGGTAAGGTTTTTCTGGGGAGGACGCGCTGCTGCAAGGGCGCGTTCTCCCTTTTCGCGGGGGAAACTACGGGTAGAGACGTATCCTTTTGATAGAAATTCCGTTATGCAGGGTGCAAATGAACCGTCTCAACGATGAAGCAGCATTGATAAGACGCGCCCAACAAGGCGACCGTGCGGCGCTGGCTGCGCTGCACGACCAGTATTACCGCGCCATTTACACCTACTTTGCCACGCGGCTGGAAGCCCCGCAAGTTGCTGAAGACCTGACCTCCGAAGTGTTTGTACGCATGGTGCAAAAGATATCGAAGTTTCGCTATACCGGCAGACCGTTGTTGGCCTGGCTGTACACCATTGCCCGCAATCTGTTGACCGACTACCGTCGAGAGCAACAGCAGCGCAATGCTCCCCTTTCGTTGGAGGAGCATCTGGTAGCCGGGGATGACAACCCGGCACAGGCTGCGGAGAACAGCATGGCGATAGACTGCCTGCGCAAGGCCTTGAAGCATATCACCGAAGAACAACGGATGGTCGTCATTGGGAAGTTCCTGGAGGGGCGGAGTGCCCGTGAGGTGGCCCGCTTGTTGGGAAAGACTGAAGGAGCCGTCAAAGCGTTGCAACATCGTGCCCTGGCCGCTCTGCGTCGCGCTATCGAACAGGAAGGTTGTTATGAACCCTGATTTTGAAACTGCCCTGGAGGAAAGCATTACCCTGTTGCGTTCTGGCAGCAGCGTGGAAGAGTGCTTGCAGCGCTTTCCCCAATATGCCGGGGAACTGCGTCCCCTGCTGGAGACCGCAGCCGCGATTTCTGCGGTGCGGTTGCCCGCGCCCTCCCCTGAAGTCATGCGCCGCAGCCGCGAGCGGATGTTCCGGGAAGCAGACAAGCAATTTGCTCAACAGGCCGTACCCATTTCTCCGTTTTCCCGTTATGTGGGTAGATTTTTCAACCTGCTAACAGGAAAGGAGACTTTGAATATGAAAACTACAACTCGCCTCGCTTTTACGGTTGCAATTCTGGCGCTCTTCATTGTCAGCGGCCTGGGTGTCAACCTGGTTTCGGCCAATGCCCTGCCCGGAGACGCTCTCTACCCGGCCAAACGTTTCTTCGAGAAAGCGCGTCTGACCTTTACCGTCAACCCCCAGACACGCGTCCAGGTGGAGCGTCAACTGCAGGAGCGCCGCCGGGAGGAAGTACGCACAGTCCTCGAAATGCAGCGTCAGGTGGATGTCGAATTCTCCGGCGAATTGATGGCCTTCGATAATGAAACCTGGACGGTAGGCGGTTTCACCCTGCAACTGAATGCTCGCACCGAAATCCAGGGCGCCCCGCAAATCGGTGTAATGGTAAGTGCGCGGGCCGCGGTCGGGAAGGACGGCGTTTTGCAGGCCGAGTCCCTCGTGGTCTCGCCGCTGAACCAGCCTGCGGCGTACCCCGGCCCGGAGAATACGGCCCCGGCCATGCCGAGCCAGACTCCCATGCCCACTCATACCCAAATGGCCAGTGAGACGCCGGAGTGGACGCATACCCCGATGTCCAGCCACACGCCGGAGCCCAGTGAGACCTGGGAACCGCCGCACGAAACGCCGGAGCACACGTCGGAGCCCAGCGAGACCTGGGAGCCGAGCGAAACGCCGGAGCAAGAACACACTCCCATGCCTAGCGCAACCTGGGAGCCGAGTGAGACGCCGGAGTGGACGCATACCCCGATGCCCAGCCACACGCCGGAGCCCAGTGAGACCTGGGAACCGCCGCACGAAACGCCGGAGCACACGCCGGAGCCCAGTGAGACTTGGGAACCGCCGCACGAAACACCAGAGCACACGCCGATGCCGACTGGGATGCCGCATCCCTGAGATATCCCCTCCCCTCAACAGGCGCTCGATTGAGCGCCTGTTTTTTTTACACCTTGACAAAGTGTGTTTTGTACACTAAAATTCGTGTATAAAACACACTAAAAAGGAGTTCTCATGGACTGGCATCATCCCTCTCCCCAAGACACGACCCGTTTCGACCCTGCCGAGGTCTTTGCCGCCGGATTGCGACAGCATCACATCGCCAACACTGCCTACCCCATCCACCACGTCACGACCATGCGTCCCTACCGCGTGCCCCGCGCCGAGGTGCAATCTCTCGCCCCGCAGGCCTGGGAGGGGATTGACGGCATCGGTCTCTACGTCCACATCCCCTTTTGCGAAGCGCGTTGCGGCTTCTGCGAATACACCGTAATTGACCCCGCCGTGCGGGAGGAGACCGAAGGCCCTTATTTTGACCTCCTGATGGAAGAATTTGCCCTCTGGAAGCGCGCCATCGGTCCCCGGCGGCTGACCGGCTTCGACATCGGCGGCGGCACCCCCTCGCTGGCTCCCCTCTCCCAGATTGCCCGTTTGATGGAGACCGTCCACGCCAATTTCACCCTGCTCCCCGAAGTGGAAGTCAGCATCGAGACCACGCCCAAAATCGCCGCCCTCGTTCCCGGCAAACTGCGCGCCTACTACCGGATGGGGATTCGGCGCATCAGCATGGGCGTGCAGACCGTCAGCCCCCGTCTGCTGGAGGCTGTGGGACGCAGCGCCACCCGGCTGGACTGGGACCGCCGCGCTGCCGACAACATCCGCGCCGCCGGCTTCGCCAAATTCAACGTGGACATCATGTACGGCTTTGCCGGGCAGTCCCTCGCCGGCGTAGAGGCCACGCTTCGCCACGCGATTTCCTTGCAGCCGGAACACATCACCCTCTACCGGATGCGTTACAAGGGAACTCGTCTTTTTGCCCAGGCGGAGCGCGTCACGCGGGGGGAGGTCAACCGCCAGAAGGCGCTGCTGCGCTCCCTGCTGCTGGAGGCAGGCTACCACGCGCCGGTGGGCAAGAACACCTACACCCGCCTGCCTGATGATTCCGGGGCCAGCGATTACCTCACCAACCGCGTCGTTTACGGCACGCCCTACCTGGGGTTGGGGCTGGGAGCGCAATCCCTCAGTGAGCGCACCCTGTCCTACAACGCCGGGGCCGCTGACAAACGCCTGCGGAATTATCAACGCAAAATTTCTGCCGGGCAACTGCCTATCCAGGACCTTTACCACCTTTCTCCGCAGGCGGCTATGGGCAAGTTCATCAGCGTTTCGTTCTACTTCGGTGGGATTCATCGGACCTCTTTCCGGCGCAAGTTCGGCCAGTCGCTGGAAGATGCTTTCCCTGCCGAGATGGATTTCGTCCTGCGGGAGGGACTGATGGAGTTCACCCCCGAAACGCTGCGCCTGACTTCCTGGGGAGACAAGCATTACAACGGCGTGATTGCCCTCTTCTATGCCGGCGCGGTCAAAGCCGCGCTGCTGGGGGGTGGCGTACGGACGGCAGACCACGAACGACAGACGGCAGACCGTGGACAGTAGACCAATGACCAATCTGACCAATCAGACCAACCCGACCAATGCCCCAATTCGACTTCGCCGCCATCTTGTTTTCGGGGCCGTGCAACGCCCGGTGTCCCTTCTGCATTGGGAAGCAAATCGCCCCTGCCTTGACGCCCCCGAACCTGCACATCTACCCGCCGCGTAACCTGGACGCGCTGGTGGAGGCCGTGCGGCGTTACCGCATTCCCCGTCTCATCTTCACGGGGACGAGCACCGACCCGCAGATGTACGCTTACGAAGCGCGCCTGCTGCGGAGGCTGCGCGGCGACCTGCCGGGCGTCCATTTTTCCCTGCACACCAACGGACGGCTGGCGCTGCGTAAAATGGCAACCTTCGACGCCTACGACAGCGCGACCCTCTCCTTTCCCGCCTGCGACCCCGCCGTATACCGCCGGGTGATGGGCGTGCCGCGCCCGCCCGACCTGGAGACCATCTTGCGCCGCGCCCGCCTCCCGCTTAAGGTTTCGATTATTGCCACCGAGGATACCCTCCCCGTGTTGGCGGATACCCTCACCCGCCTGGCCGATTTGGGCATCCGGCGGGCCGCGCTGCGGAAACTGTACGGGGATTCACGCCCCTGGGAGCAGATACTCCCTTCGGGGCTGGCACTCACCCCCAGGGGGCGCTACCGCAACAATCCGGTCTTCACCTTCCGGGGGGTAGAGGTTACCCTCTGGGATTTCGCGGCCACGCAAAGCCGTTCCCTCAATTTGTTCTCCTCGGGGGTCATCAGTGAGCGCTATCTGCTGACGGAGGCCTCTCCATCGAGGGGCGCACTCCATCCGGGCAGCAAAACGCGGATGGCGCTGAGGCGCGCTGATTCTCGCTGAGGCTTGCCGGTGCGTTTGCCTGCTTGGGGGTATCTGCCGCGTCGGGTACAATTCGGGTATGGATATTCACACAGACATCATTGCCAACGGCGATATCGTGCGCCCCACGTATGTGGAGGTCAACCTGACGCGCCTGCGCCGCAACTTCGAGGCCATCCGCCGCCGCGTGGGAGGGGCGAAAATCATGTCCATCCTCAAGGCCAACGCCTACGGACACGGCCTGCTGGAGGTCGCCCGCCGCGTGGTGGCCTGGGGAGCGGATTACATCGGCGTCGCTGTCCTGGAGGAAGCGCTTCTGCTGCGCCGGGCTGGGATTGGCGCGCCTATCCTGGTGCTGGGGGGCATCTGGGGAAACCAGATTCCCGCCTTCATCGAGAACGACATCACCGTCACGGCCTCCTCGGTGGAGAAACTGGAGCAAATAGAGGCCGCCGCGGCGGCGATGGGACGGCGCGCCCGCGTGCACCTGAAAATTGATACCGGCATGGAGCGTATCGGCGTACACTACTATAGCGCCGATACGCTGTTGGAGACATCCCTGCGCTGCCCGCACGTGGAGGTGGAGGGCATCTACTCGCACTTTGCCAACGCCGATGCTGCCGACCTGACCTCGGCGCGCCTCCAACTGGAGCGCTTCGAGGAGGTGCTGCACTTTTACGAACGGCGCAGTTTGCCCGTTCCCGTGCGGCACATGGCGAACTCCGGGGCAATTTTGCAACTGCCGGAAGCCACCTTCGACATGGTGCGCCCCGGAATCCTGTTCTACGGCGTGTACCCATCCGAGGAAGTGCCTCGCACAGTGCAGGTGAAACCGGCCCTGACGTGGAAATCTCGCGTCGTGTACTTCAAGGTGGTCAAACCGGGGCATCCCGTCAGTTACGGCTGGACGTGGCAGAGCGACCGGCTGACGCGGGTGGTGACCGTGCCGGTGGGGTACGGCGACGGTTATTTTCGCAGTATGTCCAACAAAGCGCAGGTGCTCATCCGCGGGCGGCGTTACCCCCAGGTGGGGCGGATTTGCATGGACCAGATGGTGGTCAACATCGGTTGGGAAAGCGCCTACAACGGCGATGAGGTGGTGCTGATTGGGGAAGACGGCGGCGAGCGCATCACCGTCGAAGACCTGGCGGCCTGGGCGGGGACGATACCTTACGAGGTGCTCACGAATATCAACACGCGGGTGCCGCGGGTGTACGTTCAGGGGGATGCGTAAGCGTCTCGCGGCCTCACGGCGCGGCGAGATAGGCCTTTCGAATTTGCGCTATCCGCTTGCGGTTCACCCCCAAATCGGAATACCCGCTGCGGGAGGCGGAGCGGAGATGGATGCGGTCTCCGTCCCGATAAAACTCCACGTCGTCAATGTACCCCACCAGGGCGGTGCGGAAAATGTAGTGCCGGTAATTGTCCTCGGCGTCTGCCAATGCAGCACCCGGCATGGCGGAAACGACTGCATCCAGGCGCGCCAGGGCGGTTTCGGGGTCGCCCTCGACGGGCAAAGGGGCAATTCGGTGTTCGGGGGATGTTTCGTAGGACGAAACGCAATTCGGAGAAGCGGGACAGGGAGACAATTTCCCATCATGTATCCCCGGAGGGAGGGGCGGTTGGGCGCGGGCGGCCATGACGCGCAGCCCTGTCCACCCCAACGCGAGCAGCAGTAACAGAGCCACTGGAATTTTCACCACGTTTCTCATAGGCTCACGCATCCACCGGCGGCGCGGCGTCGCTCAGGGACTGTATTTCGGCAATCAACGCCGGAAGGTTGGGGGAGGTAAAACTCATGTTAGGGGCAGGGATGCGGTGGTGCTTGATATCTGGCGGAATGTGCTTGTGGTGCGGGTGCGTGCTTTGCAAATTTTCATCGTTAGGATGGGGTTGGGGGTCGTACCAGTACAGTTTTTCCTCTCCCTGATACACTTCATAGCCGTACCAGGTTATCACAACTGGCAGATGGTGAAAGGCCAACCGCTCGCGCACAACCAGCCGAATCCCGTTGGAGAAGAACAACGTTCCTGCGACACGCGCCAAAGTAGCCCCGCGGCGTACAAAAGTCAATGTAGAGCGCCTGATAGACGGGTAGCGCTCTTTCAACGTGTAGATGAACAATTCGTAATCTTCGGGAGTACGAAAGTACTGATTCATGTGCGTTCCCGCACCAGGCCCGCCAGACCTGGCTGACGGCGTTGCCGGCGCTGAATCTCGTTGCGATATTCTGCCTGACGCTCCAACCAGGTGCGGTACACGCTTGCCCATTCCCCAAAATCCATCCACCACTCTTCGTTTTCCGGCTCTTCCCCCGCTGTGTACGCTGCGTACAATGTTTCAGAGCGGATGCCGTATTTCCGCTCGAACTCCAGCAATTCCTCTTCCAGAGCGTGAATATCCGCCAGGATACTGCGTATATCGTTCATCGTGCACCTCCACCTGTATTATAACGCTAATGCCCGTGTCTGTTTTCGCCGCTCACGCATCCACCGGCGGCGCGGCGTCGCCCCAATCCAGGATTTCGCGGTGGGTCGTGCCCGGCAGCGGGGCGCTGACGATGCCCTTCTCCTCCATCTGCTCCACCAGGCGGGCGGCGCGGGTATAGCCAATTCGCAGGCGGCGCTGGAGCATGGAAATCGAGACGCGCCCCTGGCGGCGCACTAAATCCACCGCATCGGGGTAGAGCGGGTCGCCGGGGTTGGCGGCCTCCTCCATCTCGTCCAGGAGGGCCATTTGCTTGAGCGGAATGCCGGCGGGCAGGCCGCCGACCGGAGCCTCGTGCGCCGTCGGAGTCAGGTCTTGCGGGCGCAGGAAAGCGCGCCAGTAGCGCACCACCCGGCGGATTTCCTCATCGGAAACGTACACCCCTTGCAGGCGCACCGGCGCGGGCGCGTCGGGAGCCTGGAAGAGCATGTCGCCCTGCCCCAGGAGACGCTCCGCCCCCGGCTGGTCGAGAATGACGCGGCTGTCCACCCCGGAGGCCACGGCGAAGGCAACCCGTGCCGGGAAATTGGCCTTGATGAGACCGGTCACCACGTTGACCGAGGGGCGCTGCGTAGCAATCACCAAATGGATGCCGGTAGCGCGCGCCAACTGCGCCAGGCGCGTTACGCTTCGCTCCGTCTCTTCGGGGGCCAGCATCATCAGGTCGGCCAGTTCGTCAATCACCACTACCAGGTAAGGCAGTTTCTTCTCGCCGGCGGCCTCCTTACGGGCATTGTACTCCGCCAGATTCCGCACCCCCAGGTCGGAGAACTTGCGGTAACGCATATCCATCTCGCGGGTCACCCATTGGAGCGCGCCCACCACCCGCTCCAGGTCCACCACCACGGGGGCCAGCAGGTGCGGGATGCCGTTGTAGCCGGTCAATTCCACCCGCTTGGGGTCTACCATGATGAAGCGCAGGTCGTCGGGCGTGTTGTGCAGCAGGAGGCAGGTAATCAGCCCGTTGACGCACACCGATTTACCGGAACCGGTCGCCCCGGCAATCAGCAGGTGGGGCATGGCGCTCAGGTCGGCGGCCACGGCGTTCCCGGCCACATCCTGCCCCAGGGCGAAGCGCAAAGGCGATTTCAGACGCTCGAAGGCCGGGCTTTCGATGACATCCCGCAGGGCGACCAGGTTGGGGGCCTCGTTGGGCACTTCGATACCCACGTACCCCTTGCCGGGCACGGGGGCCTGGATACGCACCCGCCGGGCGGCCAGCGCCAGCGCCAGGTCGTCGGCCAGGGCCGCGATTTTGTTGACACGCACCCGCGTGCGCCCGCTGCGTGTTTCCAGGAAGTCTGGCTCCACGCCAAACTGGGTAATCGTCGGGCCGCGGTTGATTTCCACCACGCGGGCCGGGGCCTTGAAGAGCGCCAGGGTCTCCTCGATGAGGCGGGCGCGCTGCAAATCGTAGTCGTCGTCGTAAACCGCTTCGGGGCTGGAATCGAGCATCTCGGAGACGGGGGGCAAAATCCAGACGGGCGATTCTTCGGGGGGAGATTCGGGGGAAGCGGCCCCCTCCGGAAGGGGCTGTCCGCTTTGGGATGCCTCCGCTCCCTCAAATGGGGTTGCGCCTTCGGGCGCGGCGGGAACGGACCCCCTTCGGGCGGCCAGCCATCCCCGAAGGGGAATCCACCCTTTGGGGCGGTACTGCTCCCAGCGCCCCTTCAAACTCTCCCCGATGGGACGCAGCCAGGCAAACAGGGAGAGAACGGGGCGGTCGAGGGTCAGGGTGAGGGCCGCCAGCAGCCAGGCCAGCAGGACGATGACCGTTCCGGCCCAGCCCAGGGCGTAGCGGAGGACTTCCAACGCGGCCGCGCCGAGGTAGCCGCCGCCGTGACCCTGCCGGGCGAGGGTGAAACTCTTCGCGCCGTTTGGGGGCAGGAGGAGCAGGTGCAGCCAGACGAGCAGGTTGAGGTAACCCAGCGCCGCGCCGAGAAGCCGCTCCGGGGCAGGCCAGGGGAGGCGCTCGAAATCGCGCAGGATGAGCCACAGGCCGAGGGCCAGCAGCGCCAGCGGAAAGACCCACGCTCCCCAGCCCAGGGCGCGCCGCAGGAACGTCACCCACGCTCCGGCCAGGGCGCTGCGTTCCCCGGCGGCTAAACTAAGCACACTGAGCAGCCCGACGAGAACGGAAAAGATGCCGACCAGGTCCAGTTTGCGGTCCAGCGAGAGGGTGGGCGGGGGCGGGGAGGGCGTTGCTTTGGGAGCGGCGCGTTTTGCGCCTTTGGAAGATGCCGGTTTGGCGGGAGCGCGGCGCGCCTGCCAATCCTGCCAGCGGGCGCGCACCCAGGCGAAACGTCCTGCGGGGACGTTTTTGGGCTTGCGTTTGCGTGCCGTGGATTTCCCCTTCTTCGCGGCGGGCTTTTTGCGGGGTTTGCGAGCGCTCATGCTGCGATTATACACGAATGTCCACGAATGGACACGAATAACACGAATAGCACGAAAATGGTGACAGTCACTTGGGAAGTGACTGTCACCTGCAGCCTGCTGCCTCTCACCTGCGGTACAATACAGACCACACCATACAAAGCGAGGCACAAGACTTTGTTCGAGATTGTTTTTTTGGGAACTTCAGCATCCGCCCCCTCCATTCGGCGGGGGCTTTCGGCGCAGGTGGTCAAGCACGACGAACACCGCTTTCTGATTGACTGCGGCGAGGGCACCCAGCGCCAGATTTTGCGCTCCGGCATCGGCTTCAAACGTCTGAACCGCATCCTGATTACCCACGGTCATCTTGACCACATCCTGGGGCTGGCGGGGCTGCTCTCCACGTTCATGCGCTGGGAGGCGATTGAGGAACTGGAAATCATGGGCGGCGGCTGGGCGCTGGAGCGCATCCATGATTTGCTCTACGGCGTGGTGCTGCGCGGCGGGCGTTCCCCCATGCCCATTCACCTGCGCGAAATTCAGCCGGGCGTGATTGTGGAGGAAAAGGATTTCACCGTCACGGCATTCCCGGTCAAGCACCGCGGTCCGGATTGTTTCGGCTATTTGTTCGAGGAGAAGTCCCGCCGGCCTTTCCTGCCGGAGAAGGCGGAGGCCCTGGGGATTCCGCCCGGCCCGTGGCGGCGCGACCTGGCGGCGGGTCAACCGGCTACGCTGCCGGACGGGCGCCTCATCCAGCCGGACGAGGTGCTGGGAGAGGTCCGCTCCGGAACGCGTTTCGTCCACGTGGGCGATACGGGCGACATCGAAGGGATTCTCCCCTACGCCCGCGGGGCGCACGCCCTGGTGATTGAGGCCACCTATCTGGAGGAGGAACGCGATATGGCGCGGCGCTTTGCCCACCTGACGGCGCACATGGCCGCCGACCTGGCCCGCCGGGCGGAGGTCGGGAAACTCATCCTCACCCACGTCTCGCGGCGATACCGCGAACGAGATATTCTGGAGGAGGCGCGGGCGGTGTTCCCACACACGGTTGTGGCGCACGATTTCGATGCCTTTCAGGTGCGCCGAGGGTCCACGAATGAGTCCACGAATAAACACGAATAAACACGAATGGCACGAAAAAGCGCCCGCTTCAGCGGGCGCTTTTTATGTTCAGGTAGATTTGCCATAGGAAGGCCAGGGCCAGCAGCCCCCACAGGACTTGCGCCCAGCGGCGGGCTTCGGTCATCCCCACGCCAATCGAGAACAGGAGGCCGCTCAGGTTGAAGACAATCTGGTAGCCGCGGCTGTTCAGCAGGGAACGGAAGGCGGTTTCGGTGGTTCCCGCTTCCCACCAGGCAAATCCCAGGGCGGTCAGGGAAATGGCAAGCGCTACAATCCAGAGGGCGTTGGCAAACAGGTTGTACCAGTCAATCAGTTGCATGGTTTCCCCTAGCGGGCAAAGCGTTCCTCTTTCCAGACATCGGCATCGTTGTGGTATCCGGCCTGCTCCCAGAAACCCAGGCGGTCTTCGGCGGCAAACTCCAGGCCGCGCAGCCATTTGGCGCCCTTCCAGAAGTAGGGCGTCTTCAGGTCTTCCCTCCCGCGGATGTAGCCCACCACCCCGCGCAGGGGATATCCGTGTTCGGGGGTGAGCGGTTCTCCGTTGAAGTGGGTCGCCAGGAGGAAGTTTTCGGCCAGCACTACCTCCAGCGGCAGGTTGGCGGTGAAGCCGTACTCGGCGTGCTGGATGACGTAACGGGCGGTGTCCTTCAGACGGATGAAGCCCTCATCCACGAGGGTGCGTACCGAAACGCCCTCCCACTCGGTATCGAACTTGCTCCAGCGGGTGACGCAGTGGATGTCCATCACGATTTTGGTGCGCGGCAGTTGTTGAAACTCGTCCCACGTCCAGCGGCGTTCCGCTTCCACTTCACCCCAGACGCGAAAATTCCACGTTTCCGGGTTGAAGGAGGGCACCGGCCCGTAATGCAGGACGGGGAACTTGAGGGTCAGAGATTGCCCGGGGGGCAGGCGGCCCTCGCGGCGGACGTCTTCTTCGTGTTTCCGGCGGTTGAACATGCTGTTACCTCCATCGCTCTGGGGATTGCGCCAGAATCAAGATGACACTTTCCCTGCGTTGCACCGCGAGTGACAACGCAGAGCCGCGGGGACGCAGAGAAAAAACAAGGCAGATGTGAATTATATCAACCCCAACCGCTTTCCCAGATGAGCCGTGCCTGAAAAACGGACAGGCCGCCCCGTTGGAGCAGCCTGTGGTGTGAGATTCGCGGGAAACAGCGCCTTACAGGGAGAAAGATTCCCCCGGCTGGAGCACGTGAACCTGGGCATCGGTTTCGGCCTCCACCCGCTTCGCCCAGGCGTTGGGGTCCTGCTCGATGACCGGCCAGGTGTTGTAGTGGACGGGAATGACATGCTTCGGGCGGATGAATTGCACAGCCCGCAGGGCGTCATCCGGCCCCATGGTGAAGTTATCTCCGATGGGCAGCACGGCCAGGTCGATGCCCTCGTCGCCTATCAGACGCATGTCGCCGAACAGGCCGGTGTCGCAGGCGAAGTAGATTTTCTCGCCCTCCGTGGTGGTGAGAAGCAGACCTGCGGGGTTGCCGCCATAGGAGCCGTCCGGCAGGCCAGAGCCGTGGTGCGCCTGGGTCAGTTTCAGGTAGCCAAAGGGATGATGGAAGCCGCCGCCGATGTGCTGGGGATGCGTTTTCTCCACGCCCTGGGCGTTGAGCCAGTTGGCGACCTCGAAGTTGGCAATCACCAGCGCTCCGGTGCGCTTGGCAATCGCCACCGCGTCGCCTACGTGGTCG
>JANTFR010000010.1 GCA_024763355.1 Anaerolineales bacterium
TGTGGCCCTTCTCCACCCTCGGCTGGCCTGAAGAAACCCCGGATTACCGCTACTTCTACCCCACCAGCATCATGGAAACCGGCTACGACATCCTCTTCTTCTGGGTGGCGCGCATGATTATGATGGGGCTGGAATTCACCGGTGAGGTTCCTTTCCACACCGTTTACCTGCACGGCTTGATTCGCGACGAGCACGGACAGAAGATGTCCAAGACTAAGGGCAACGTGATTGACCCGCTGGTGGTCATGGACGACCTGGGCACGGACGCCTTGCGCTTCACCCTCCTGGTCGGCGCGACGCCCGGCAACGATATGAACCTCAGTTTGAAGAAGGTGGAGGCCAACCGCAACTTCACCAACAAAATCTGGAACGCGGGACGGTTTGTGATTGCCGCGCTTTCCCCCTCCCCTTCCTCCTTAGATGGAGGGGCGACCCTCACCCCCAACCCCTCCCCTTCAGGGGGAGGGGAGACCCTCACCCCTAACCCCTCCCCCTCAGGGGGAGGGGAGAAAGGGGAGGGGGATTGGACCCTCGCCGACTCCTGGATTTGGGCGCGCCTGCAAGACCTCATCCGCAGCGTGGAGCGCCTGTTTGCCAACTTCCAGTACGGCGAGGCCGGACGCCAGATTTACGATTTCTTCTGGAGCGAGTTCGCCGACTGGTACATCGAGGCCGCCAAGACGCAACTGGCCGAGGGCGGGGAACGCGCCCGCATCACCGCCGATACCCTCGTCCGCGTTCTGGATACCAGTTTACGCCTCCTGCACCCTTACATGCCCTTCGTCACCGAATCTTTATGGAGACATTTGCGCGAGGCCGTTCTCGATTCCTCCTTCACGGATTTAGCCGCCGATTGGCCTGAGGCTCTCATCGTCGCTCCCTGGCCGCAGGCGCAGGCCAAAGAAGGCTGGGAGGAGGGCAAAGTGGCCGACTTCGCCCTCCTGCAGGACGTGGTGCGCGCTATCCGCAACCTGCGCGCCGAGAAGAACATCAAACCCGGTCGAAAACTGCCCGCCATTCTGGTCTCCGAGAGAGCGGACCTCTTGCAGGCGCAAAGCGCTACCCTGGCGCGGCTGGCGGGTCTGGATGCCGATGCCTTGCAAATCGTCGCCAGTTTGCCCGAAAAGCCGGAAGGCCATATCGCCCTGGTGGCCGGAGCGGTGGAAGTCTATCTTCCCCTGGCCGGGATGGTGAACCTGGAGGAAGAGCGCGCCCGCCTGGAAAAAGACCTGGCTGAGGCCGAGAGTCACATTGCCCGGTTGGAGAAACTGCTTGCCGGCCCCTTTGCCGAGAAAGCGCCGCCTCCCGTGGTACAGAAGGAGCGCGACAAACTGGCCGCTTACCGGGAATCGGCGCAGAAAATCCGCGCCCAACTGGAAGAACTGCAAGGCTGAGCGCCGCGAGGATGGAAAAAGTCGCCCTCATCGCCACCTGCGCCTTTGGGCTGGAGACCGTCGTCAAATGGGAAGTGCAAGCCCTGGGGTACGAGAATTTGCGCCTCGCTAACGGCAAGGTGGAATTCGACGCCCCTGTCTCGGACATTCCGCGCCTCAACCTGTGGCTGCGGAGCGCCGACCGGCTCCTGCTCAAGATGGGCGCTTTCCGGGCGGTGACCTTCGACGAACTTTTCGAGCAGACCAAAGCCCTGCCCTGGGAAGATTGGATTACCCCTCAGGGGCGTTTCACCGTCCTGGGAAAATCCGTCAAATCCACGCTGGGGAGCGTGCGCGCCTGCCAGTCCATCGTCAAAAAGGCCATCGTCGAGCGCTTGAAGGGCGCTTACCACCTGGATTGGCTCCCCGAAACCGGCCCGGATTTCACCGTCCAGGTGGCTCTGCTCAAGGATGAGGCCACCCTGACGATTGACACTTCCGGCTCCGGGCTGCATCGGCGCGGCTACCGGGTGCAGTCCGTGGCTGCGCCCTTGCGGGAGACGATGGCTGCCGGGCTGGTGCAGTTGAGTTTTTGGAAGCCGGAACGGCTGCTCCTTGACCCCATGTGCGGCTCCGGGACGATTTTGATTGAGGCCGCCCTGATTGGGCGCAACATTGCCCCCGGTTTGAAGCGGCGTTTCGCCTCCGAAGAATGGCCCCGCATCCCGGCCCGCGCCTGGAAGCAGGCCCGGCAGGACGCCCGGGATGCCATCCGCCGCGACCTTGCCCTGGAAATTTTCGGTTACGACGTGGACCCGCAGGCTGTCTCCGCCGCCCGCCGCAACGCCGAAGCCGCCGGGGTTGCCGGCGACATCACCCTGGAGCAGAAGGACATCCACGACCTGTGGATTGACCGGCAGTACGGCATCGTGATTACCAATCCGCCCTACGGCATCAAAATGGGGGATTTTCAGCAGATGAACGCCATCTACATCACCCTCAACAAGATGTTTCGCAAGAAGAAGGGCTGGTCGCTGTACGTGATTACTGCCGACAAGAAGTTCCCCGCTTACTTCAAGCGCGCCCGCCCCGACCGGGTGCGGAAACTCTACAACGGCCCCATCCAGGTGCAGTATTACCAGTACTACGGCGAAAAGCCGCCGCGTTAGCGGCGCACCAACGGCAGGTACACCGCGCCGCCCCTCCCGAAAGGACGGGCGGCGTTGCGCGCCCAGTACGAGGTGATGACGTCTTGCAGGGCGTTTTCCGTATCGGAGCGGTTGGCCGGGTCGGGACCGAAGCGGAAGTTGAAGGCGTGTACGCCGGAGGCAAACGGTTCCCAGGATGTACTCCACTCCCACAAGGCGTAATTCATCCCGCGCTGCTCGAAGAGCGCCATCTGGTCGTCCATGAAATCCGCCGCGCCGGGGGACCAGCGGTGCGTGCCGTATTCGTTGGCTGCCACGGGCACGCCTCCGTGCGCCTGCCGGAAGGAATCCACCGTATCGGTCAGCAAACTCTCCAGCCAGGCGCGGTTGAAGTCCTCCGGCGTGCCGTCCCAGTCGGTATCGAAGTAGCCGGGGTAGGTGATTCCGGTGGTGGTAGAGAGTTGATGCGTGTAGGTATGCGGGTCGTACTGGTGGATGGTATAGACCGTCCGTGTATCGCTGACCACCTGGGTGTAAGGCAGCCAATCGGCGGCGCTGTAGCCGTTGCCGCCAATCAGAATGGGGGTTTCGCCGTCCACCTCGCGGATGGCGGAGACGATGCGGGGGTAGAGTTGATTCCAGTCGTAGAGCGTGCCGCCGTAATCGGCGTAAAACTGTGCCGGGTCCCATACGTCCAGCGGGTCGCCGAGGGGGTAACTGCCCACATCGTTGGAATTGGGTTCGCACATCAAGTCGTAGCCGACAATCGCCGGATTATCCTTGTAGCGTTCTGCCGTGTAGCGCCACATGGCAACCCAGGCGTCCTGGGCCTCCTGCTCTCCCCAGACCCGGTTGTTGTAGTAGGAAGGGTCGAACCAGCCGCCCTCCGGGTCGCTGGCGGTGTCCTCCCCGAAGAAAGCCCAAAACTCACTGCGCCCCGGCCCCGTGCGGGCGGTGATGACCACGTACAGGTTGGCGTTGGCGGCCATTTGGATGAAGGCATCCAGGTTGGCCTGCACCGCGGGGTCGAGTTGATAGGGCGGGGTTTCGGTGAACAGGCCGGGGTGCGAGAGATTGACGTAATTCGCTCCCAGCGCGGCCAGGCGGTCGAAGTCGGCCTGGGTGAACGGCGGCCCGAAGTCGCCGGGGCCAAGAAAACCTTCGTCCAGCGCGGGGTAGACGCGGCGCTGATAGACGTTGGCTCCCCGCAGGCGGGTTGCGCCGCTCCACAAAGCCCATGCGTCGGTGCGGGTGGCGGCGGGAGCGGGGGTCTTCCCTCCGGCGGGCTGCCGCGCTACCGTGCAGGCCAGCAGGAGGGCTGTCAGCAGGAAGAGAACTGGGGAAGTGCGTTTTGTGAGTCTGAACATGGGGGGAGGTAACGGTGCAGGGCGGTGAGGGCGAAAGCGGCAGTCGTGGCGGGAGAACCGTACACCATGTGGGTGGGAATCTTCCCTTTGAAGATTTCATAAGCCGGGTACGGGACGCCCTTGGGGGCGGCTTGCGCCTCCAGAAGGCGCTGCCACCCCGAAATCCAGGTCGCCGACCTGGCCCCCAGGGAGCGCGCCGCACTCAGGGCCAGGGCTGCATCCAGGGGGTTCAAGTTCCGCTGGGGGTGGAGTTCGTTTCCCAGGTAATCCAGCGCGGCCAGACGTAGCCTTTCCATGCGGTTTTCTCCATCCAGGGCGGCGCGTTCCGCCTCGGGGATGGTTTCCCACACCGCCCACAGGCGGGCGAGCATGGCGACATAGAACTCCGGCAGGTAGAAACTATGCCCTCGCGGATGCCGAAACAGGCCGCTGGTTGTGTTCTTTTCCAGAAAGGCGATGATGCCGCGGGCGGTTGCGCGCCCTTCGGAGGCTTCGAGCAGCCCCCAGCGTTTCCGGTTGACCAGCAGGGAACGCAGCACGTTGACGTTGACGGTCAGGTCGGGGGCGTCGTCGGGGCGGATGCCGAACCAGGTGCTTACTCCGCCGAGAGAAGCCACGTCCGTGTAGTTGACTGCCGGGGCGCGAATGCCTTCGGGGTGGAACTGGTAGGCGCGTGCCAGTTTCCAGTAGGGCATATCCAGCAGATGGGTCAGCGTGCTGCATAGCGTAATCCGCTGGGCGTTCTCCAGCCAGGGCAGCCCGCCTGCAGCAAGCCAGGCGTGAAAATCGGCGCACATCTCCAACAGGACGAAGGTATCGTCTGCATCGGGGTCTATGTTCCCCAGGCCGCTCCAGCGCAGGAAACGGCGCGCATTCGGGTTGGCGGCGGTGGGCAGTTCCTTGCGGGGGAAGAAAGAGAAAACGGGAAAGGCCTCCCCGCTCAGCACGCGGAATTCCTGGTTGTGCAGAGCGGTTTCTACCAGGGCGAGAGAGACACCCTCCCAAAAGCGTCGTTTTTCTTTGGGCAGGTCGGTGCTTTGCAACAGGCTGCGGATAGCAGTGTAGAAGTAAAAATCGGTAAAAAAAGTGTGGAAGCGCAGGATAGCGCGGCTTTCCAGCGACACGCGGCGGGATAATCCCTTGCCGGGAGGCTGCCTGAAGGGGCGCAGGAAGCGCGCCGGCCAGAACAGAAGCGTAGCGGCCTGCAAAAAAGGGTCGCTGCGGCTTTGGAGAAGATTCCGCACGTCGCGCCAGCCAAAATCAGGGTCTCCCAGGGGGAACACGGCGGCATAACAGGGAAAATAGCCATGCTCCCGCCATGCCTCGGCCACGGCATCCCGCAGGCGAAGAGAGAGGGAAGTATTCATGACGTTTGTGTACGGGAGGTTTTAGCGATTTCCACGCTGCCGCTCCAGCCATCCACGGTTACCTGTTGCCCGTCGCGCAAACGCCGGGTTGCTCCCGGCACGGCGAAAACCGCGGGTTTCCCCAGTTCGCGAGCCAGGGTGGCGGTGTGGGAGAGCAACCCTCCGATTTCGGTGACGATAGCCCCCGCGGTGATGAAGACGGGCATCCAGCCGGGGTCGGTGGCTTCGGTGACCAGGATTTCGCCGGGCAGGAGTACCGTTTGGGATGGGTCGTGTACCACCCGCACGCGTCCGGTCACGCGTCCGCTGCTGACCGCCGTGCCGTAGAGCGTGTTTCCCTCCGTTACGGCGATGGGGCCGACAGGACGGTGTTTCTCGTAATAGGCGTGGCGACGTTGGCGTTGGACGACCATTTCGGGCAGGTCGGGGGAATATTGGCCTACCAGCAGATTTTCCAGTTCGGAGAGTTCCAGGAAAAATACGTCATCCGGGCTGTTGAGGTAGCCGCGTTCGTACAGTCGGTTGCCCGAAGCCAGAGCGATGCGGCGGAGTTCGCCGAAGCAAGCCATCAGCAGGGATTTTGTGCGTTCTCTCATCCGTGTGTAGGCCATAAGGGCGGTGCGCAGACGGAAGAAGCGCTGCCGCGTAACGAAGTTCATGCGTTGTGTAGGGCGGAGAATGCGCTTGTTGCGCAGTTGGGGAGGGGTGGGTTGGGTGGGGTGTCCTGCAGAGAGCAGCCGCGCCTGGATGGCTCCTACCAGCGTTTGCACGTCCTCCGACCAACGCGGGGTGCGTAACTCAAATTCCTGGGCGGCGCGGTCTCCCATTTGGCGAGCGCGAGAACGGACCTCGTCCAGAAAGGCGCGTCCTTCCAGGATTTCGGAGAGTGCTTCGTAAAGAGCGTGTCCTGTGTGGCTGCGGAACAATGCCTCCAGGGGCGGGGTCTCATGCACCTTACGCACCAGGGCGGTGAGATGGGTGTCCCACAAGGCCTTATCTTTGGATGAAATATTGTAAGTGGCCATCCACTGGTCGGCAGCCTCCGCCCCGACTGTCTTCTCCAGATGTTGCCAGGTGGCCGCGTAGGCGCAGAAGGCCAGGAAAGAGGCCTGCATGTGGGCCTGGAAGACCTGGCGGGTGACGACCAGCGAGGCGCGCAAGTGCTTGCGCAGGTGGCCCCCCATGGCATGGGACAGAGATTCCTCGGTGAGAAAGACAAGTTGCGGCCCCAAAGCGGCGAGATTCTCCTCCAGTTTGGGACGCACAAAGCGGAGGGTGAGCAGTTCCAGCCATACGTAGGCGCTTTTTTGCAAGCGTTCCATGAGAGATGACCGGGGCTGCCGGGCGCGCAAGGTTTCGGCATCCTTGCTCACATCACATCCGATGCCGCGCCCCAGCACCACCTCGGGGCGCACCCCCCAGATGTGCGTGTAACTATCCCACAGGGCTTGCCGCTGCATGTAAGCGCGTCCGTTGAACAGCCGGGCCATCTCGCTAGGGCGGGGGGAGCGCCGCGGGTCTTCGGCCTGCCGTACTACGTGGATGAAGGTGCTCCACGTCAGCGGGGTGACCACTCCGCTGAGCACTTCCCCGATGTTGGCACGCGTCCACAGGGAGGTATCCGGCGGCGGGTCGGTGGCGGGCTGCACGGTGATAGGACGGGCCTGTAAAATCCAAAATTGCTCTTCGGCGTAGGCCCATTCAATATCCTGGGCGCCACCCAGCAGGTTTTCAATGTGCAACGCCATGCGCAGGAGAGGCTGCCAGAATTCAGGAACGCGAAAAGGAAGAGGTAAACGTTCGACGGCCAGCATGGTATGTGCTCTGCCTTCGCGGGAGAAGGTCAAGCGGGCGGGGGTTTCCAGCCCGCTGGCGAGCGTTTCTGCCAATCCGGGAGCGGCCTCCACAAGGAGAAAGCGGTTGTCGCCGGTGATGGGATGCACAGTGAAGAGCATCCCCGCGGTTTGCGGCGTAATCATAGCCTGGACAATGACGGCCGGCGGAGAGAGAACCTCAGATGCCAGGGCTTGTTGGTAGGCTTGCAAGTGTTGGCTTTCTCCGGAGTGCGCGCAGGCGGCAATGGCGTTGAGAAGGGCATCTCCCCCTTGTACGTTGAGATGGGTTTCGTATTGTCCTGCGAAGGAGGTCTGACGGCTATCCTCTTGAGGCCCGGCGGAGCGCACTGCCACCCTCTCGTTGCTGCACTTCTCGGTGAGATTGCGGAAGGCCAGTTCGATTTCGGCGCGCAGGAGGGTGGCTTCCGGAGGGGCAGGGGTGCGGATGAGCAGCGAGGCTTCTTCGGGGGTAAGCACAAAACCGTCGGGAACCGGCAGACCGGCTTGCTTCAGGCGAGCCAGAGTCGCGGCTTTGGGCGGTAATTTATCGGGAGGAGCGGATGAGAGCCAATACATGGGTTAGTGGAGCAGCCTTCCCAGGCCGTAAAAGGCCAGCAGGGCGAGAGGGAAAACCGCCATCAGGGGGTACTCCCAGGTAGCCAGCAGGCCGAGCGTCAAGGGAAGTACGACGGAAGGGAAAGTGTGGTGTATCAGATGCAAGGCGTCCCGGCGGCGTTTCTGGCGCTCTTCGTTGTAAGGGTCGTTGGCAGGCAGCAGGTCGTCGTGGAGCGAGCGTCCCAGGGTAGCGGCCAGCAGGAGGAAATAGACGGCGCCCAGCGCGATGGTGAAAAGGGCGTACTCCGGGAGCAGGAAACCGACGGCCAGGAGCGCACCGCCCAGCGCCAGCCGCTCGGCTTCCAGGCTAAGGGCGTACAGGCGAGTGCTTTGCGCATAGCCAAGATGGACGGCGAAGGTGTGCGTCTCCGTGCGGGCATCGTTGGTGTAGTCGCGTACCTGATGCCCCAGGTCGGAGGACAGGCCGCGCAGGGTGGCAAAAACGCCAAAGGCCAGTCCCAGCGGCGACCAGGGAGTATCGAAGGCGGCCAGCAAGAGGAGGAGCGGCAGGGTTTGCTGGGCCAGCACCGTGGCGCACAACCCGGCCAGGCCGCGCTCCTTGAGGCGCAGGGGCGGCAGGGAATAAAAAGTCGCCAGCCCCAGCCACAGCGCCCACAAGGCGGCGAAAACCGGGCGGCGCAGGAAGGGCCAGGCAGCCAGCGCGCCCAGGCCAAGCAAGGAGAGCAGGACAAAAACGGCGCGCCCTTTGGGCATCCCGGCGAAAGCGTTGGATTTGCCGTGCCGCCGGTCGAGTTCCACATCCGCCAGGTCGTTGACCAGGTAGCCGTAGGCCGTCATCAGGCTGCTGAACAGGAAGAACAGCCCGACGCGCCCCAGAAAGGCGGGCGAGAGCGGCACGCGCCATAACGCCAGGGTCAGCAGGGCGGCGCTGTTCTGCCAGACTGAATTGTACCGTATCAGGCCGAAGTTGCGGTGGGAGAGAAGGGACATGGGAGAAGCCCCTCAGGGAGTCAGCCTGACCAGGGCGGCGGAGAGGGGAGGCAGGGTGACCTTGAAGATGAGATTCCCGTCGGGGTTGGCAGTCACCCGAAAGGTGGTTGCGCCTTCTGCGGGGCTTTGGAGGGGGGCTTGCATCTCAACGAGGGCGCTTTTTGCGGGCCAACCGCGTACCTCCAGGGTCAGTTCCCCGCCTTTCTCCTCCCAGGTGCCGTTGACAAGCCACAGGAGAGCGGTGTCCTCCTCCGGATGGCGGCCTCCCCAGGCAATCATGCCCTCGGGGGGGCGCGTCTCCACCGCTTGCGCGCCGGGGATAGCGGCGTAGAAATTGCGGTAGACGTAGTAAGCCGGTTTCACCTGCCAATCGGCGTTCCAGTCGCGCATCAGGCCGAGGTGATTATAGCCGGCATGCATGCCGGGCCATTCGGAAAGTGAAAACTGGATGGGGGCCAGGCCGTGTTCCCACAGTTGCGGCAGGACGGCGGCGTGCCACAAGGCGCCCTCCCGCCCATCGCTCCAGTAGGTGGTGCTGCCGTACTCGTCCAGGTAGACGGGCTTGCCGTAGGCGCGCAGATGGTTGCCGGTATCGAGGACGCGCCCGATGCTGTATCCGCCGGTGTAATCGTGGTAGGAAATGATGTCGAGCAGGGCGGCCCGTTCCGGGACTTCCATGAAGCGGTCGAGCATGGCGTGGGTGCAGCAGGTTGCCAGCCCGGCGATGCGGATTTTGGGGTTGACGGCTTTGGCCTCCCGGTGAGCAACCTGTATGACGGCGGTGAGCGCTGCGAAATCCGTCCCGCTCCAGAAACAGGAGACGGAGGGGTCGCCGCCGCATTCCAGGTCGGGTTCGTTGACCGGTTCGAGGATGATACGCTCCGGAGGGTAGCCGATGTCCTCCACCAGATAGCGCAGGGTGACGCGCACCAGTTCGGCGTAGGCCTCCAGGTCGGTGGGCGGATAGGGGGCAGTGAGCGGCGTAGGGCCGGGGCGTTTTGCCATCCACTCCGGCAAGTAGGGGATGTAGAGCATCATCTCCACGCCCAGGTCGCGCAGGGCGGCGAACCAGCGGGCGTAAGTCAGGTGGCGGCCTCCGGCATCGAAAGGCTGCTCGAAAGCGAAAACACCCGCTTCCGGCTCGACGATAGCGGCCAGGAGGGGCAGGCGCACCACCTGGGGGGCGAGTTCTGCGTACCGCTCCGTGAGCAGGGCAGCGTCTTCGTCGCTCCACCAGCCGTTGATGCCGTAAGCAGGGGAAGCAGGACGCGCCGCGGGCATATCCAGCAGGAGCGTGAGGTCGGCGGGGCCGTCCAGGGAGGGCGTGGAAACCGGCGCGGCGGCAGGGACGGTCGGCACGGGGGTGGGCGTCGCGGCGGGAGAGGCGGGCGCGGCAGCGCAAGCGCTCAGGAGCAGGGGGAAGAGAGCGAGAAAACGTTTCATGGCGTAACCGAGGAGGGGACTTCTACCCAAATTCCGTCCGCCTGCCAGCGGGGGCGGGCGTTCTGGGGGAGGGTGAGCAGAACAAGGGGAGGCGCATCGGAGACGGGCAGGCTGCTTACCCACGCCGGCGGGGCGTGGAGGGCTTCGGCGGGCAGGTCGAAGAGCAGGATGCGGCGCGTCTCCGGCGGGATGAGCGTTTCCAGGGCGGGGTCGCGGTGGACGATTTGTTCCCCCTCCCGAATTTCGACGATGGCGACCGCCCGCCCGCTTCCCTGGGGGTCGAAAATGGGCGGCGAGAAGGTGTGGTACTGCGGCAGGTAGGTCTGCAGGTGGCGAAATTCGACGGCGTACACCAGCGTGCCCTCCGCAGGCAGGCGGGAGACGGCCTCTATCCGGTTGCGGTAGTAGGCTTCCTTCCAGCGGATGGTCTCGGCGTTGTCGTAGCGCCGCCAGGCTTCCCCGAAAGGCTGCTGAGGGAGAAAGGCGAACAGGGCGACTTGCCAGATGACCACCGCGAGGGAAACTGCCCACCCCAGGGCGGCGCGGCGCTGGATGAGACGTTCCGCCCCCCAGGCGGCCAGCAGGTAGAAAGGGGCCATACTCACCAGGATGGTGCCGCGGTTGCCCGGCCAGAGCAGGACATACACCCCCCAGGCGGGTAGCACCCAGAGGAGAAAGACGAGGGAGTGCGAGGTGCGGTGTGCGGTGTGCGGGTGTGGGACATGCGTCCCGCTTGTCCGGTGGTGCGCGGCGTGAGGGTGTAGGACATGCGTCCCGCTTGTCCGGTGGTGCGCGGCGTGCGGACGGCGGAGGGTGGCCGCCGCGCCGAGGAGAGCCAGCAGCCAAAGGGGTTCGCTCATCGCCCCGAAGGTCAGGCGCAGGACGATGAGGGCGTTCCGCAGGAGGCGCGAACCGCCCTCCAGGCGCGCCTGCCCCCAGGCGGGGATTTCGGTGATGTGCCCCAGGGCGGAGCGGTAGCCCTCCCAGCCGCCGCTGGCGGTCACGATGGGAACGAAACCCAGGGTGAAGACTGCTCCAGCCACCAAACCGCCTCCCAGCAGGGTGCGAAAACCGCGTTTCCACAGGGCAAAGGCCGCCAGGGGGGCGAGAAAAACCATCGTTTGCGGGCGGAAGGCGCCGCTCAACCCCAGGGCCGCGCTCAGCAGCCAGGGAGTAGCCTTCCCCTCTCCCTGCATCGTCTCCCAGGCCAGCAGCGCAATCCCGATGGAGGCCAGCAAGTCCAGCGTGTAGGGGGCGGCGACCTCGCTTTGGAACCAGACCGTAGGGGCGCTGAGCAGAAAAAAGGCGGCCAGCAAACCGGCGCGCTGCCCGTAGATGCATTTCCCCAGGGCGTAGAGCGCCCAGCCGGCCAGCGCGCCGGAGAGGGCGCTCAGCCACAGCAAGGCGCGGTGCGGGTCGCCAGAGACCCACAGGAAAGCGCGCCCCAGCAGGATGTAGAGCGGGTAACCGGGCGGCTGGGGCTGGTGGAGGCGTACGTCCATGTGCTCCAGCGCCCGCATGTAGTTGAGGGCGTCGAAGGAAATCGGGTAATCGGGGAAAAAGGGAACCCGGCTGAGGAGGTACAGCGCCAGCGCCGCCAGGGAGAGAAAGGCGGGGCGGCGCAAAACTTCACTTCTCATGCTGTTGTTCCAATGCCAGGAGAACGTCTTCCAAAGGGGTATCCCAGCCGCGGATGCCGCTCAAGCCGGTGCGCGCTCCCGAAGCGAAGCCGCGCGCCCACCACACCGCTCCCACGGCGATGATGAAGAGCACGTGCGGCATGCGCGCCGCCTGCGCCGGGTACTTGCGAAGGAAAGCCGCACTGGAACGCAGAAATTTGACCATCCCCAGGAAAGGCGCGCTGAGCCAGGCCAGCAGAGGACGGCGGGCGACATCCCTGCCGGGCAGGTCGAGCCGTCCCAGGGAGCAGCGCGTCACTCGCCCGATGCGGTGCTGGTGGGGAAGGAATTCTCCCCAGGTGTCGCGATAGAAGTGGTAAATGTGGATGGCCGGGTCGAACCAGACCTGATGGCCGCGTAGGTTGAGCAAATAGTTGAAGAGCAGGTCTTCCTGCGGGTAGTAGGCGTTTGGGAAACCGCCGAATTCCTGAAAGAGACGCTTACGGTAGGAGAGGTTACAGGTGGGAATGTGGATGACGGGACGCGGCGGCCCGCCGGGCAGAAATTCCCGGAATTCGAGCATATGCCCCGCCCAGGCGATGGGTTTCTCTGCGTTGCCTACCTCCAGAGAACCCCCCGCGATTTCGTGCCCTGCGTTGTGCGCCGCCACGATGCGTTCCACCCAATCCGGCGCGGCCAGGCAATCGGAGTCAATAAAGGCCAGGATGTCTCCCCGCGCCATCCCCGCGGCGCGGTTGCGCGCCGGGCCGGGGAAAGTCTGGTTGTTGAAGCGCGTCAGGCGCACTTGCGGAAAGCCCTTCCGGATGATGTCGGGGGTCTCATCTTTGGAAGAATCGGCCACGATGATTTCCCCCGGCGGGGCGGTTTGCATGTGCAGGGCGCGCAGACAGGCTTCGATGGTGGCGGCGCTGTTGTAAGCGGGGATGATGACGGTTACGTCCTGGGCGGTAAACATGGGCTAATGACTCTCAATCGGGCAGCAAGTTCTCGGCCTGCATCCAGGCCAGCGTGCGCTGCAGCGTTTCCTCAATGGAGATTTGCGGTTGGTATCCCAGCAGGCGGGCGGCTTTGGCATGCGAGAACCCGCGCCGCGCCGTCAGGTTGCGGACTTTCTCGGGGGTAATGAGCGGCTCGGAAGACAGATGGAGCCCCCGGTAGAGGCCTGCCATCCCCCAACCGGCGGCCAGCGCCAGTGGCACGGGGAGAAAAACGGGAGGCAGGCGCACGTCCAGCAGGGCGCAGGCTTTTTCCAGCAAATCCCGCACGCGCACCGGCTGCGGCCCACTGAGGATGAAGGTCTCGCCCGGCGCGGCGGGGTGCCTCCCGGCCAGTTCCAGGCCGCGGCACAGGTCGGCGATGTCGGTCAGGTGGATGGTGTTGCCGCCGCGCCCAACCGGAAGAAAGCGACCCGCCCGCAGCATGGCAAGCAGGCGAGTGAGCATCCCGTCCCGGTCTCCGGGGCCGCAGGTAATCGTGGGGCGCACGATTACCGTCTCCAGGCGGTCGGCGAAAGTTCGCACAACGCTCTCGGCGGCGATTTTCGAGCGGTGGTACGGTGTGGCGGCGGGCGAGTCGTCTACGGGAGTGGATTCGTCCATCATCGCCAGCCCCGGCCATCCGTACACACCCACCGAACTGAGGTACACAAACCGGCGCGCCCCGCCTGCCGCGGCGGCCTCCAGGAGTGCCCGCGTCCCCTCTACGTTGATTTCATGATAGCGGGAAGGCGGCGTGCCCCAGCGGTTGCGGATGGCCGCGGCGTGGAAAACGACCTGACCCCGCAAAGCGACGGGCGGGACGCCCTTTAGAGGGGCTGCCATTACCCGATAGGGGTGCCCGGCCGGGAGTTTGGCCTCGCTCCCCGGACGCACCCCCGCGGTGACCCGCCATCCCTGGGTGTGGAGGTACGCCGCCAACGCTCCGCCGATAAAGCCGCTTGCTCCGCTGATGAAGGCGGAGGGGGGCGTTGGGTCATCGGTCAGGTGGCGCATTGGTTTATTGGTTCATCAGTTCATTGGTTGCATCGGCGTCGCGCTGAGCGTGTCGAAGCGTTGCATCGGTTCATCTTTACGGTCTGTCGTCTATCGTCCATCGTCCGTCGTCCGTCGCGCCACTTTCGCTCCCACGCGAGTCAGGGTAGGAATGTGATGCAGCATGTTGGTGTAGGAAGCATTTGCCAGGGGACAATGGCACTCGCGGGCGGCAATGCTGCGGCGCACCTCCCGGATTTTTTCGCCGAACCAGATTTCCTTGAAGTCGTAATGGTGGTCGCGCAGGTTCCCCAGGTCATCGGCGCGCACGCAACAGGGCCAGACCGTCCCGTCGGCGTAAATCTGGGCGCTGGCCCAGCCGGCATAACAAGGGATGACCTGTTCCTGCTCGGTGAGAATGCGCTGCGCCAGTTTGTAGTATTCCACGCGGAAAGCCTCGGTGATGCGCGCTACCCCCCGGTAGGAGTGGGCTTCCACATAGGCAATCAGACGCTCGGCGGCCTGGCGGTATGTCTCCGGGTCGGGAGTGATGGGGAGGCCGAGGGTGTCCAGTTCGACGCGCGTTTCGGCAACCTCGGTGATGTACTGGTCTGCGCCGGATGCCTCGGCGTAGGCAAGCAACTCGTCCAGGTGTCCCACGCTGAAAACCGAGATGACCGAATGGATGCCCACCGTCAGGTTGGGGAGTTCGTCGCGCAGTTCCAGCAGCGCCTTGAGAGTGCGCTCAAATTTCTTGAAATTGCCGGGCACGCCGCGGATGCGGTCGTGCTCCTCGCCTATCCCGTCCAGCGAAAGATTGATGATAACCTGGCTTTTCGGGCAGCCCTCGGCGATGCGGCGCACCTTCTCCGGGATGCCGGGCAGGATGCTGTTGGTCGGGATGTTGATGATTCCGGGACGATTGTACTCGTAAACCATCAGGGCCAGTTCCACCACGCCGGCATAGAGGAAAGGTTCCCCTCCGCTGATGGTGAACCAGTAAGGCGCTTTCCCCAGAGAGCGCAGCACTTTCTCCCACTCGTCCAGGGTGAGTTCGTCTTCGCGCTTTTTCCAGATGTTGCAGGTCAGACAGCGCGAGTTGCAGCGCGGCGAAGGCGAGAGCGTCATATTGAGCGGCAGAAGACGCGGCCACCCGAAGCGTCGGTAGAGTTGAAAGAGCGGGACGCGTCCCAGTACGGAGAGCATGGAGTTCATGAGCGGGGTGCCTTCTCGCCCAGGATACCGATATGGTGGGCGAAGGGAATCTGCAGCGCGAAGGGCAGGCGTTCAAAGAAAGCAAGCCGCTCCATGCGCCGGTGGACCTCAGGGTAGGTTCGGGGGTCGTAGTAGGGCAGGGAATCTGCTTCCCAGCGGGCGCGTTGTTCCGGCTCGGCGGCGCGCAGGCGGCCCCGCAAAGGGGGCAGGAAGGCGGCTAACAGTTCGGCGGGATTGACGATGTCGGGCCACCAGGGGCAATCCACGTGGAAGGCGCGTATGCGGCGCAGCCCGGCTTGCCGGAAGAGCCGCTTCCACGGGGCGGGGTGCATCAAATGGATGTCGCCGTGCTCCCAGGGTTCTCCGGTCACGCGGTGATGCAGGCGGTGGAGCGGGAAGCCGTAGTTGCGCCGATTGGGGACGAAGACCAACACAAAACGGCGGCTGCACCGCGCCATCTCCCGGAAGGCGGCTGCCGGGTCGGGCAGGCGCGGCATGACGTTGAAGTTCCACACCAGGTCGAAGGCGGCATCCGGATAAGGGAAGGGGAATCTCAGGGGAGCGGTATCCACCCGAAGGGCGGCTCCCGGTGCGTGGCGCGTCCACACTTTTGGGGCGAAGGCGGCCTCCGCGGGGCGTTCCGGCAGCCAGAGAGTCACATTGGCCCCTCGCTTCCCCAGGGGGAGGCTGTTCAGGCCGCAGATGCCGGTCATGCCGTCGCCGGGGCCTTCCAGCACCTCCTTGAGAGATGGCAGTGTCTTTAGGAAACGAGATAAAGCCCAGCGCTCGTACGTGGTTCCAAGGCCGGTATCGGCGGTAATGCGTGGATTTTCAGGCAATTTCGGGCAGGTCCTTGGTGGATTCAGCGACAGCCCAGTTGAAAGGGTTGCGGTGCCGCACGGAGTAATCGTATGCCCCCAGGGCGCGCACGAAGGTTTCCAGAATAATGAAGGCCGGCGCCCACAGGAAGTAGCGCCAATCGAGTTCCATGTGTTTCAGGAAAAGGCGCAGGATGCGCCAGTGGTTGAGAGTGGAAACCTTGTACCCCAACGTTTCGCGCACGTAGAGATGTCCTGCGAAAATGCGGCGGCGTTGTTTGACGAAATCGCGCAGGTTTTCCGGCCCCTTGTTCAGCACGATGGCATCCGGCGCATAGCGCAACTGCATCCCCTGGCCGATGATGAGCGGCTCGATGCTGGCTTCATCCACGGCGGTGTCGTAGGGTATCTGCCGGAAGATGTTGCGGAAGGCAATCAATTCGCCCATCTTGGGGCGTTCCAGCGAAACCAGGTGATGTAAATCCCAGAGCAGATGAATGCCGAACCCCATGAAGGTATCCCGACGATTGGTAGGGACGGGGTGGCCTCCGACCATACCGGTCTGTGGGTCGGCAAAAGGTGTGACCAGCGCTTCAATGCTGCCGGGCAGGGGCAGCGTGTCGGCGCTTTGCAGTACGATGATGTCGCTGGTGGTATGGTGCAGGTACAGATTGACGGCGGAGGCCTTCCCCTGGCGGGCGGTCTGGGTCAAAAGATGGATGCGCCTGTCTTGAGCGGCAAACTGGCGCACGATGTTCTCCGTCCCGTCGGTGCAGCCGCTGGCAACTACAACGATTTCATCAATGTGCACGCGACGGGTTCGCTGACGTTGCAAGGCGTCGAGCAACCGACCGATGTTGGCCGCTTCGTTGTAAGCCATGATGCCGATACTACAATGAAGCAAACCGTCTGAAGTGGGATGAAATGATGTTTGCATGAGATGTGCAATGCGGCTTGAGTTTTGGTGGTCGTATGGCAAAACAATTCTAGCAAAGAAATCCTGTTCTCACTACGGTTTTCCCCTTACAGTTTTGTGAGCGGCGATGTTTGTTGCCGGTTGTCCCTCTCATCTCCGGCCTCAAGGGGCGTTCTGAAGAGCCTCTTGGGCTTGTATTGCCAGGGCAGCCAGGTCATCGCGTCCTTGGGTGGGCCACCAGAGGGCGTAGTGCATCAAATCTTGTGATGCTTCGGGGAGCGTGCCCAGCAAAGGGAGAGCCTCCCGAATGTCTCCGTCCCATACCAGGGCATAGGCCAGCGCCTTACGGACGCCGGGGTGCGCTGTTTTGTGCTGATAGGCCGTGTGCAGATGGAAGACTGCCGAGGCGAAGTCGCGTTCTTGCAAGGCAATCAATCCCAGACGGTAATGGCTGGCAAAGTGAGCGGGCAGGAGACGTAAATTGCGCTGGTACGCGGGCACTAATGGGGCAAGCGCCTCGGGCGGGGTCTGGTCGGGACGGGTTTGCGGCCAATTGCGCAATTCGGTTTGCGCCTGGCGGGTGGCGGGGAGTTGCAGCGGGAGGAGCAGGAGAGGCAGAATGACGAGAAAGTAACGGAGTGGGAGGAGGGGGCGATGGGGCGATGGAGGGCGATGAGATACGGGGGCGAGAGCCAGGGGGAGAAGTAAAAGTGGCAGGGCGGGCGAAGTGTACAGCGGGGCCTCGAAAAAACCGTGAACGGCGAGGATAATCAGGCTGCTCAAGGTGGCTCGGGCGGGGAGAGAAGTCTCGGCGCGGGAAGCCGCGCGCACGCCGGAATCGGCGAGCAGATATGCGAAAGCCGCCAGAGCGAAAATCCCTTGCTCCTGTGCCAGGTCGAGATACAGATTGTGGCTGCTCTCGATGAAGACGTAGGCAATTCCCAGGATGTAGCGCGAATACAGCCCCGAAAAGGAGGCGAAACCGCTGCCCAGAGGGTAGTCGGCAATCAGGTAGAGGGTGTTGACGGCGTATTCCAGGCGGGTGTGCAGGTTCTCCAGGGGGAGCGGGATGCTTTCCAGGGGAAGCAGGAGGGAGGGCCGCCACAAGAGGAGAAGAAACCCCAAAAAGAACGCTCCTGCCAGAAGAAAGATGGAGCCTTTCTTCAGAGGGCGCGGCAGACCCCGAAGGCGGCGCATCCCCCAGGGGACCAGCAACCACGTGCCGGAGGCAATCAGCAACCCAACCCATGCCCCGTATTCCCGTGTCTTGAGCAGGGCGGTGAAGGGCAACAAAAGGGCCGCGGCGCGCAGGGGAGCGGAGGCGAGCAAAGCAAAGGGCAGGAAAACGGCCAGGATGCCGCCGGAGGTATCGCTGTCGAAAGGTAAAGGCAGAGAGAGCAAAACCGTTCCGGCCAGCAGGACATTCAGCGCGGAAATGAGCGTGGGGAGTTGCCGACGGCGCGTTTCCGGGAGAAGAATCACCAGGCCATACACTCCGATTGCGTATAGCCAAAGAATGAGGCGCAGAGATGCAGCGACGCGGTCGTAGGCTGCCCACCAGGCCCACAGACCGCTGGCCAGCAAGACGAGAAGAGGAAGAAAACCCCGCCTGAATTGTTCTGACGGGGTTGTGGGGTTAGGAGTTAGGGAGTGCAAAGTCAAGGAGACGACGTTCGTGTCTATTCGTGCTCATTCGTGCCCATTCGTGGATTCATTCGTGCTTATTCGTGCCCATTCGTGGGCCTATTCGTGCTCATTCGTGCCCATTCGTGGATTCATTCGTGCTTGTTCGTGCCCATTCGTGGACTATTGTCCCTTGATTCCCAGGTTGGCGGCTAATTTGCCGGTGGTGGGAGCATTTTCATCGTCCTCGGCACCTGCTGCCCAGGAGAGATGCTGCAACCCCACGTTGAAGGCGGACTTGAAGGTGTTCCAGTCGGAGAAAAGCATTTTTAGATAGGTGAACATGGGGCCGGGACGGAAAGCCCACTCCCGGAAGGCGCGTTTCTGCCAGTAGAGCAGGCGCTCGGCGGGCAGGTTGGGGTAATCCAGCACGGTGCCGCGGTCCATGTCCACTTGCTCCCAGCGGGTGCCGGGGCGGAACCAGCCGTTTTCCACGACCTCGAAGAAGAAGGGAGTACCGGGGTAGGGAGCGGCGACGTGGAAAAGGGCGATGTCCAGAGGGAGTTGCTTGGCGTAAGCAATCGTCTCCTGGATGGTTTCCTCGGTTTCGCCGGGCAGCCCGATGATGAAGTATCCCCAGTTCTTGATACCTGCCTGGCGCGCCCAGTTGAGAGCGCGGCGTGCCTTGGTGGGGTCGTTGCCTTTGCGGGCGTGCTTGAGAATTGCCTCGTTGGCGCTTTCCAGCCCCCAGGAAATCAGCCAGTTGCCGGCGCGAGCCATCATCTGGAGCATTTCCTCGTCCACGTAATCCACACGGCTGTTGCAGGTCCACCGGATGTTTACTTTTTCGTCAATCAGGCGCTGGCAGAGTTCCATCACCTGGTCGCGGTGGACGGTGAACAGGTCGGCGTACATGTGGATGTTGTTGATGCCCAGCGATTTGAGGTATTTGATTTCCTCCACCAGGAGTTTGGGAGAGCGCAGGCGCACGCTGTACTGGTAACTGACGTGCTTGATGCAGTAGGTGCATCCGGCGGGGCAGCCGCGGCTGGTGACGATGAATGTGAACGGTCCCTTGATGAGCGGCATACGGTATGTTTTCAAGGGCAGCAACTCGTGCATAGGCATCGGCAGGTCGTCCAGGTCGGCGATGAAGGGACGCGGCAGGTTGAGACGGATTTCTCCTTTGTCGCGCCAGGCGATGCCCTTGACCCCGTGCAGGTTGGGAGAGCCATCTTCGTGGAAAGAAGGACGATATGAGGGGTCGTGCTTGTCGAACAGCACGCGGATGTTTTCGGGGCGCTCGTCCACGCGGCCCTCCAGATGGTCAATCAGGTCGCGCAGGGTCAGGTCGGGTTCCCCAATCAGCCCGAAATCAAGGGCGGGATAAGTCCGCATGGTCTCCCGGGGGATAGGAGTGATGTGCGTGCCGAAAGCCATGGTCACCGCACCGCGCGCTTTGGCGAGAAAAACGCCGTACATGTCATTTTCCAGCGTGGGGGCGGTCAACTGAGTCAGGTAGTATTTGGGCTGGTATTTGTCCAGTAGACGGGTGAATTCCGCCCAAGACATTTGCAGGGCGTTGGCATCTACCACCGCGACTTTGTAGGTAGGGTGTAGCAAAGCGGCCATCTGTGCCAGGGAAACCTGAGGCCAGACCATGTTCTCGCGAGTGCGGCGGCCAACGCGGTGCTGGGTGCGAATCCAGTAGCCGCCGTCGGGGGTAGGCGGGTTGACGAGGAGGACGTCCACGGCTTCTGGGTTGCGTGGCTGGTTGCGGATGGTCTCCCGCACAATGGCGTCTGCATCCGGGAATTTGGGAGGGCGCAGTTTGGGGATGCGGCGGGTTCCCAGGTTGACCCAGTTGATGTCTTTGCGGGTGTCTTGCGGCATGAGTTCTCCTTGCGTATTACGTGTGGTGTCACGTATCAGGTGTCAGGTATCAGGTATGGCGGTGTGGGGTGCTGCGGGGTGCCTGCTGGCAGACTTGCCCGCGTCTACCCTTCCGCGCCGGCGGTGACGGGACGGGGAGCGCGGCTGACTTCCATACTCTCGTCCACTGCCAGGTCGGCGGTGGTGAGCGCTTCGCGCTGGCTGAGTTCTTCCAAAATGCGCATCAGTACCCAGTACACGATTAACTGTGCCCCGACCAGGAAGGCCATGGCGCTGGCAAGTTGCCAGAACCACAGACGGGTGATTTCCCAGCCGTTCAGGCCGAGAATGATGCTGGCGATGCCGCCAATGAAGCCGATGCTGGCGGCCAGCAGCCCCATCCAGCCGAAATGACGTTCCAGCGGCTCTTTGAAGACCGGCTTGCCGAACAACCCCTGACGAATGGGCTGCTTGTAAAACAGCGAAACCAGGTAGTTGAAGGTCGCGCCCAGGGCGAACACGCTGATGCCGCTTACCGCGCTGACCAGGGCAAAGAAAAGTGCGGCTACTCCCCAAGGCCCCAGGCTGGTGACGCCGTTCAGGCGGGCGACAACCATACCGAGGGCGACCAGGAGGGAGACGATGACGCCTAGCAGCCCCAGCCCGCCGAGAATACGTACCGGATTGTAAGAGAGCACCGTCCAGGTGATGGTTTTGACATAACGGGAACCATCTCGAACTACGCTCAATTTGGAGCGCCCCAGGCGTTCACTGTACGGAATAGGAATTTCCACCATGCGGATTTTCTCGTGAATGGCGCGGGTGCTCATGATGGGGGTCAAGTTCAGGCCATCAGGTAGGGGATAAATGCGTTTCAGAATGCTGCGATGGAAAACGCGCATCCCGCTGGCGCTGTCCGTGATGCGCTGACCGCCCAAAATGCTAATCATGTTGGCAAAGATGAAATTCCCGATTTTGCGTACCAGCGGCATGCCGCTCTCGGCCCCGGCCATGCGCGAACCGATGACCAGTTCCCCGCCTTCGAGGGCGGCGCGGCACAATTGAGGGAAATATTCCGGCGGATACGTGCCGTCGGCGTCCAGAAAGCCAATCAATTCGCCGCGTGCGGCAGCAAAGCCGGTTTTCAGCGCTGCACCGTAACCGCGGTTGATGGGGTGCGAAATGACGCGCACATTCGAAGTGTTCTCGGCTATTTCGCGGGCAATCTCTTCCGTACGGTCGCGGGAACCGTCGTTTACTACCAGCAGTTCCAGGGCGTCTACTCCCGCTGATGGCAGGTCCTTTTCCACAGCCAGGACGCGGGTCATTATTTCGGCAATGCCATCCTCTTCGTTGTAGGCGGGGATGACGACAGACAGCGTGGTCATAGTTTTCTCCTTATTACCTGCTTTCCCATTTACACACTTTCAAACTTTTGAATTTTCTCGTTCCCCATCTTAAAGTAACCGTCGGTCTTCTTGCCCTGCAATCCTGTTAGCCGCGCTTTCAAACTTGCAAACTTGCCCCTTGCGAACTTTTCAATATATCCGTCTCTCGCGTTGCGGCGCGTCTCCCTTGATTTCCTTGATGACCCTGGCAGGTACGCCGCCGACCACGGTGTGGGGAGGCACATCTTTGGTGACGACCGCCCCTGCGGCGACTACCGCGCCTTGCCCAACACGCACCCCGTCCGTGACGACGGCTCCCGCTCCCAGCCAGACATCATCCTCGATGACGATGCCCTCGGCGGTCAAACCCTGTTCGATGAAAGGACGTGCCGGGTCGTCAAAAACGTGATTGACGGCGATAATTTGGGTGAAGGGGGATGTGTACACCCGGTTCCCAATCGTGACGCCGCCCTGCCCTCGAATGACCGAATATTCCCCCACCAGGCAGTCCTCCCCGATGGTGATGCCGGAGTGGGGCATGCCGCGAAAGTTGTAAACGTGCAGGACAGCCCCGTGCATCACAATGCTGCGGTTGCCGATGTGAATTCCATTCGGCGTGGCGTGGAGGTAAGCCCCCTGGTCAAGGTAGGTTCCGTGCCCCAAGTGGACATGGTTGGCGAAACGCAGGCGCACGCCGGCTTCGATGGCCGCCGCGCCCTCCATGTGCATTATCAGGCGGTAGAGCGCGGCGCGCAGCCCGATGCCGAGTACGGTGGGCACCCATCCGACCAGGGTGTACAGGCTTTGTTCCAGCAGATAGCGCGGTAGATTATCCGCCTGCCGGTGGATATAAAGGCGGAGGCTTTCCAGGGTGGTCGTTTTGGGATTGGCGGGGTTTGTCATAAGGTAAAATGAGGACGATGGACCGTGGACTGTGGGTGACGGACCACGGATGACAGACTACCGGACGACAGGTGGTAGACTGCATAACAACGTGGGAACCGATGAACCGATGCAACCGATGCAACCAATGAACCGATGAACCAATGAACCAAGACACTAACAAGCCGTTTTCCCGCCCTGCCGTTTTTCTTGACCGGGACGGGGTTATCATTGAGAACCGCGCCGATTACGTGCGTTCCTGGGATGACGTGGTTTTTTACGAACAGGCGCTAGCGGCGCTGCGCCTGATGCGCTCCTTACCGTATGCCATCGTGATTGTCACCAATCAATCGGCGGTGGGACGCGACATCATCTCGCTGGCGCAGGCGGAAGAAATCAACCGCCGTGTAGTCGAGCACATCCGCAAACAGGGGGGGCGTGTGGATGCCGCCTATCTGTGTCCGCATGCGCCGGGCACGGGAAGTCCCTGCCGCAAACCGCAACCGGGAATGCTGCTGCAAGCCGCCCGTGACCTGAACCTGGACCTTTCCCGCTCCTGGATGGTGGGGGACGCCCTTACCGACTTGCAGGCCGGTCAATCTGCCGGGGTGACACAGACCGTCCTGGTGCGTACCGGACGCGGCGAAGCGCAACTTTCCCTCCCTGAGGCGGCGCAACTGGGGGCTTTTCAAGTAGTAGATGACTTGTTGTCACTGGTCCCGTATCTGGAACTTTATCTGCGTTCCCTGGATGATTCGTCCGATGAGCGCACAAGCCGTTAGCGCGTCGCCTCCTGGTTCTCGTTGAAGGAATAAGAGAGCGTTACAGCAATGGCTGTCAGCATAGCCAGGTCTTCCATCGTGAAACGCCCGGCTTGGGGGTATCCCAGCGTGACCACCCCGACTACTCGGTCTGCCGTCATCAAAGGGACGCTCAAGATAGAACGCTCGCCGTGTTCTTCCTGGCGTTGTACCCAACGGGGGTCTGCGCTGGTATTGGTGATGAGCGCCGGTTGGCGGTGTTCAATGACCCATCCGGCTAGGCCGCCATCCACAATTTGCTCGAGTTGCTGGGGGTTGGGGGTGCGTACTTCCCCGTTATAGGCCAGCGCTCCATCCATGACTTCGCCTTCCCCGTTCAGCACCATAATGCTGCCGCTGACCGCCCCGACGCTTTCCAGTGTCAAGAGCAGAACACGCCGTAGCATGGCATGCAAATCCAGTTTGCCGGCGAACTCCTGGCTGATTTCGGCCAGCATTTCCATGGTGCGCCGGGCTTTATCCGAAGTACGCTGGGCAGCCATTTGGAGGGCGGTATCCTGGTGAATATCGGGCGTCGAGGCTGTTTCTGTATCCAGCGTGTAAGGAATTTGCATGGAGCGGGGCAAGATGGCGGCATCCTGGCAGCGTTGCTTGACGGCAACCACTATCATGTGCTCCAGCATCAGATGAATATCCTCTACTTGCTCGTAAGAGTCCAGAGGAACGTGGATGTTCAAACGGCTGATTTTTGCCAATTCTCCGCCGCTGAAACCGGTAAAACCGACTGTGTAGGCTCCGAATTTATTTGCTAGGCGGATGGCGCGCAAAACGTTCTCCGAGTTGCCGCTGGCCGAAATGCCGATGACCACATCGTGCGCCTCTACCAGACTGCTCAATTGCTCCGCAAAAACATTCTCGTACCCCTCATCGTTGGCGTAGGCCGAGAAAATCGCCATGTTGTCGGTCAGCCCAAGCACCCGGAAATGCGGCCAGTTGGGACGACGCGTATTTTTTGCCAGGTCGCACACGAAATGCGAGGCCGTTGAAGCGCTCCCGCCGTTGCCCATGATGAACACTTGCCGCCCGTACAAGCGCGCTTCCATGAGCACTTCAATGAGATGCTCGATTTTCCCCACGGGCAGCAGCCCTAACGTTTTCTGCATAGTGTGGATGTATTCTTTTACTGAACTTTGCATCGCTGTCTCTTCTCACTATCTGCCAGCCTGCACATTTGCAAACTTGCTTACTTTCGCAGGTGCTACTTGTCAACTTTCTCATCGCCGATAATTGAAGATTACCTTGCTGCCATCCGGTTCCAGGTGGAAGGGCATTTCTCGCAGGTGGGAGAGTGTTTGCCGCACTGCCTGCCTCCGCTCATAGGGGACATACAACAGGAAGAAGCCGCCTCCGCCTGCGCCGGTAATCTTCCCGCCCAGCGCGCCGGCCTGCCGGGCTGCCTGATACCACTCGTCAATCGCTCCGTTGCTGATGCGGCTGGCGAGTTGTTTCTTCAACTGCCAACTCTCGTCAAGCAGTACCCCTAAAGCGTCCAGGTGTCCGGATTCCATTTCGCGGCGGGCGGTCATGGCGATTTCCTTCATGCGCCGTAAGATAGGCAGCCGGTCGCGCACATTGTTCTCTTGCTCGTCCAGTATCGTCTCTGAACGGCGGTTCATACCGGTATAAAACAACAACAGATTCTCATTCAGGCGGGTTTTCAATTCGCTGGAAAGGCGCACGGATTCCACGCGTATAGCACCGTCCGTCTGAAACTCCATGAACCGCAGCCCGCCGTAGGCCGCGATGTATTCGTCCTGCACTCCGCCGGGGTGTTTGAGAATATCCAGTTCAATCCGGCAGGCCTGGCGGGCCAGTGTTTCGGCGGTCACGGGGCGGTTTTGGTAAGCGTACATGGCATTGAGCGCACCGACTGTTACTGTGCCGGAGGACCCCAGCCCTGTTCCGGCAGGCACGTCGCCCATGGTGGTGATTTCCACGCCGCCGTCCGTGCCGGTCAGGCGCATGGCTTCGCGTATTAATTCGTGCTCTACTTCATCCACGCTTTCGGCGATTTGCGTGCGGGTATAACTGACCCAGATGCGGTCGTCGAAGCGCCGTTCTTTGATAGTGACGAAAATGTATTTGTCAATCGCTGTAGAGAGCACGCACCCCCCCTCCTGCCGATAGAAGGAAGGAAAATCCGTGCCTCCGCCAAAAAAACTGACGCGCACCGGTGTCTGAACGATTATCATGATGTATGTGCCTTATGGGAATGACTGTGGGATGGAGAAAGAAGGCGGACTCCCTTTGGGGGGCTACCATTTGTGAGGGCAGTAGCCACCCAAAAGGAGTCCCGCCAAACCTCACGGGGTCAATATGCTCCCCTACTCTTCAACACTGCCGGGATGGTTTGAATCAAGATGTGTAAATCCAGCCAGATGCTCCAGTTGCGAATGTAGTGCATATCAAAACGCACTCTCTGCTCCCAGGAGACATCCGAGCGTCCGCTAACCTGCCACAAGCCCGTAATACCCGGTTTGACGGTGAGCAAATTCAGCCCGTGCTTGGCGTACATCTCCATTTCGGGGGGGGAAATCATGCGTGGGCCTACGATGGACATCTCACCGCGCAGTACGTTGAAGAGTTGAGGCAGTTCATCTATACTGGCCTTGCGCAGGAAATGACCCACACGGGTGATTCGCGGGTCGAATTTGAGTTTGTGCGTGCGGCGCAGTTCCTCCTGCAATTCGGGGTAGCGCGCCAGAATTTCATCGCCGTTGACGTACATGGTGCGAAACTTGAAGGCGTCGAATTGCTTGCCGTTGACGCCCATGACGCGCCGACGGTGGAAAATCGGGCCGGGAGAATCCAATTTGACGAGCAAGGCCAGAAAAGCCATCACAGGCGCGCCCACGATAATCGCGGTGATGGCGATGCTGTAGTCCAGCAGGGTCTTCAGCACCAGGTCCAGACCGGTAAGGCGCACCTTGTTGATGCCCAGGAGGGGAACAAAGGCAAATTCCTTGACTTCCAGACCGGTGGTGATGATTTCGTAGAGACCGGAGGAGAGCCGTACCTGCACTTTGGGCGCGGTGCCATAGCGCTGGAAGATGTGCAACAGTTTCTCGCGAGGCAGGGCGTTGCTGGTGAGGATGATTTCCTCGATACCGTAGCGGGCAATCAGGTCATCCAGTTCCTCAAGTGTCCCCAAGGCGGGCAGGTTAGCGATGTAACGCGCATTGGAAGGGAGTTCATCGTCCACGAAGCCAACCAGTTGTAATCCGGATGTTTCCCAGTGGCGCAATTGTTCGGCCAACGAGAAGCCCTCTGGATTGGCGCCCACGATGACTGCCGGAGTGAGGAAGTAGCCGCGCTTACGCAAAGCATATACCCCGCGGCGCGAGACGAAACGTCCCGCAGCGGTGAAGAGGAAGCCGAAACCCCAGGAGAGCAACAGCCAGCCGCGTGCCAGCACCAGGTCCGGCAGCATGAACTCGGCGAAGATAATGCCCACCAACCCGGTGGTAACTGCATTGAACAGCAGGGAGTACTCTTTAGTGCCTCCCAATAGATTCTTACGATTGTAGAGGCCGAAAAGTGCGAGGAGAAATATCCACAAAGGAGTGGCAACCAGTGCCAGCCGTTGGTAAAAATGGGGGTCAATGCGCGCTTCGGATGCAAAGATGGGCAGATGCAAGGAAAAGCGCACAAAATAGGCTGCTCCAAATGCTACGGCAATCAACAGGATATCTTGAATCACCAGCCAGGCGGTGAGTACTTTCCACTGGTATCGCCGGGCTGCGCTGGTACGTTGCCGGGGGATGGGGTTCTGGTGTGCGATGGTTTCTCCCGAAAGAGTGGATTTTAACATAACCGTCCTTCTTCCATGCATGTTCGTGAATGCCTGAGCAAAGCATAGTCATTGTAATGGAGCGGCGGAAATGATTCCCTTGCACTTTTCTTAGGGTAGGAGATACAGCGCCTTTTATTAAAGAAAAGCGTTGCCGTGTTCTTGCACCATTTCAGTTTAACGTACCTGTAACGTCGTCCCGGCATGTTCTGGGTATAATACACATAGAAAATCATGTATGCCAGACCGGCCCAGACCGGCAAGGAAATCCCTATGACTGATGATAAACCTCTCCCGGGCAAAACCGTGCGAGCCTCTCGCATCACTATCTCCCAACTCATGCTCCCGGAACACGCCAACAACCACGGCAACGTCCACGGCGGCGTGATTATGAAACTGGTGGATGAGGCCGGCGCGCTGGCCTGTATGCGCCATGCCCAAAACCGGGTAGTCACGGTGGCGATTGACCGCATGACCTTCCGGCAGCCCATCCGTTTGGGTGATTTAGTCATTCTCACCGCCGAAGTCAGTTACGCCGGGCACACTTCAATGGAGGCCTGCGTCCACGTCGAGGCCGAGAACCCCATCACCGGCAAGCGCACCTTTACCAACGATGCTTTCCTCGTTTATGTGGCGCTGGACGAGGAAGGCCATGCTGCCCCCGTTCCGCCGCTCATCCCGGAGACCGAAGCCGAGCGCGCCCGCATGGAAGCCGGTAAAAAGCGCCAGGAATACCGTCTCTCGCAGCGTTGATATGACCTCCGAAACGGAAACCCAGCCCGCCGCGCCCTCCCAGAGTGGAGGCTCCCAGGCTCCGCCGCGTTCCCTCAAGGAATTGATTGACCGCGTCACGGGGCGCAACCTCCAACCCGTACACCAGATGGGTGATGCGGGCATTGCCGAAGTGCTGCCCTATCCCTTCCTGGCGTTGGTGGGACAGCGCGAGATGAAACTGGGGCTGCTCCTGACTCTGGTCAACCCTGCCGTGGGCGGCGTGCTTCTGATTGGGCCGCGTGGCACCGGCAAGACCACCGCTGTCCGCAGCCTGATTGACCTGCTCCCCGACGTTCCCCGCAGTCTGTGCTTCTACGGCTGCCTGCCCGAAGACGTGGAGACCGGCGGCATCGACGCCGTTTGTCCCGATTGCGCCCGCAAGTACGCCATGGGCGAACCCTTGGCGCGCATGGAACCCGCCCGTTTGGTGGAATTGCCTCTCAACGCCCGCCTGGAGGACGTGGTCGGTGGTCTGGATGAGCGCGCCGCCATCCACGAGCGGATGCGGTTGCGCCGCGGCATTCTGGCGCAGGCCGACCGCAACGTGCTTTACGTGGACGAAATCAACTTGCTGAGCGATGACATCGTAGACGCTATTCTGGATGCATCCGCTCAGGGGATGTACACCGTCCGGCGGGGGCCGCTCTCTGCCACCTACCGCGCCCGCTTCACCCTCATTGGCTCGATGAACCCTGAAGAGGGCCGTCTGCGCCCCCAAATCATGGACCGCTTTGGGCTGCGTATCGTCGTCCAGGGCTTGACCGATACTGCCCACCGCCTGGAAGTTTACCGCAGGGTGCGCGCTTACCTTAGCAATCCTCGCGGCGTGATTGCCCAGTACGGGGAGGAGACCGCCCTGGCGCGGCAGGAGTTGCAGACCGCCCGCGACCTGCTCCCCCAAGTTACCCTCCCCGATGAGGTGGCCGCCCAGGGTTTGGCGCTGATTGATGCCCTCCACATCGATTCCCTGCGGGCGGAAATCACTCTCTTCGAGGCCGCCCGCGCCTACGCCGCTGCCGATGCCCGCACCGAAGTCACTCTGGAAGACCTGGGCGTGGTGGCTCCTATGGCCCTGCGGATGCGCCGCTCGGCCTTTATGGACGCTTATTTTGCCAGCCAGCGCGGTGAGGAGGAAGAAATCGGAGGGTTGCTGCGCCGCTTTTTGGGCGCGGAAGCCGCTCCGGGGGAGGATGCTCCCCCTCAGAAGACGGCGTAGCGGATAACTGCTCGCCATTGTCCTACCTTGCAGGAGGTGACCTGATGAAACTCTTTCGTAAGACCCCCCCCAAACCAGAAGTCCAAAAAACGGATTGGACCCAGCGCACTCCTCAGACCCCGGAAGACTATCTCAACCGGGGAATGGCTTTCTACACCCGCGGCCAGTATCCGGAGGCCGAGGCCGACCTGCAAAAGGCGCTGGAATCCCGCCCCGGCTTTGTTGATGCTCAGTACAGTTTGGGGCTGGTGCTCAAGGCTGCCGGGCAGAAGGACAAAGCCCGCGATGCCTTTGAGAAAGTGTTGACCCTCCTCGAAGATGTCAAACAGGAGGACAAAGTGCGCGCCTCCATGCTGGAACGCCTGACGAAGGCTCACCTGGAGACTCTGTAGCGTATGGCAGGCGGCTTGCGTATCATCCGGGGTAAGGCCAAAGGGACGCGCTTGCAGCATGTCCCCGGCGACAGCACGCGCCCCATCACCGACCGCGTCAAGGAGGCCCTTTTCAACATCCTGGGAGCGGATGTCTTCGATTCGCACTGGCTGGATTTGTTTGCCGGTACGGGCAGCGTAGGCATTGAGGCCCTCAGCAACGGGGCAGCCTTTGTGCGCTTTGTGGACCTGCACCGCCAGGCAGTGCAGACCGTGAAGCGCAACCTGGAACATACCCGCTTGAAGAAGGGGGCCGAAATCCGGCAGGGTGACGCCTTTGCCTTGTTGTCTCACCCTGCCGACCATCAGTTCGACTACGTGTACATCGCTCCGCCCCAGTACCGCGGCATGTGGAAAAAGGCGCTCCTGCTTTTGGATGCCTATCCCGATTGGCTGGTGGAGGATGCCTGGGTGATTGTCCAGATTCACCCCAAGGAGTACGAGGAAGTTCGCCTGAATAATTTGCAGGAATTCGACCGGCGCAAATACGGTTCAACCCTGCTGGTTTTCTACGAGAGGAACAACGCCGATGGAGATACCCGGACTGCAACCCTTTGAGGTCTTGCAGCAGGCCTTTCCCGGCATGCCGCGCAGCGATGCCGAAGAACTGGTCTCTGCAGGTGAGGTGCGTTTTGTGCCTGCCGATACCGTCTTGTGCCTGGAAGGGGCTGTAGAGGACACGTTTTACATCGTCCTGGAGGGCGAGGTGCGCGTCACCAAGGTCATCAACGAAGAGGAAGTGCGCCTGCTGAAGCACCTCTACACCGGTGATTTCTTCGGCGAGATGGCCCTCATCCACAACGCGCCTCGCGCTGCTACGGTGCAGGCGGTCAAACCTACCCAAGTGCTCGCCATCAAGCAAGATGATTTTGACCGGGTGCTCCAAAACAGCACCAGCATGTCCATGGCAATGGTGCGGGAGGTTAGCCGCCGTCTGCGCGAGAACGACGAAATGGCGATTGATGCGTTGCGCGTCAAGGCTACGGAACTCTCGGCGGCTTACCAGCGCCTGGCAGAGGAAGAGTTTGCCCGCCGCGAATTCCTGACCACCATCGCCCACGAATTGCGTACCCCTCTGACGGCGGTGAACGGTTTTTTGCAGGTCGCCCGTCAACCCGATGTGAGTGCCGCTATGCGCGATGCCGCCCTGGATACCGTGGACCAAAACGTGCAGCGCATCATCACCCTGGTCAACGATATCCTTTTCTTGCAGGAACTGGACCTCATTTTCGCGGAATTCCAGCCCACGGACATCGGCCAGTTGCTGCTTGCCGCTGTGGAGAAATATCGCACCTCCGCCGAGGAGAACGGCGTGCGCTTGCACGTGGAGTTGCCCCCGGATATTCCCAAAATCCCTGCCGACCCCAAGACTTTGCAGCGCGCTTTCGAGGCCTTGCTGGATAATGCCATCAAATTCAGTCCCCAGGGGGGAGACGTGTCCCTGCAAGTGATAACGCGAGACGGCGATTTGCAAATTCTGTTTCGGGATACGGGGGTGGGCATTGCCCCCGAAGTGCTGCCCCGAATCTTCGACCGCTTCTTCCACACCGATGAGATTGGCGAATACGTCTTCGGCGGCGTGGGACTTGGGTTATCCATTGCCCGACAGGTTGTCGAGCAGCACGGAGGCCGCATTCTGGTGGAAAGCACTCCCGGAGAGGGCAGCACCTTTACGGTGGAACTCAAAGTCCCTCACCCGTAGAGAAGGCCAGCGGAGGGGGGAAGTACGCCGGTGGCTCAAACCATAGCCATTGCTACGAAGTCCCCCTTCGACCTTGTAAAAGACCAGCCTGCGGCGAGGAAGAACCACTCGCCGCTTTGCGCGCCTTCGGCAAGGCAGGCCTCGCGGGTGAATTCCGGGGGATAGTTGGGCATAGTTACAAAATATCTGTGATTTGTTTGGAATTCCTACAAATGGTCTGGAATCTTCGCCGTTTTAGGGTAAAATAGGGTGGCCTATGGTTACTTTCGTTCGTTATTCTTACGAAATGGAACGAAGTAGTATTCCCGGACGCGTTTCTGTCTCAATGGGAAATTATTTCCCTGCGGCGCGCGCCAAAACGACTTGTTAGAGCCTTGCCGGCTGACAGGTCGTTTTTATTTTAGGCACATGCGTAAGGATGGAAAATCGGCGTTTTCTGTCCTCGCCTGTCTTTTCGCTTCCCCCCTTCTGAAAGGAGAATATCGTTATGAAATCCCATCTTGCTTTTGCCTGGCGCATTCTTGCGATTGCGGCCCTTTTGATGGGTATGACCGGCCCTCTGGGAGCCGGTGTTGCCCGCGGGGCTGCATCTCCAGACGATTCCCACAGCCTTTCCGCTTCTCCCGCGGTGGATGGCGTAATCGACGCCGCCTACGGCGCGCCGGTGGCGCAAGACCCCGC
>JANTFR010000011.1 GCA_024763355.1 Anaerolineales bacterium
GTATCAAGTGCCAGGTGCGGCGTGCCAGGTGCGGGGTACGGAGTACAGCCTGCGAAGTGTCCCACCCTGCCGATTTTCCCCCAGGCTTGATAAACTCAAAGCCCTCGAAGACCCACTTCCCCACCTGCAAACCTGCCAACTTTCCCACTTTCTCACCTGGGGATGCACGCAAATGTTGTAGAACAGGTTGCCTCGCGTCGAGCGGAGCGCCCGTAGGGCGCGAAGTCGAGATGTTCACAGGTTTCTTGACATCTCTGCTCAAGCGCTTCGACTACGGCGGCTACGCCGCCTCCGCTCAGCGAGGTTTGCTTTTCTACTTTGCATGCACCCCCCACTCGCACACTTTTACACTTTCCTCATGCTCGATAAACTCAAAGCCATCGAAGACCGTTACGAAGAACTGACCCGCCAACTGATGGAAGTCGGCGATGACTATCAGCGCGCCGCCGAACTGGGCAAGGAGCGCAGCGACCTGGAACCCCTCGTGGAGAAAATCCGCCGTTACCGCCGGATGCGGGAAGAACTGGCGGAGGCCAGGGCGATGCAATCCGGCGAGAGCGACCCCGAAATGCAGGAACTGGCCGCGATGGAGGCCGCCGAACTGGAAACCCAAATCCCTGCCCTGGAAGAGGAAATCCGCCGGATGCTGCTGCCCAAAGACCCGCGCGACAACCGCAACGTCATCATGGAGATTCGCGCCGGGGCGGGCGGCGACGAGGCCGGCCTGTTCGCTGCCGACCTGTTCCGCATGTACAGCCGCTACGCCGAACGGCAGGGCTGGAAGGTGGAAATCCTTTCCGAGAACGCCACCGGCATCGGCGGTTACAAGGAAATCACCTTTCTCATCAAAGGCAAGGGAGCCTACTCGCGCCTGAAGTACGAATCCGGCGTGCACCGCGTCCAGCGCGTCCCGGCCACCGAATCGCAGGGACGCATCCACACCTCCACCGCTACGGTGGCCGTGCTGGCCGAAGTGGACGACGTGGAAATCGAAATCCCCGACAAGGATATCAAAATCGACGTGTACAAATCGGCGGGAGCAGGCGGCCAGAACGTCCAAAAGAACTCCACCGCCGTGCGCCTCACCCATCTCCCGACCGGTATCGTCGTGGCCTGTCAGGACGAACGTTCCCAGTTGCAGAACCGTTTGCGGGCGATGAGCATCCTCAAAGCGCGGCTCTACGAGATGGAAGAGGCCAAACGCCGCGCCGAGCGGGAGGCCGACCGCCGCTCCCAGGTGGGGACGGGGGAGCGTTCCGAGAAAATCCGCACCTACAACTATCCCCAATCGCGGGTCACCGACCATCGCATCAACCTCTCCTCCTACAACTTGCCCGCCGTGATGGACGGCGAAATCGACAACTTCATCGACGAACTGGCGACCCGCGACGAGGCCGAGCGGCTGGCTGCGGCGGGAATCTGAGTCCACGAATGAACACGAATGAGCACGAATGAGACGCGCAACACAACTTCAGGATGCGCTTCAGGCGGCGTATGCAGCCCTGCAACCCCATAGCGAAACCGCCCGCCTGGATGCCCAGGTGCTGCTGGCGCACCTTTTGGCGGTGCCGCGCACCTGGGTTTTGATTCATCCCGAAGCGCGCCTCACTTCCGCTCAGCAGGAGGCCCTGCGGGAGGCGCTGGAACGTCTGCGCGCCGGCGTGCCCCTGCCCTACGTCCTGGGGGAGTGGGAATTCTACGGACGAACTTTCGAGGTCGGCCCGGAGGCCCTCATCCCGCGCCCCGAAACAGAACTGTTGGTAGAGACCGCCCTCGCCTGGCTGCGCGCCCGTCCCGACGTGCATTTGGCCGCCGACGTGGGAACCGGCATGGGTTGTATCGCCGTCACCCTGGCTGCCGAGCGTCCCTCCCTGCGGGTGCTTGCCGCCGACCTCTCCCCTGCCGCCCTGCACCTGGCGCGGCGCAACGCCCGCCGCCACAACCTCACCCCCCGGCTGGATTTCCTGTGCGCCGACCTGCTCTCCCCGCTTGCGCCCCGCTCCCTGCCCCTGATTTGCGCCAACCTGCCCTACGTCCCTGTGGACACTCTCCGCCGCCTGCCGATTTACGGGAAGGAGCCGACCCTGGCGCTGGACGGAGGCCCCGATGGATTGCACCTCATCCGCCGATTGCTGGCGCAGGCGGAGACGCGCCTGGCCCGCGGCGGCTTGCTGCTCCTGGAAATTGAGGCATCTCAGGGCGAATCTGCCCCCCGCGCCGCCCGGAAAGTTTTCCCCCGCGCCCGCGTGGATGTGCTCCCCGATTTGGCAGGGCATCCCCGCCTGCTGCGTATCCGTACCTGAACCCCCAGACCTCACCCATCCCCAGACCTCACAAGTCTGTCAGACCTGTGAGGTCTTAAACCACTCACGCACCCATGCCCGACTGCATCGTCCACATTTGCCCCTCCCCGGATTGGGAACGCTCCCTGCGAGAGGGCGTGTACCGCCCTGCCTCGCTGGAGAGCGAAGGCTTCATCCACTTTTCCCGCCCCGAACAGGCGGCAGCGACGGCCAACCGTTTTTATGCCGGCCGCACAGACCTCCTTTTGCTGTGGGTTCCCGTAAAAAGACTGACCGCCCCCCTGAAGTGGGAGGCGGCAGACGAGGATGTCTTTCCGCATCTGTACGGCGCATTGCCCGTAGAAGTTGTAACTGCCGTTACCCCGCTTCGCCCGGATGCAGGGGGACTGTTTCGGGAAGCAGCGCCTCCGGCGGTGTGCAAGTCCCCGTACTGAGCAAAACCTTCTTCAAGGATTCGTATTGCGCCGGAGGGAGAGGCACAATTCGCTGAGCCACATTTTCATCACCCCATGCCTGGGCGGCTTGTTTCAATACTTCTTCTGAAAATTGGCGGGCATCTTTCTCAGCCTGGGGATGCTGCAAAATGGTGGCTGCCAGGCACACGGCGCGTTCCCAGGCGCCGAAACTCTGAAAATAGAGTGCAAACCCGCTCAGGGCGTAGAGTTCCAGGTCTGTTGCCGACCGCATCTGGATGGCTTGCATGAGAGCATCGCTTAGGTGGCGGCGGGCGATTTCGGGATGTCCCCATGCAATATGCAGGCGTCCCAGGTTGAACGTGGTGAAAAATTGTCCTCGTTTATCCTGACTCTCTTCGAAAATTTCGATAGCGGTGAGATAGGCTTTTTCTGCCTCGGCGTATTCTTTCATCTTGATGAGCGCCCCAGCCAGGTTGTTGTAGGCGATGCCAACTCGGATACGGTCTCCCAGGGAGTCTAACAGCATGACGATGGTGTGATGAATTTTGATAGCCTCGTGATGGGGCAGGGTGGGGGCCAGGCGATTCAAGGCCAACGCCCGCAGGCGTTTGTTGTCCAGCCGGTTGGCGATTTCCAGGGAACGTTGCGCTAAAAGGCGGGCCTGAACGATGTGTCCTTGGGCGTAGGCACAATCGCTCAGGAAGGCGTTTACCACGGCGATGTTATACTGGTCTTCCACGTCTTCATAGATTCTCAAGCAGCGGCGGTAGAAATTTTCGGCTTCGGGATGCCTGCCCTCCAGGGCAAGGATGTACCCCAACTGTTTTTGGCAATTCGCAGTCTCGTGGGCATTGCCCAATTGACGGTATTTCTCTAAACTGCGGAAGATTTTGCCGTAGGCATCTTCCCATTGGCCGACCACCTGGGATATCAAGCCCAGATTGAAGAGGCAAAAGGCCTCCTCCATTACGTCTCCCGTTTTCTGGGCAATGGATAACCCCTTCTGCCAGATGATTTCTGCTTTGCGATATTCTCCCAGAATGTACAAGAACCAGGCATATCGGTTATGAATGTGGTTGCGCAGCGTTACAGGGAAGACGCCTTCCGTGCTTTTCAACCCCTCTATGGCCTGTCCGTAGCGTTGCTTGCCGATACGGAACAGGTTCTTGAGGCGGTAAAACTTGAAAAGGGGGACGTGCATCATCTCTAAAAGCGCGTAATCTCGGTGGTGGATTGCCCATTCCCAGGCGGCATGGATGTTCTCCCGGTCCTCGTTGCAGCGTTCCAGGGCGGTTCTTTGTCCCAGACCAAGGAAATTTCTGGATGTTTTCTCCAGATATCTTGCGTAGTAGCGGGCATGTCTCTCGGCGGTTTCCTCTCGCAACTGGGACTGCTGTGCCAGTTTTTCCTGAATGTATTGGTGCAGCAAAGTATGGATGTGGTATTGCCCCGGCCGGGGGGTATTGCGTATCCAGGATTTGTCTGCCAATGCTCGCAAATCTCCCAGGGAGACGTTGGCGACTTCTCTGGCCCCCTGGTAATCAAACACATCGCGGAAAATGCTTAATTTGTAGAGACTTTCCCGGTGGTGAGGGGACAACAACTCCCAGGAGTAATCGCAGGAAGCACGGTAGGTGCGTTGACGAGACGGGATGTCTATGTCATGGCTTTGCAAGATATCTAGCCGGACGGACAACTCATCGGCGATGACCTGACAGGGGAATTGCGGTACCCATGCTGCGCACATCTCAATGGCAAGTGGACTTCCTTCGGTCAAGCGGCAGATGCGGGCTACCTGCTCCTTGTTTCGGTCGGTTATCTGGAAACGGGCGACATTTTGCCGGACGCGGTTCACAAATAACTGAATGGCACTGTATTGGCCATAGAACGGCATCAGACTGGACGACGTCTCACTTGTCTGGGGGTAGGACAAACCCTCCAGAGGATGCGTCCATTCTCCGTGCAGATTGAGACGCTCCCGCGAGGTAACCAGGATGGTCAAATGAGGGAGGGCACTGACCAGATGATGTAGAAGCGTGGCCTGGGCTATCAGATGTTCGAAGTTATCCAAAATGAGCAATACGGATTTACCGTGCAGCGCACGGATGAGACTCCCCGCGGCGTCCTCCGTGCGGGTATGTTCCGGGATGAGTTCGCTTTGTAAGGCATCGTAAAGGTTCGTCTTTGAATCAAAACGACTCAGGTCTACGAAGAAAACCCCGTCATGGTAATCCTCCTGCATCATCTCTCCCACCCGAACGGCTAAACGGGTCTTGCCCATACCGCCCGGAGCGACGATGGTGAGCAGACGGCATTCCGGAGATTGCAGGCGGGCGATAATGGCGCTTATATCCGCATCCCTGCCGACAAAAGGATTGAAATAAGCAGGAAGTCGCAACGCTTCCTTTAGGGAAGGGGATGTATTGACGGTCCCTTGGATAGGTGGAGAGGACGGAAGTGGGGAGAACGCCGAGGTGAGAGTAGTACCATCTTCACCGATTATTTGCCGATAGGTGCTTTGCACCTCAGGATTTGGCGGTAAGCCGTATTCGTTCAGCATCTGCCGATAGGCTTGATATTGTTGAATGGCTTTGATGCGTTGTCCTGTGGCGGCATAAATTCGCATGAGGAGTAAATAGGCATTGTCGTCGTTTTCCTCCACATGGAGCCAACGCGTGGCATAGAAAAGGGCCTCCTCGTACTCCCGACGTGCAAACAATGCCTGCGTTAGATTGCGCAGCACGAGCAGCAACCGTTTTTCCCAGACCCGTTCTTGTTCGCTTTTCCACAAGTTGAAAGCATGGGCATGCACATGCAATGCTTCCAGAAAGGGCCCGCGATAAAGTTTTACGGCTTTTTTCCAGTTGCGAATGGTCGTCTCGTCATATGGCGTTTTCTGTGCAAGAGGGGATGTGCGCAGGTTGCTCAGGGCATTGAATTCCAGGGCGTCTACCCATCTATTTTCCGACTTCAACCGTACTGAGGAACGGCTAATCTCAAACCATTGTGACCCTGTGGTATGGGTTAAATCGTGTAGTGCCCGCCGGAGATTTCCGAGAGCAGGGTCACGCCCATCCCGATTGTGGGCTGTGGATGCCTGCCGGGGAGTGTCCCACAAGAGATGAGCCAGGATGGGGCGCGATACAGCCTCTTCCTTCAGGGCCAGGTAAGAAAGTAGTGCCAGAGACTTTTTGCGCGGCAAATGTATCTCACTATCTTCATCGTCCACTTTGATGTGGGGAAGCCCCAGCGTGTAGATGCGGAGAATGCTCATAATTACGAAAACCCATACCTTGCGCATTTGTCAGGTGGTCCTTTTGATTTTAGTCTGAAAACGTGGGGGACGCAACACTTTTTGGGACGTTTTTGCAACGATATACCAGTATAGTATTGGTGTCTTTGGGTTGCACATACCTGCACGGGCTTATTTCGCAGGGGAAAAATAGCCCGTCCGTGCGTGTGTCAGAATACGTCAGGATGGGGAGATGCGTAGTTTGGCATACGCCTTTTTCGGGGGGAGGGTGCGCGCAGGCGGAAAAAGATGTCAGCGGGGGAGGAACCCACTGCGCTTTGCACAAAATGCCCGGCCTAGGCCGGGTATTTTGTGTGTTTACGGCAAAAGGCGCTCACGAATCATTGTCCTGGCAATTTTTAAGACTATGGAACCCTTTTCACTCATTTTCCCCGAGAATTGGGATGATGACAACGTGGTAAGATTAATTACTTTGGTTATAAACAGGCGCATTTGCCTGCGGAATCTATCTTCTGCGGAAGATGACAAAAGAGGCTTCTATGGATTTTCCCCTTCCAGACTCAACGCTATACGTTGATACTCCGGTACACTTCGATTTGCCCCGGCGCATAAACCGCCTGGGCAAACTGGCTTACAACATGTGGTGGACATGGCATCCTGAGGCGTTGCGGTTGTTCTTGCAAATTGACCGCGACCTGTGGGAGAAGACCTACCATAATCCTATTGCTTTTCTCCAGCAGGCCAGCCGGGTGCAACTTAACGCCGTCACGCAGAATCGGTACTATCTGGAGAGTTATGACCGCGTCTTCTCCACTTTTGACCGATACTTGAAAGCGGATGGCAGTTGGTTCCGCACAACGTATCCTGATTTGGCCGGAAAAACCATCGCCTATTTTTCGATGGAATTCGGGATGCATGAAATTCTTCCCATCTATGCCGGAGGACTGGGGGTACTCTCCGGTGACCATCTCAAAGAGGCCAGCGACCTGGGACTACCTCTTGTCGGGGTGGGATTTTTGTACACCCACGGCTACTTTTCCCAACGGATTACAGAAGACGGATGGCAGGAGGCCCGTCCGTTTGAATTGAACGTGGACGAGGCTCCGGTGCGCCCGGTCATGATGGAAAACGGGCAGCCGTTGGAAGTCAGCGTCCATCTTCCGCAGCGGGATGTCAAATTGCGGGTGTGGCAGGTCCTTGTAGGACGTGTTCCCCTTTACTTATTGGATAGCCGTGTTCCCGGAAACACCCCTGCTGACCAGAATTTGACGACCCGTTTGTACAGTGGAAATCCCGAAGTGCGCATTTCCCAGGAAATTTTGCTGGGTATCGGCGGGTTGCGCGCCCTGCGGGCGCTGGGGTACTCCCCCTCGGTATGGCACATGAACGAAGGACATTCCGCCTTCCTGGCCCTGGAACGCACCCGCGAACTCGTCGAGCAAGGGATTCCCTTCCAACGCGCCTTGGAGATGGTGCGCGTCAATAACGTCTTCACCACGCATACTCCCGTGCCCGCCGGAAATGACGAATTCCCCACCTGGCTGATTGACAAGTATTTCGCCGACCTGTGGCCGCAACTGGGTATTTCCAGAGATGAGTTCATGGACCTGGCGCGTTGTGAGCGGCACTGGGGTGAGGCTTTCAGCATGCCAGTGCTTGCCATTCGTCTTTCCGAACACTGCAATGCCGTGTCGGAATTGCACGGCCATGTCACGCGCAAAATGTGGCATTTCTTGTGGCCCAACCGCAAGGTGGATGATGTGCCCATTACGCATATTACCAATGGCATCCACACCAGTACCTGGCTGGCGAGACGCCTGCATCTGCTCTTCGACCGCTATCTGGGTGATGGGTGGCTTGAAAAAGCGGATGACCCGCAAATATGGGAACGAATCAACGACATTCCCGATGCCGAACTATGGGCGGTGCGTCTGCACCTGAAGCGCAAACTGGTGCTCTACGCCACCGAGAAAGCCCGCCGTCAGTGGATGCACGACGGCATTCATCCTGTGCAGGTCATTGCGAGCGGCGTCTTGCTGGACCCCTACGCCCTGACCATCGGGTTTGCACGGCGTTTTGCTCCCTACAAGCGCGCCAACCTCGTTTTGCGGGATTTCGACCGCTTGCTGCGTATTCTCAACAAGGCCAATATGCCGGTGCAAATCATCTTTGCCGGCAAATCTCATCCAGATAACGAACCCGGAAAACTGCTCATTCAGGAAGTGTACCGGGCGGTCAAAAAGGCCGAGAACGGTGGGCGGCTGGTCTTTCTGGAAGATTACGACATGAACCTGGCACGTTACATGGTGCAGGGCGTAGACGTGTGGCTGAATACGCCGCGTCGCCCCAACGAGGCCTCCGGCACGTCCGGGCAGAAGGCCGCCCTGAACGGGGTGCTTAACTTCTCGGTACTTGATGGTTGGTGGCGAGAAGGCTATAACGGGCGCAACGGTTGGGCCATTGGCGAGGACGTTGACCCCGTAGACCCCGCGGTTCAGGATGAAGCCGACGCCCGTGATTTGTACGATACATTGGAAAATGAAATCGTCCCGCTGTATTACAAAGAGCGTTCCGGTAGCGGTCTCCCCACAGAATGGATTGCCCGCATGAAAGAGGCCATCCGCACCTTAGGGCCTCAATTCTCCACCCGCCGGATGCTCAAAGAGTACACGCAGTTGTATCTGACCGGTCTGAAGGACACAGAAGGAGAATCTGCCGGCAGTTCGTAATCCTGCCGCAAGGTCCAACCTAATTTCGGTTTTTCCAACACTTCAGGGTGCGGCGTAGCAGACACGTCGCACCCTGCCTGTCAAGAGGTACCGCTATGGAATGGCTGACGCTTTCTGCCTTTGCCAGCGCCGCGTTGATTTTTTGTTTGCGGGTGGCCGATATGAGCCTCGATACGCTGCGAGTTCTCTCCGTCATGCGGGGACGGCGCTCTACAGCCTGGGTTTTTGGATTCTTTCAATCTACGCTTTTTGTGATTGCCTTTACCCATGTGTTGAGTAACCTGGATAACCCCCTGAACATCGTTGGCTACGCGGCCGGTTTTGCCACCGGCAACGTGGTAGGCATCACGCTGGAAGGCCGCCTGGCCTTTGGTTTCGTCAATATCCGCATCATTAGCCCCCGACGGGGCGTCAAACTAGCGGAGGCGCTGCGTGCTGCCGGTTTTGCCGTCACGGAGGTGGCGGGACGTGGACGAGATGGTACGGTTGACGTGCTGTATTGCAGTGCCCGTCGGCGGGATATTCCCAAAATCGAGACTCTCATTCAATCGCTGGATGAAGGAGCGTTCCTCGTTACGGAAGATGTGCGTTCCGCCCGCCGTGGATTTTGGCGTTCCTGATAGTGCTGGGGAAAGCGCCCCCCGCATTTCAAGGGGCCTCGTTTCGCCATTGACGGGCGATGGTCTCGATAGCCCCTGTCTTACACAACTGCAGAAAGGCTTCCACCAGATGGGGGTCCAGCATGGTACCGGCGTTCTTTGCCAATTCGGCTCTAGCCACTTCGGGAGAGCGAGCCACGCGGTAGGGGCGTGTTGTCGTGATAGCGTCAAAAGTGTCCACCAGAGTGACAATCCGCGCTGCCATGGGAATCTCTTCCCCAGACAGCCCATCGGGATATCCTTGACCGTCCCAGCGCTCGTGGTGATGGCGCACGATGGGGGCAACCTTCTCCAGAAAGGGGATGCCGGCAAGCATTTGCGCCCCTACAATGGGGTGGGTCTCGATTTCCTCGCGCTCTTCCGGTGTGAGAGGGCCGGGCTTGTGGAGAATCTCATCTCGAATTTGTATTTTGCCGATATCGTGCAAAATAGCCCCGAAACGCAAGATGTTGATTTCCTCCTGTGACCACTGCAAAGATTTGGCTACGGTTTCGGCATAGGCGGTGACGCGCTCCACGTGGCCGCGAGTGTATGAATCGCGCACTTCAATCGCGTTAGCTAACATGGTTAGACTGGCCTCATAGGCAAACTGGAGTTGTAGCAATTTGAGTTCGCGAAAACGTGCCAATTTGGCCTGTACCGTGATGAGCAATTCGCTGTAGTCAATCGGCTTGGTGAGATAATCTTCCACGCCAAGTTTTTTCCCCTCGATGATGTCGCCTTGCGTGTTATATGCGGTCAGGAAAATAAAAGGGATGCCCACCCATTCCGGGTTTTCTCGTACGGCCTTGAAGAAGGCATAACCGTCCATGACAGGCATACTGATGTCGGAGATGATTAAATCGGGGGTGTTGGTCTCCATCTTCTTGAGGGCGCGTTCCCCATTTTCTGCCTCCACGACAAGGTAACCCGCCTTACGCAAGACCTCCCGCAGCCCGATGCGGAAGAAGGCATTGTCATCTACCACGAAAATAGTGGCTTGACTGATAAGCGACTGTGTTCTGGCGAGGGCGTCTTTCAGTGGAGTGGACATAGTGTTATAGGCAAGCAGAAAGTGATTGATTGCGATAAGAATTCTCGTTGTCAAAGCCGGAATAACGGGGAAGGAGTTATCGAGTCCGTTGGATTGAATCCCCGGCATTACCCCGGTTGCTTGTCTTGTAAAATGTGCAATGAATGTGAGATGTACGGGAACGGGACAAATTGGAACCCCAGGAATACTCAGGCGAAGATTGGCTACCGTATTATACTCTGTTTGAACGCTATGTTCACTGGCAAGTACATTGCTGATAAATGGGGCACGGAACCTGCAACGATACCCAGAAGTGATGTGATGGTCTCGCTTTTGGGACGGTACCGAAATATGTGCTAAAATTCAAATCTGGTGCTTCCCCGTCCCGCCTGATTTCTGTTCTCAACGTGTATGCCGCAAGATAAAGAACGCGTCCTTCAAGTGCTCCGCAAATCCCATCTTTTCGTTGGGCTGGATGATGATGCCCTGAACGAGATTGCCGGGTATTTTCACTTTGCGCATTACAAAAAAGGGGATATGGTCTGCAAGCAAGGCGAAATGGCCGACCGATTCTACCTGGTCTACCGTGGCAGCGTGCGTGTCTGGCAAGGTGAAGAAGGAAAGGAGCGTTTTCTGGCCAACTTCGTTTCCGGAGACTACTTCGGTGAAGAGGGCCTGATGAGATTAAGCCATCGGCGTAGCGCCCATGTTTCTGCCGAAGAGTCGCCCACTGTGCTGGCGTATCTGGATGATGACACCTTCCATCTTCTCGTTCACCGTTATCCCCAGTTCTACGAAAACCTGAAGATGATTGTGCGGGGACGGCAACTGGCACGTTCGGCTCATTTCGATTGGTTGGGAGAGGGAGAGAGTATCTACCTTGTAGCCCGCAAGCACGTCGCTTTTTTGTGGGCGCGGCTGGGAGGCGTCTTGGTAGCGGTTGTGATGGCGCTTCTCCTGATGTGGAGTGGCCGAAACATTGGTGCTTCTTTTGTTTTTTGGGGCGGCATTTTCCTGTTGGCGGTGGCCTTCTTGTGGGGCATCTGGCAATACGTGGATTGGGGAAATGATTACTACATCGTCACCAACCAACGGGTTGTATGGCTAGAGGAGGTTGTCGGGCTCTACGAAAGTCGTCAGGAGGCACCTCTCCACGCGATTGAGTCTATCCAGACCCAGACAGGGCAATTAGGTCGTTGGCTGGGCTATGGAGATATCAGCGTAAACACTTTTACGGGCAAGATTGTCTTGCGGGATTTACCCGCTCCCCAGCGGGTTGCAGCCCTGGTGAATGAACACTGGAAACGTGCCCAGGAACTCCGCAAGGCGCTTCAAGAGTACGACATGCGTCAGACGGTAAGAGAGCAGTTGCACTTGCCCCCTGCAGAAGGGCCTGAGAAACCTGTCTTGCCCACCTGGGAGCCTGTCCCATCCGTGTCATCTTCTCCCTCCCGAACATCTTTCTGGGATGAAATTAATGTCTTCAAAATGCGTTTTGAGCATGGAGACAGGATAGTTTACCGCAAGCACTGGCTTGTCTTGCTTCGCAGAACGTGGCTGCCGGGATTGTTGTTTTGGTTTGCTCTGGCAATTACCGTGACGCGGCCCTTCAATCTTAATCTGTTCGTCGGTTTCATACTGACTCTGCTTGTTTTCCTTTGGTGGCTGTACCACTATATGGACTGGCGCAATGACATCTATCAGGTGACCGCTGAAAAACTGTACGATATCGAGCGCAAGCCCCTGGGCCGAGAGGAGCGTAGAGAGGCGCCATTGGAGAGAGTGCTCTCCATCGGGGTAGAACGGGAAGGCTTTATCCCGATTCTGTTCAACTTTGGCAATGTGGTCATTGATGTCAGCGGCGAGCGGTTTACTTTCGATAACATCTTCAACCCTGTCCAGGCGCAGCAGGATATTTTCTGGCGTATGGATACGTTGAAACGCAAACGTCAGGCGGAGCAAGATTTGCAAGAATACAAACGTATGGCTCACTGGCTAAAAATTTACCACGAGGAAACCCGCGGAAAGACCGCTGGCGGCGAATAAGAGAAAAAAGAAAGTGAAGGTGCAAAACTTATGAGTATCCGAGAAATTATCACTGTCCCCCATCCAACCCTGCGGCGGAAGGCGCGCCCTGTGACGCGCTTTGACGAATCTTTGCAAACCCTGATAGATGATATGGTCGAGACCATGCGCGATGCTCCTGGCGTCGGGCTGGCCGCCCCCCAGGTCAATGTGCCGCTGCGCGTTATCGTCGTCGAGTACGGGGATGACGAAGAAGCGCCACCAAAATTGTACGTCGTGGTCAATCCGGAGATTACGCGCCATACCCAGGAGACGGAGGTCGGCGTAGAAGGCTGCCTCTCTATCCCCGGTCTTTTGGGTGACGTAGAGCGTTTTAGTCGCATCACGGTGCGTGGTCAAAGCCGCCGTGGACAGCCCATGAAACTCAAACTGAGTGGGTGGACGGCGCGCATCTTCCAGCACGAAATTGACCACCTTAACGGTGTTCTCTTTACGGATAAAGCCTTGAGTATCTACAAGGCGGATGCTGTGCCGGAGGACACCCAGGTCGCTTGAAATGCGTCTGGTTCTAATGCGTGGAGGGGATGCACTTGATTGTGTGCATCCCCTCCACGCGTAGATGACCTTTATGCTGCTATCTCATCTCTCCCTCACCAATTATCGTAATTTTGTGCGTCTGGATACGGATATTGCCCCCGGCATTACGCTGCTGGTGGGAGGCAACGCCCAGGGGAAGACCAGTTTGCTGGAGGCCATTTACTTCCTGGCTACGTTCACGGCTTTCTCCACCGGGGATGACCGGCAGGTGCTCAATTTTACGGCAGGACAGGAAGACCTGGCCGTGGCGCGCATTGTGGCGGAGTATCAGCGGGGAGGACGTATCCACCGTATGGAGGTGCGTCTCATCCAGGAACGCAGCGGCCCTTTGGGGGAACGAAGACGCCTGCGGAAAGAGGCCTTGCTGGATGGTGTCAAACACAAGGTCAGCGCCATGCTGGGACGCTTCAACGCCGTTTTGTTTCTCCCCCACATGCTCCAAATCATCGAGGGTGCGCCGGAGATTCGACGCCGCTACCTCGATATGACCATCTCTCAGGTTGTCCCGCGTTACCCTCAGGCGCTTTCCCGCTACCGAAAGGCGCTTACCCAGCGCAATGCACTCCTCAAGGCCCTCGGCGAGCGTTCTGCCGATGTGAGTCAACTGGATTATTGGGATGCTCAACTGACGGAGGCCGGCGCACACATTATCCAGGCCCGCATCCAGGCCATTGACGAGTTGGAGAAACTGGTGGTGGGCGTCCATCAGGAACTCAGCCGGGGGGCCGAAGTGTTGCGTCTGGTGTACCGCCCTTCTTACGACCCCTTGCCAAAGGCAGAGAATCAGTATGCCTTGCCTGTTGATACTGCGGTAAAGCGCAGCCATCTCTCACTGGATACCATCCAGGAACGCTTTCGGGAACAACTGCTGGCCGAGCGGCGCAACGATATCGCCCGCGGCGTCACCACCATCGGCCCCCATAGGGACGACCTGCTTTTCCTGTCCAACGGCATCCATTTGGGACATTATGGCTCTCGCGGGCAGGTGCGCACGGCTATGCTGGCCTTGAAACTGGCTGAAGTGGATTGGATGCACCAGCACACGGGCGAATGGCCCATCCTTTTGCTGGATGAGATGCTGGCGGAACTGGACCCATCCAGACGGGATGATTTGCTCACCCGGCTCCTGCGTAGCGAGCAGGTTTTTGCAACTACCACCGATTTAACCCATTTCCCCAATGCGTTTATTCAGCAAGCACGCTTGTGGCGCATCACAGCGGGGCAACTGGAGGCATATACCCCATGAAGGCCCATATCATTCAAATCAATCTCTCCGCAGGGGGCGTACCCAAACGCGCCGCCCTGCGGGCACAAGTCACTCCCTTGGGGCTGGATGGCGATTTGCAGGCCCATCCCAAAGTACACGGCGGCCCTGAACGTGCCCTGTGCCTTTACAGTCTGGAACGCATTTTGGGATTGCAGGAAGTGTGAGCATTCTTACAACGGTCGCTTGCGGGGAATTCCCACCCGGCGGGGATATTGCGGGGGCGTGGCTGCTACTTTGTCCACCACTACGAGATAACGCTGTTCGGCCACTCCGGGCAGCGTCACGGGGATGAGTTCCCGCAACGTGCCGCCCAGCAAGCGCAGGGCACGTTCCGCGCGCTGCACCTCTGCCGGGGCGGTATCGCCCTTCATTGCCAGCATATGCCCTCCCACACGGGCCAGAGGGAGCAGGTATTCCGAGAGTACGGGGAGGACCGCAACCGCCCGTGCTACCACCCAATCGTACCCTTCCCGATGAGTGCTTTGGCGTCCAATTTCTTCAGCGCGGCCCTTGTATATCTCCACATCGGAAAGGTGCAGGGTGTCTACGATGTGCCGGCAAAAAGCGGCTTTCTTCCCTACCGATTCGATAAGTGTAAGGTGCATGGCGGGGTACAGGATTTTGAGGGGAATGCCCGGAAATCCCGCGCCGGTGCCCACGTCGGCCAGCCGCTGTGGGGGTCTTTGCTGAAAAGCCAGCGCACAACTCAGGGAATCCAGAAAGTGCTTTGTCCGAATCTCCTCGGGACGGTGGATGGCCGTCAGATTGTGCGTGCGGTTCCAGAGTAGCAGTTCCCGCTCGTACACGCGCAGGGCCTCGCATTGAGTGGAGGTCAACTTGATGCCGAACAAACGGCGGGCAGAGCGAATAATGTCTTCCATAGGGAGAATTATACCGAACGGTACGCTGCCTATGCCCTACCCAAAAATCTAAGGTAACCTTCCGGGGCTGCCAGGCAGGCTGGAATATCCCGACAGCTGCAGATGCCTGCCCTGGAGCATTTCGCGGAGAGGCTCTAAGTGATTTGTAATGGAAATTTTACGCTGTCCTGATGCTGTATCGAGTAAAGTGCAGTGTACGGCTATAGATTTCCTGGGAAACGATTGCGTGGTATGCTAATATGCGATGCAAGAAGATGTTCTCGGAGATGGGTAGGAAAGGTGCTCTCCAACAAGTGTGTCCCGGAACGGTTTGTAAGGCAGTTGGAGACGCACAAGAGGAGAAAATAATCACGGTGCCGCCTCAATTCAATTACATCGTAATGGTAGTATGCGGATGAATGGCAACAATGATGGAAACTTGGGAACATCCCAGGATGGGCAGGTGTTGCTGGGAATGTTAAAAAAACACCTCTGCTCGCTGTTCCCGGTGAATGCTGTGTATATTTTGCTGGCAGAGGGGGGGCGTTTGCGAATGATGGCCTCTTGGCAATCTGCGAGCCACAAAAAAGAAGCGGCTTGCCCGTTTCGCGAAAATGATGTAGTCGCGTGGGAAGATTGGCCTGTTCTGGAGCAAATCCTGGATACCCGTAAGCCTCTCTTGTTGGAAGATGTGCATGCCAGCCCCTTGTGGTCTGCTCCCCAGGAAAGAGATGTTTCCGCATGGATGGGCGCTCCACTTCTGGCAGATGGGGAGATACTGGGGGTGCTGTGGTTGGAAGCCAGCGCTCCCCACGCTTTTTCGCCTGCTGATGTGAATCTGCTGGCCGCATTGGCAGAGTACGCCAGTTTCTCCCTGCAATCATTGCGCCTATATACCGCCACACAGCGGATGCTATATCAGGAGGAGCGTTTGAATGAGGCGGCGCGAGAAATCAGCCACGCCTTGGATGTCCCCTTGGTCTTTCAGGTTGGAGCGCGGCAGGCTATCTCCTTATTTGAAGCCCATGCCGTTTGTTTTGTGCAGCAAGATGAAGAAGGGCAGTTGCGTTACGCTTACACGCGCAACTTGCCCTCCGGTGTATATGCTGGCGGTCTCGTACCTCCTCAGGATTTGCTTTGGCATGTTGTGCGAACAGGCACCTCCGTGATGTTGAAAGAATATGCTTCGCATCCGGCGGCAAATCCAGATTGGGCTGCCGAGAGGCTGGGGGCTTGCCTGGGCGTTCCTCTGCGCGCCGATAAACACATTTTGGGAGCATTGTATATTTTCCGCCTGGCTGAAGCCTCTCCTTTTGATATTGCAGACTTGAACGCTCTGGAAACTTGGGGCGAGCATATAGGTGTTGCGCTGCGGATAGCCATGCTCTTTGAGAAAGAACGACAGCGCGCCGATGAATTGGGTGCCTTGAGGGATATTCTTGAAGATTTCTCCGCCCAACTCGATGTGCCGGATTTGCTGCAAGCCATACTGCGCCGGGCCACGGCGCTTTTGCTTGCTACCGGCGGTGAATTGGGATTGTATGAGCCGGAGCGCGGCGGTATCCAGGTGGTCGCCAGTTACAACATGGGTGAATCCTACTATGGAATTTTCATCCCTGTGGGGCAGGGAGTAATGGGTACCGTGGTGCAGACGGGAAACTTCTTGATGCTGGAGGATTACCACGCCTGGGATAAAAGTTTGCCGGGCTACCGTTCCAGCAATTGCAGAGCGGTTATAGCCGTGCCGTTGCGGGCGCGCGGCCGCCTGTTAGGAGTTATCAGCATCATAGATTCCGAGGCAGGCAGGAAATTTACCGAGAACGACATCCGCATTTTGAAGATGTTTGCCCAGCAAGCGGCCATCGCTGTGGATAACGCCCACCTTTTCGAAGATGCCCACAAACGCGCCGAAGAGGCCGAGACCTTGCGGCAGGTTAGCCTCATTGTAAGCGGTTTGCTGGATGAACGGGACGCCATCCGCAAAATTCTGGAATTGCTGGGACACGTAGTTGCCTGCGATACGGCTGTGGTTGTCCTCAAAGAGGGCCCGGAGACCTTGCGAGTGGTTGGCGAACACCAGTGGAAGGAAAACCCCTCTATGCTGGGGATGAAATTCTCTCTTTTGGGGGTTACTCCTTACGCTGAAGTTGTTCGCCGTGTTGAGCCGCGTTTGGTCTCGGATGCGGTTGCCCATTATCCCCATCTCTCGCGAGATGAGCGCTCCGCCTACATTCGTTCGTGGCTGGGCGTGCCCTTGATAGCCCATGACGATATTTTGGGCGTTATTGCTGTGCACAGTACGCTGCCCAACTATTTCACGCAGTCCAACTTGCGGTTGCTCTCGGCTTTTGGGGCACACGTTTCCGTGGCGATTTCCAATGCTCGTCTGTACGAAGAAGCCCAGCGATTGGCGATTACCGACCCTCTCACCCAATTGTTCAACCGGCGATACTTTTTCCAGATTGCCTCTCTCGAATTTCGTCGGGCAATACGCCACCACGCCCCCTTAGCCGTACTGATGATAGATATTGACCGCTTCAAGCGCGTCAATGATACCTATGGACACCAGATAGGCGATGTTGCCTTGCAAAAAGTTGCCGCAGCCTGCAGGCAGAGTATTCGGGAGATTGACATCCTGGCGCGGTATGGAGGGGAGGAATTTGTCGTCCTGCTTCCGGATACGGATATCCGCGGCGCTACGCGGGTAGCCCATCGGTTACATGAGGCAGTGGGCGCGCACCCGCTGCATGCCAATGGATACGAAATCCCGGTCACCGTCAGCGTTGGGGGAGCCATGTTGACTGAGGATATGACCGAACTGGATGCCCTCATTGGCCGGGCTGACCAGGCTCTCTACCAGGCCAAACAAGCCGGGCGCAACCGGGTGATATTTTGGGAAAGCGAATAATTGCCAGATGCGTTTTCCCCCAAATGAAAACGGGCACCGGCTTGCTTTCCGGTGCCCGTTTTGTTTACCACCCGGCGGCCAGACGTTGAATGTGACGACGCGGCAATTGGGCCGCCCGCATACGCTCCTGCACACTGGCGATATCGTAAGCAACGCGCCGATACTCCAGGGTGAGTGCCTCGGGGTCGAACAGGGCATAGGCCGCCCGCGGGTCGCGGTCGCGAGGCTGCCCCACCGAACCGGGATTGATAATGGAACGGGGTCTCAACTGGATGGTAGTGTTCGGCGCGGGTATCATCAACCCCGCAGTGAACGAGAGTTCTCCCGGCTCCTCAAAAACGACCGGCACATGGGTGTGCCCCACGAAGCAGAAAGGAGTCTCGAAATGCTCGAAATTGGCCGCCGCTGTGTCCGTATCCAGCAGGTACTCCCAGATAGGAGAGCGAGGGCTTCCGTGAGCCAGGGTGACGTTGGCGATGACCCGCTTGGCCTCCTGCTGTTTCAAGAAGTCAAGACTATCCTCTGTGAGGGATAATCGCGTCCACAGTACGCTTTCGCGCGCCTCGGAATTGAAAGCATCAATGTCGATTTCATCGAGCGCGGCAGCGTCATGGTTTCCCTTCAAACATACCAGATTGGGTAATTCTCGCACCAAAGCGATGCACTCATTGGGGTCAGGCCCGTATCCTACCAGGTCGCCCAGGAACCAGACGGCGTCGAAACTGCCTGCGTCGCTTAGCACTGCGTCCAGCGCGCTCAAGTTTGCGTGGATATCTGAAATGACCAAAATTTTCATAAAGTAGTGTCCCTGCGGTAAAGTGCGCCAATTATACTCCCCTTTTTTGCCATACCTGATACAACGCCAGATTCCCCTCTTTGCCATCGGAGTAAAACTGTTCGACAAGCACAAAGCCGCTTTGTTCGGCCAGCGAAGCCAGTTCCTCCTCGTCGAGCACATGCACGTACCGCAGCCCGCGCCCTCCGTGCCGCCAATCCAGCAAATAATCGCCTGCCTCCACCGCTTCGGGGGCGATGCCGGCCAATTCCCAGGGCTGGATGCGCGCTCGCCAGCGCGGGCTGTTCAGGAAGTGCCAGTGGGAATGGAAGAAGAAGCCGCCGGGATGGAGCAGCCTCCTCAGGGTGCGGACGACCTTCAAGCGGGTTGCAAACCCCGGAAGGTGGTGCAGCACCGCGAAGGCGAACGCGTACCCAAAGGCCTCGTCCCCAAAGGGAGCCTCCCACCCCGGGGTGCTGAGGTCCCCCTGGAAAAAGCGCGCCCTCAAAGGGGGCGCGTGTCTCCGGCGCGCCTCCTCCAGGAGGGGGGCGCTGAAGTCCAGCCCTACATAGGGGCCGCGATACCCTCTCCGGGACAGGCGGCGCGCCAGTTCTCCATTCCCGCATCCGATATCCAGCATGGATGCATCCTGCGGCAGGCGGGTCATCAACCGTTCCACGCCGGGTTGGATGCGCTGCCGTGTGGAGGAAAATTGCTCCCCGAAGGTCTGGTAAAATTGGCGGTTGAGCGCCAGGAGTTTCTCTCTGGTTTCGGTATTCACGCCCGCCATTATACCCTTATGACCTCTCTCGAACACACCCGGCAGTGGCTGCAAGTTCGCCGCTACACTCCCGAAAAACTGGCCGCCGCCCGGCGCGCCCTGGAAGAAGTGCGCGCCGGCGCAAACGTGGTGGATGCTATCCGTCACAACCCCTTGCCGGAGGGGGGGCATCCCGGCAAGCACATGCTGGTAGCCGTCTACCGGCAATTGGTGGAGAGCGGCGAGTGGCAGCCCGACCCGGCGCTTCTGGCGCGCATCCGCATGAAGCCCACCCGCACCCTTTCCGGTGTGACCACTGTGACGGTGCTTACCAAACCCTATCCCTGCCCCGGCAAGTGTATTTTCTGCCCCACGGATGTCCGCATGCCCAAGAGTTACCTGCCCGATGAGCCGGGGGCAATGCGCGGTTTGCAGCACGAGTTCGACCCCTATGCTCAGGTGCGGGCGCGGCTGCGCTCCCTGGCCGCGGTGGGGCATCCGGTCAACAAAATCGAGTTGCTCGTTCTGGGCGGTACGTGGAGCGCTTACCGCCGCGATTACCGCGAGTGGTTCATCCGCCGCTGTTTCGATGCCCTCAACGAGGTGGATTCTGAGACTCTGGAGGAAGCCCAACGCCGCAACGAAACCGCCGAACACCGCAACGTGGGTTTGGTGGTGGAGACGCGCCCCGACCACGTCACCCTTCGCGAGATAGAGCACATGCGCCGTCTGGGAGTAACCAAGGTGCAATTGGGCGCGCAGAGTTTGGATGACCGCATTCTGGCTCTCAATCAACGCGGGCATACCGTGGCCGATACTTACCGGGCGGTGGCCTTGCTGCGCGCCGCCGGCTTCAAGGTTGTACTCCACTGGATGCCGAACCTGCTGGGCGCGACCACCGAAAGCGACCGCGCCGATTTCGCGCGCTTCTGGTCTACGAATGAGGCACGAATGGGCACGAATGAGACGCCGATGGACATGCAAGCGGGTGAGGGGGCGCTGGCTCCTGACGAACTCAAAATCTACCCCACCCAGTTGCTTGCCAATGCCGACCTGTACGCTTACTGGCAGCGCGGCGAATATCAGCCCTACGATACCGAAACCCTGATTGACCTGTTGGCCGAGGTCAAAACCACCATCCCGCGCTATTGCCGGGTCAACCGCGTCATTCGTGACATCCCTTCGACCCACGTAGTGGATGGCAACAAGCGCACCAGTTTGCGCCAGGACGTGCACCGTGAGATGGCGCGCCGCGGGACGCGCTGTCAGTGCATTCGCTGTCGGGAGGTGCGCGGCCAAAAAGTCGCTCTGGATACTCTGCGCTTTGATGACCTGACCTACCGCGCCGGTTTTGCGGAGGAGCACTTTCTCTCCTTCAATACGCCGGCAGACAAACTGGCTGCCTTCCTGCGGCTCTCACTACCGGGGGAGGGCTCTCCCGATTTAGGCTTCGCCGATTTGAAGGGCGCGGCCATCATTCGGGAGGTACACGTTTACGGCCAATCCCTGGAAGTAGGGCGTGAGGCGCAGGGGGCCGCTCAACACATCGGCCTGGGGCGGCGGCTGATTGCCCGCGCCGAAGAAATTGCCCGCTCCCGCGGCTACCGCAGATTAGCAGTGATTGCCGCCATCGGTACCCGCCGTTACTATGCCGCCCGCGGCTTCCGCATGGGCGATTTGTACATGGTCAAGGAGGTGGGGCGGTAGGCCATAGACGCCAGACCACGGACGCCAGACGACGGACCGCGGACGGTAGACCGTGGACCGTGCACGAGACCACGCTTCCCTCACCGACTACCCAACCAGGCAACTGCCTAACTACCTGACTACCCGACTACCCGACTACCTAACCACCATGCCCATCCACTTTGGAACGGACGGCTGGAGAGCCGTCATCTCAGATACCTTTACCTTTCACAACCTGCGCCTGGTTTCCCAGGCCATTGCCGACGCCGTGCAGGCTGCGGATTGGTGCAGCAGCAATGGCGCCGAGACCGACCCTAACCTGATGGTGGTCGGCTTCGATACCCGTTTTCTCTCTGACCGCTACGCCATTGAGGTGGCCCGCGTTCTGGCGGCTAACGGTTTTACGGTGCGCCTCACCCAGTCTGATGCCCCGACCCCGGCCATCTCCTACACCGTGCGGAACCTGAAGGCTGTGGGCGGGGTGGTCATTACCGCCTCGCACAACGCCCCGCGCTACAACGGCGTCAAATTGAAGGCGGCTTACGGCGGCTCGGCCTCTCCGGAGCAATCCCGCCGGGTAGAGGTGTATCTCAACGACAACGAAGAGCGCGCTCGCGGCCCCAACCTGATGGATTATGACCGCGCCCGCCAGGCCGGGCTGATTCAGCGCTTCAACCCTCTGCCGGAATACTTCAATCACCTGCGTACCCTGATTGATTTCGATGCCATTGCTGAAAATCCCCCGCGTGTAGTGGTGGATTCCATGCACGGCTCCGGGAGGGGCGTCATTCGCTCCATTTTGCAGGGAACGGGCTGCGAGGTCCATGAAATCCGCGGCGAGATGAACCCTGGCTTCGGCGGCGTCCATCCTGAACCGATTGCCCGCTACCTGGGGGCGCTGGCTGGCGCTATCAGCACCGGCAAGGGCGATCTGGGGCTGGCAACCGATGGCGACGCCGACCGCATTGGAGCGATGGACGAGCGCGGGGCTTTTGTGGACCCTCATAAAATCATGGCGCTGGCTCTCAAACATCTGGTGGAACAGCGCAACTGGCGCGGCCCCGTGGTGCGTACCGTCTCCACGACCCGCATGGTGGACCGCCTGGCAGAGCGCTACGGCTTGCCGGTGTACGAAACGCCGGTGGGCTTCAACCACATCGCCGACCACATGCTGCGGGAAAATGTACTCATCGGCGGAGAGGAATCGGGTGGCATCAGTTTTCAGGGACACATCCCCGAAGGGGACGGCGTTTTGATGGGCCTGCTGCTGGTGGAAATTGTCGCCCTTTCGCACGCCCCGCTCTCGGAACTGGTGACGGATTTGTTGTCCGATGTTGGCCCGGCGCACTACCGGCGCACGGACTTGCGTCTCCGGCATCCCGTCTCGAAAGCGGCTCTCACGAAGCGCCTGGCGGAGGATGCTCCGGCCTCCATCGGCGGAGAGCAGGTCAGCGAGGTGCGCACCACGGACGGAGTCAAATACTTGCTGGCAGATGATTCGTGGCTCCTGATTCGCCCCTCCGGAACGGAGCCGGTGCTGCGCGTTTACGCCGAGGGCCGCTCTCCGGAAATCATGCAAGCCATGCTGGAATATGGAGAGCAAGTGGCGCAGAGCATCGTGTGAGATGTCTTTGCCGCCATGCAAAAAGCCCGCCGGGTACTCTTCGGCGGGCTTTTCTGTGTTTTTTGTGCAGGATGCAATTACGAGGCAGTGCGTAAACGCCGTGCCAGGAAGATGACCAGCAGTAATGCCAGCGCCCCAATAGCCAGACCGGGCAGACCTACTTCGTCGGCAAAGCCCGTCGTGGGGAGTTCGGTGGCGGAGGGGGTCCCGGTGCCGGTGGCGCCGCCGCCTGCTCCGGGAGTCTGGGTCAGGGCGTTGATGGTAGCCAGCGCATCTATGGTGGCCTGACGCGGGTCGGGCGTGGGGGTATCCGTAGGAGCAGCCGGGGTGGGGGTATCCGTAGGCATGGCGACCACTGCGGTGGGAGTGTTGGTGGCCGTCGAGGGGATGGAGGTGGCCGTAAAGGTCGGTGTCCAGGCCTGGGCCAGTTGAGTCATGGAAAGGGCCTCGGCCACCTGCGTATTCTGGGCGTTGACGGTAGCGATTTCCGCCTGACGCGCCTGGTTGCCGGAAGAACTACCGCGTAGCAGGAAAATCGCCATACAGGCCAGAGTCAGCAATATCAAGGCGCCCAGGATGCCCGCCACGATGAGAAAGGTACGGTTGTCACCGCCCCCGTCGTCGGAAGGCATGGTGTCGTCTGTATCCATTATCAGACCACTATCGTTCTCTACGCTTTCATCATCGCTGAAAGTGTCCTCGAAGGCGTTGAAATCGTCGTCTTGTTGAAAATCCATAATGGTTCTCCTCGTGTAAGTGCTGGATGGTTCCTGGCTTCCCGTATTTGGGGTGTCGGGGGATGATTATTCTCTATCTTACCGGATAATTTGCAAATTGGCTATTGGAATGATGGTTTGTTTGTCTTCGGAGAAGCGGATGACAGCTGCCGCTGCTCTGATTCCATTCGAGAATTTATGCGGCTCGGAAAGAACGCGTACTACGTATCCGATTTGTCCCTGATAAGGGGCGGTGACCACTTTCACCATGTCATCAGGGGAAAGTTCGCGGGGCATGGGGGGCATAAGTTTCCCCGGCGAGGGGAGAGGCAAGAAGACTTCCGGACGTGTGCCGCGGTAGAAGTTGTACGGGTGGGCATTTACCGATGCCTCGCGCCCGTCGCTGGTACTCAAAAATTCGAAGGCGGCTGCGTTCATGGGAAGATTCCCGAACCCGTCGGTCAGCAGAATGGGGAGGGGCGCTTTACGGGCCGCTCCGGCCAAACGAGATGGCATGCTTCCTAAAATCAGGCCGCGTAAGGAGATTTCTCCCGCTGTGACGAAGACATCTTCTTCCAGGCAGCGTCCTCCCACCAGAATAGCGCCTCGCAGGCTGACATCCAGTCGGTCGCTGGTGAGTACGGCATCGGCACTCTCGCTGACCACGCGCACTACGCCGTAGGTGGAACGCCCGTTTCCCCAGGCGGCTTGCACCAACGCTCCGGTGTTTTCGATGACGACGCCGCGGTCGTCCAAAATATCCACCACCGTACCGGGGTAGATGGCTCGCAAGGGGATAGGGTCTTTGTCCTTGCGAAGCAGTACCTTTCCGCCCTGAAGCATAACGACGGTGCCGCTGACAGGGGCGCGAAAAGTCTTGCGGAACAATTTGCCGGGGGTCTCGGCGATGACGTCTCCTTCGGTCAGCCGTTCTCCCTCCTGACATTGCAGCAAAGAAGCGGCTTTTTGGGGCGGCACTCCTAAGGCCGCTGCCACGTTGAGCAAGATGTGCTCCGGCGCAAGGTCGGCCTCGGCTACCACGGTTTGCGGGTTGACGGTTTCTCCCTGTCGTACCATTACTCTCCCCTGGATGGGGAAAGCGCGCTCCCGACGTATCAGTGTCAGGGGGAGAATGTAGGAGGCGGTGGCTAATCCACTCATGGGCTTGACCTTTGGTGTTGGTGGTTTCGGTGCAAGTTCTGTGCCGTTTCCATTAATGCCCCAGGTGCCAGAGCCACTTTTTGTACATCTCTTGGCGGCGGGCCATGTCTTTGTGCAGATGGAGTGGGCGGCCTCGAGCGTCAATCACGATGCCCAGAGCGCTTCCGCTGACCTCATAGGCCGCCTTGTGCCCTGCTCCAAGCCCGATGTCCGTACGGTAGAGAGGCTGCAAACGCAGTGTTCCCCGCCTGCCGGGCGCTAAAGGCAACACGGCCAGGCCGCCTTGCTTCACGTCCCCTTTGATAGTCTCCCCCGACTCATTGTCGGTCAATTGCACTTTCAAAATGGGAGTGCCCAGGCGGGCCGTGCTGAGAGGGGTGACAACCAGTGCCAGGCGGATGAACATGGTCGAGTCCATGGCCTGGACAGCCAGGGTGGGGTTGAGGCTGGCCGCGGCTCCCAACGCAGTGGTCAAGTTGTAACGGTCCAGCAGAATGGTGGTGATGCCCGTGGGTTGAAGCCCGTCCAGGGCGGTGAGTAAGGTCCTCCCCAGGTTGGCGGTTTGGGTAAAAACACTGCCGGTGACGATGATAGGCTCCACGGGAGGAAGCGACTCAGGCGCGCGCCTCTCGTTCTGGGCGTACATACCGTGTAACATCCGGAGCGTGGCCTGACGCAGGGCGTAACGGGCCATGGCATATTCGATGGCGGTTTCCTCTGCCGTCAAAGGAATGCTGGCAGGCTGCAAAGGTTTGTTGAAAACGTAATCGCGCACGGCGTCGGCTTCGAGCGGCAAGGTGAGCCAGGGGAGCAGCAGCGCGTAGGGGTCGCCGCGAGTCAAGCCGGCGGCTTGAGGGCCAAGCCCCAGGTCAGCATAAGCAGCAGGGTACAGGTGTCCCTGAAAGGCGGCGGTTAAAGTGGCGGATGATGCCCCCAGGTCCATGGAGAGTACCCCCTTGGATGGGTCATCCAGGCTCAAAAAGCGCACCATGCGCCCTTGCGCGGTGACGGATGGCATCGTCACCCCTCCTGACCAGGTATCCAGTTCCCCCAGACCGTTCAGACTATGGATGTAATGTTCCCGGAGGGCACGCGCCAGAATTGTGTGTGCCGCCACGATTTGTTCCTCATCAAGAGCAGGACGAACGTTTGGGGCGAGCCATACCTGTGCCGTATCCTCGAAAATGGCCGAAATTCTTTCCTGCAATGCGGAATTGCCGGCGAACACGATTTGCGGACGCTCCTCTTGCGGCATGAGACGCAGGGCCAGGCGCAGAGGCTCTAAAAGACGGCTGATGGATGCACTGGCCCCTTGCTCTGTACCGCCGGTGACGATAACCAAGTGGGGGCGCAGTCGCAGGAGGGTATCCAGACGGGTTTCTACCCCGCGGCGGTCGGAGAGGGTAAAGGTGTCTACCAGGCGCGCAGGAATGCTCTCCACCAAACGACGAGCGCTGGCAACAGACACATCTTCCAGCAGGCCGATGATGATGGCTTTGACAGGTGCTCCGGCGGATAGCGTGGTGACCATCCCGTCCACGCCCTCGCCGGGAGAGGCCGCCGGGATGATGACGGTGGAATCATCGGCCAGCAAACGCCGCCCTGTGATGCGTTGCAGGTCGTCTATCGCCATGTGGGCCCCCTCCAACACGTTGTGGTAGGGCGCGCTGGCGGTGGTCGGCGCGCTCCCCGCGGCTACAAAGCGGTATCGCCCGTTGACCACATCAAAAAATAAGGCCCGTGTGGTGATTGCGCCGATATCCAGTGCCAACAGGGAATCAGAAGTGGTTTCGATTGCAGCCATGATGCCTCAAAGAGAAATACCCAGGATTTGTGCGATGGAAAACAGCGCATCTACGCGCTCTATCAGCGCCGTCAATGCCGCCAGATACACCCCCGCGAACAGAACGCCCAGGGTGATGGCGATGAAAATATGCCCGATATCTCCCAACAGTTCAACCAGGTTGTTGGCCTTGGGCGTATCCGTGCGTTTCATAGTAAACTGGAAATAGGCCAGGGTGGTGATAGTTCCCAACAAGACGATGCCGCCGTTGATGATGCCCATGCCCCCCTGGGGGGAGAGCGTCTGGATGGAGGCTGCCGTTTGCGGGAAGAGCGTCCCGGAGATAGCGCCTCCGGCGGCGACTGCCGCCCCGATGCCTGCCAGCATCCCCATGGATGGGTTTCCCAGGCGCCCCAGATGATGGGATGCCTTCATCAAAATGAGTACCCCTAGCGCCAGGGGGATGAGAGCGACGCCCCGCTGTGCGATGCTGCCGCTGAGCACCGGCAGGAGCATCTGTGGCCACAGCACGTTGAAGATAAGCAGCGCAGCCGTGTATCCGGCAGTAGCGCCGATGAACAGGTACACGGCAACGCGGAAGAAGGGGTTGTCGCCCAGCAGGTAACTGAAAACGGCTATTGTGAGGATGAACCCGAGCAACATGCCGACTGTTTCGTTCATTCGCGTCCCCCCTTCTGGCGGGTATTTTGATTTCTAATGGTGCTCCAGGCGTATTGCGCCAGGGAGCCGAATAAGATGAGCAGGACTGCCGCCAGCGTACCGCTCCCGAATGCCCCGCCGTATCGTTGTGCCAGCCCCTGGAGACCGGTTTGCCTTTCGTAGGCGGCTCCGCCCTGCAGCCCGCCAACCAGCCCTGCAATTTGTTCCCCGTAGTAAGGGTACACCAGCGGAGCGGCCTGGGCGCTGACCACCATGATAACAGGCGTCGCCGGAACGCGGGTCTGTACCTGCTCAATCCAGGCGCGGGCCACATCGGGGTCGTCGGTCAGTACAATCAGCAGGGAGAAATCCTGTAAGGTATTAATCCCTTTCATGAGCGGTTCTTCCCACACGGGGTTTCCCCCCGGTGTTTGCGGGATGGTCAGGAGCGGCCTGTCTGCCAGGGCGCTCAACCCAGTGACGCCGCCGGGGATATAGCCGAGGTTGAGATAATGCTCACCCGCCCGGTAATTGCGCTCCTGGGCGTGTTGCTGGATAGCGTGTTCGGCCAGCAGCATGCCCTCCGGTTGGGTGGAAACGGTTACCAGTTTCGCCCCCCGGAGCATGATGTGTTCGAGCAACGCGTCGGCGCTGGCTTCCAGTTCTCCGCCAAAAGCGGGCTGGTAATCGAAGGCTATCAGCACGGTGGATTGCGGGGAGAGTGCTTCCACTTGGGTGACGGCTCCTTGCACTTCGGGCGGCGGCACCTGGGGAAGGATGTTCCCATCGCTGCCGGTGAACAACGGCCAGGTAACTGCCGCGAAGAGCACTACGGCTATCAGCCAGCGGAGAATCCGTTGGGATGTGACGGGCGAGGGAGCGGCGATGCTTTCCGGTTGTTCCTCCCGCTCCAACAAAGTGCGCAGCAGACCGATGTGGGCTTCTTCCTCCTCCGAGATGTGCAATTTGACGGAGGGAGTGGATGGCTTGGCGACGAGCGCGGGGGGAATGGAGGCGGGCAATACGCCGCGCAGCCCGGCCAGCGGGCCGGCACTCACAGGGGGCGCATTTTCGTCCTCCGGGAGCAGTTGCGGTGAAGAAACGGCTTCTACCGGCTTCATCTCTTGCAGCCAGGCCGGCAGATTAGCGTGCTCGATTTCTTCTTCCGGTTCTTCTTCTTCCTCTGCTGGCTCGACGAGGGCGGCAGGGCTTGTTTCCGCTACGTCCACCAGCCAGTCTGGTACTTCATCTGATTCCAGTGCCCCCAACTCCATTTCCAGAGATTCGTCCAGCGTGAAGGGAGAAACGCCGCTTTCCGATTCTTCTGCCGCAGGTTCCTCTCCCTCTGGAGAGGCCCATTCCGGCGCGGTGTCAAGGGCGCTGCCCTCTTCGGTGGTGTCTGCACGCAGCGTGTTCAGCCAGTCGGTGTCCTCTTCCGCGGCTTCGGGAGCGGTTTGCGCCTCTTCCTCTCCCGAAGGACGGAGCCACTCCGGGATATCCATGTCGGGCAGACTGCTGGTGTCTGCTGAAATCAGTTCTTCCTCAGACGACAGACCGGGGACGGTGGACGGCGTTTCCACGGTCTCCGGTCCACGGTCTACGGTCGCTTCTGCCAGCCAATCGGGGAGTTCTTCTTCAGACGACAGACCGGGGGCGGTGGACGGTGTTTCCACGGTCTCTGGTTCACGGTCCACGGTCGCTTCTGCCAGCCAATCGGGGAGTTCTTCGGCAGGGACGGCCTCTTCCTCGGACGACAGACCGGGGGCGGTGGACGGTGTTTCCACGGTCTCCGGTCCACG
>JANTFR010000012.1 GCA_024763355.1 Anaerolineales bacterium
CAGGCTCGTTCCCTCCGGCAGCGCAAAGCCCGCCGGGAAAGCGGGCTGTTTTTGGTTGAGGGCATCCGTCAGGTGGGAGATGCCATCCGCAGCGGCTTCGAGATTGTGGATTTGTTCTACGCCCCCGAAATTTTGACCAGTGAATTTGCTTACCGTTTGTTGGAAGAAGCGCGGCAGCGCGGCCTTGAGGCGGTTCCCGTTTCCCCGCAGGTTTTCGCCTCTTTGGCGGAGAAGCAGCACCCCCAAGGAATCCTGGCGGTAGCCCGCTGGCCCCGCCGCACCCTGGAGATGCTCTCCCCCCGGAATGCGCCCTGGGTTGTGGCTCTCGTCGCCCCGCAAGACCCCGGCAACGTTGGAACTATCCTGCGTACGATGGATGCCGTCGGTGCGGATGCCCTCCTCCTTTTGGAGGGCGGCGCAGACCCCACCCATCCCACCGCAGTACGCGCCAGCATGGGGGCGCTCTTCTGGATTCCCGTGCTGCAAACGGATTTCGCCGCTTTCGCCGCCTGGAGCCAAAGGCACGGATACGCCGTTTACGGCACTTCGGCGCACGGCACCGCCGGCCTGGATGCTTTACGCGCTGCCCGCCCTCCTCTCGTCCTCCTGCTAGGGGGCGAGCGCACTGGCCTGAGCGCCGAGCAGCGGGCAGTCTGCCGTCAAACCGTGCGCCTGCCCATGCAAGGACACGTTTCCTCGCTCAACCTGGGCGTCGCCGCGGGAGTGTGCCTGTACGCCCTCGCTAATCTCCACGAATGAACACGAATAGACACGAATAGCACGAATGGGGAGTACAAATGAAGCGGCAAAAATCAGCGAGAATCGGCGTGCATCAGCGTCATCAGCGTTCTGCTAGCACGAAGGGGCACGAATAGCATAAACGGGGGTACGAACGACGCCAAATGAAATATCGGCAACAACCTCCCCCTACTCGCCCACTACCCCACTTGCCAACTTGCAAACTTGTCCACTTTCCTCACGCCGCGCGCGCCAACGCGGTTGGAAATCGCCAGGAAGCCCTCGTAGTGGGGGTTGGCGCTCATCTGGAACATGCCGGTTGCCAGCAGGAGCAAAGCGCTGAACCATTGCCAGGGCAATCCCTGTTTCAGCGTGCGGCTCAAGAAAGGGATGTGTTCTTCCGGGGGGAGGTAGCGCTTTCCGAGCGGCAGCACCCACAACACCAGCGCGGCTTGCATCCCCAGCCAGGCCAGCGTCGCCAGCATGTGGAGCCAGTACAGGACGCTCAACAGGGAACTGCTGCCGTTCATCGGGTCAGGGGTAGGTCTCTGGCGTGGGAGTGGGGTTCTGCGGAGCGCTCTCCGGCGTGGGGGTGGTCGGCGCAGGCGTCTTCGTGGGCGGGGAACATTTGTTGTGGGCGCGAGTCAGGTTCTTCCCTACGTCGGCTCCCAACGATTGGGCGATGTTGTATTGCTCCTCCGCTTTGCACCACTCCTTGTTGTCCATCAGGTAATCGGCGTAGTGCTGCACCGCAATCAGGTAGCGCTGGGAGGCCGTCATTCCGGAGGCATCCCGCAGATTGGGCGCCAGCGGTGCGACCTGCCCGAAGTAGTAGGCAGCCTGTCCCCAGTCAATCTCCCAGAAACTCGCCCCGGTGACGTACAGACTGACCCAGGTGCGGTAACTCTTGGCCTCGGCGTCCAGCGGCCCGAAGCGTTCCGCCAGCGCCAGGTCGTACGTGCCGCCTTCCAGGTCGGCCTCCTGAAGGATTTTCTGCACGCCGCGGTTGCGCAGGGCGATGTAGAGCATATCGTCCACTTTGACCGTTTCGTAAGCCGGGTTGCGCTTGCGCAGGGCCAGGAGGGTGTCGATGGCGGTGTCCCAATCCTCGTCTTGCAGGGCGGCCTGTGCCTGAGTGAACAATTCTTGCTCGCCGCGTGAGTCAGGGGTAGGAGTGACGGTGGGAGTAGGAACCACTGTAGGCGTGGCCGTGGCATTGAGAGCCAGCATGGCCTCGGCTAGTTTATCCACTGCACCGGGGTAGTTGGGGTCGTGTTCCAGGACGAATTCGAAGCGCTGCCGCGCCAAGTCGTAGCGTTTGGATTCCAGGTCTTGCAGTCCCAGTTCGTATTGCCGCTGGATGTCGGCGGCGGTTTGGGTGGCGGCGGCGGATTGCCGTTGCTGCATCCCGCTGCTGTAGCCTGCGTAGGCGCTGGCCGCGGCAATCGCAATCAGCAGCACCAGGCCGATGAAGACAGAACGGAGAGTGCCGCTCCTGCGGTTTGGAGTATGCTCTTCGGGGGCTGTCTGATGGGGGGTGTGCTCGTTCATGCGGGGGATTATACCGCGTCTCGTTTCCGGGAATTCCCCGGCGCGGTATAATCCGCACCATGCCCGCGTTTCGCTTCTTTCAAGACATCACCGTCCGCTACGGCGATTTGGACCCCCAGGGGCACGTCAACAACGCCCGTTACCTCACCTATCTGGAGCACGCCCGCATCGGCTATGTCCAGGCGCTCGGTTTGTGGACCGGAGGTTCTTTTTTTTCGCTGGGCTTCATCCTGGCGACGGCGCAAATCACCTACAAAGCGCCCATTCATCTGGGACAGCCCGTTCGGGTGGGCGTGCGTATCTCTCGCATCGGCACCAAAAGCCTGACCATGCTCTACACTGTGCAGGACGGCGAGACGGGCGAGGAACTGGCCTCGGCCGAGACCGTCCTGGTGACCTACGACTACCAGACCGGCACCACCATCCCCATCCCTGACCGCTGGCGGGATGTCATCCGCCGCTTCGAAGCCCTGGATACCGCCTGACGGCGGACAGCGGCAAGCCTTCAGCCTTCCGCATTCCTCATTCCGCCTTTACTATTTGGTCTTTCTCTCCCATCTGGAGCCTCCCATGCCCCCTCTTCCCCCCATCGACGAGCAAGCAATGCTCTCCTTCCTGACCGAACTGCTCAACACCCCCAGCCCCACCGGTTACACAGAGCAGGCCATTGCCTTCGTAGAAAATTACCTGCGCCGTTTTCCCTTCTTGCAGATGCAGCGCACCCGCAAAGGCGGGCTGCTGGCCGTCTGGAAGGGGCAGCACAGCGACGCGCCCCGCGCCGTCACCGCCCACGTGGACACTCTCGGCGCGATGGTCAAAGAAATCAAACCCAACGGACGCCTGCGCCTGACGCGCATCGGCGGCTTTGCCTGGAACACCGCGGAAGGCGAAGGCTGCACCGTCTTTGCCTCGCGGGGTGCCCCCGTGCGCGGGGCTATCCTGCTCGACAGGGCCTCCGGCCACGTTTACGGCAAAGATGTCTCCGAGACCAAACGCAGCGACGCCACGATGGAAGTCCGCCTGGATGCCCGCACCGTCTCCGCCGAAGGAACCCGCTCCCTGGGCATCGAAGTCGGCGATTTCGTGGCCTTCGACCCGCGCGTAGAAATCAACAACGGCTTCGTGCGCTCCCGCCACCTGGACGACAAGGCCTGTGTCGCCAACATCGTGGCCGCTATCGAGGGGTTGGCAGCCGAGGAAATGCAGCCTTACCAGACCACGTATTTCCTGTTCAGCAACTACGAAGAGGTCGGGCACGGCGCGGCGGCAGGTTTCCCCCCGGACATTGCCGAACTGCTCACCCTGGACATGGCCGCCGTGGGCGACGGGCAGACCTCGGACGAATTCCACGCCACCCTGTGCGTCAAGGACAGCGGCGGCCCCTACCACTACGGCCTCAGCCAAAAACTGCGCCGCCTGGCCGACCGGCACGCCATCCCCTACAAGGTGGACATCTACCCCTATTACGGCTCCGACGGCGAGGCCGCCTGGCGGGCCGGCCTGGATGCTCCCGTGGCACTCATCGGCCCCGGCGTGGACGCTTCCCACAACTACGAGCGCACCCACACCGACGCCCTCACCGCCGTTACCCGCTGGCTGATGGCCTACCTGCTCTCCGACGAGGCCTGACCATGCGCGTCGTCCTCCAACGGGTCTCCTCCGCCTCGGTGAGCGTGGAGGGCCGCACCATCGCCTCCATCGGGCAGGGCTACCTCATTCTGCTGGGCATCGCTCCCGACGACGAAGAGGCCGCTGCCGAATACCTGACCAAAAAAATCGCCCACCTGCGCGTTTTCGAGGACGAGGCGGGCAAAATGAACCGTTCTCTTTTGGATGTGGAAGGCGCGGCCCTGGTGGTTTCCCAGTTTACGTTGTATGCGGATACCCGCAAGGGGCGCAGACCGGCCTTTGTTGGGGCTGCCCCCCCGGATGTGGCCCGCCCCCTCGTGGATTTCTTCGCCGACCGGTTGCGCGCCTTTGGAATCCCCGTCCAGACCGGAGAGTTCGGCGCGCACATGCAGGTTGCGCTGGTCAACGACGGCCCGGTGACCATCCTGATGGAGCGCTGAAGCCCCCGCGCCACAGGACGGTATCCACCTGCACCGCCGAGGCTCCCGCCTGGAAGAAGGCCTCCACGTCCCGCGGCGTGACTGCGCCCCCCGCCCCCGCGACGGGGATGCCCCGCCTGCTGATGGTTTCCACCAGCGCCAGGGCTTGCGGCAGCAACGCCGGGCCGTACATTCGTCCGTGGATGCGCTCCCCTTCTCTCGCAAAACGCACCCCCCGCGGCGCGCCCAGACTGACGGGCGCTTCCGCCGTCTCGAAGACGACTTCCGCCGTTGCCAGGGCGTTCTCCCACGGAATTTGCACCAGCAGCGGCAACTTGCCCCACGCCGCCCGGACGATGCGCCGGGCGGTTTGCGCGTCGCACCCCGGCGGGAGGCGCACTTCCACCCCCGCCGCCGCGCCGCTCTCCTCCAGCAGGTCGAGGGCCTCCGCCAGGGAGTCGTCTGCCAGCAAATGCACCCACACAGGCACGGGACTGCGCGCCCAGGCATCCGCGTAACGGCGTAAGGCGGCGCGCAATCCGGGGTTGGGGTGTCCCGTGTGCAAGAGAATGCTCCCCGCGGCCTGGGCGTAGCGCGGCGGGCGCGCCGGCGTGCGCGGCTGCCAGGAAAGCGGATTGGTAACGAAGCCTTCCAGCAGGCCGTGCCATGCGGGGCGGCAGACCCAGCCGCCGAAACCGGCGGCGTTCATCAGACGGGGTAACGGGAGTGGGTTCATACCGTTGCGGTCAAGCGGGGAAATCTCATTGGGCAAACTCCGTGTTCCCCGTGGCTCTTTGTGAACAAACAAACAGCGTCATCTCCGTTCTGCCGCCCGTTCAGTGCTCCCGCCTGACTGTGACGTTTGGCAGGCGGCGCAGGAGTTGCGCCAGCGGGTCGTCCAAGGGGCCGTCGGCGGGCAGGGCGCGGTGCAAACTCTCCACCGAGAAGGAACCGACGGCCTCCGCTACGCTCAGGGGACGGCCGGCTCCCTGCGAGGTGCGCCGCGTGAAAAGGGCGTGCTGACTCTTGTGGCACATCGCCGCCCGAATTTTGTGCTCCATCACGGGAGCGATGTCTAGCACGAAGTGGGCTTCCTGGTCCTGGTTGGCGATGCGCGGGCGGGGATGGCCTTTCCACATCCCCGAAACGCAGTACAGAGCGGGGGCCTCCGCGCCCAGCGATTGTACGGCGATGAAGGCGGCCTGCCAGGTGAGCACGTGCGCCGGATGTCCGTACTCCCCGCTGCTGCCGTGAGTAATCAGCGCCGCGGGGCGGAACTGCCGGATGCTGGCGGCAATTTGCCCGGACAGGGTGGTCAGGTCGTCGGTGTAGGGATAGAGGGCGTTGTCGGGGCCGACCAGCGGGTCAACGTAGCCCAGGAAAGTGAGACTGCGCCCGCCCAGCGCTTGCACCGCGCAGACCAGTTCCCCCTCCCGTACCGTGCCCAGGTCTTCCTGCTTGCAGATAGGCGGCTCGCCGGTCTCGCCGCCTTCGCCGCGGGTGGCGCAGACGTAATGCACCGCGCAGCCTTGCTCGGCCAGCAGGCGCAGCGTGCCGCCAATCAGCATGGTCTCGTCGTCGGGGTGGGCGAAGATGGTGAGGATGGGTGGTTGGTTCATTGGTCTTATTGGTCTTGTTGGTCTCATTAGTCGGATTGGGCTGAGTGGTCAGTGGTCTGTCGTCCGTCGCACGCTGCACGCCGTACGGGCTACCTCCCTCTCACCACCGGCCCCTGCTTGCACACCAGGATGCTCTTGCCGCCGAGCGTGAGGGCGCACACGCCGCAGTCGGTCAGGCCGCCGCAAGGCATGGGGGTATCCACCAGCACCGCGCCGGGGAGGGGCGCGGAGGGCAGGGCGGCGACATCTTCCGGGGGCAGGTCGGCAACCCAGTAGTCGGCCCAGGTGCGCAGGGTTTCGGAGAAGGCGGCGGGGGGCAGGATTTCCAGGGCGGCGGGGAGGGGCAGGTCGGCGGCCTCCGGCCCGCTGAAAAGGACGACCTCCCCGCCTTCCTGCAGGACGCGCCGGATGAGGGGCAGCACCCGCCAGGGAGGACGATGCGGGACGAGGGCGGCCAGTCGGCGCACCCCGGCGGGGAGGTGAAAACCGTTCCCTAGCGGGCCGCGCAAGCGCAACGTATCGCCGGGGTTTCCCGTATACGGGACTGCCGGCGCGAACCAGGCGGTTTCCTCTTCGGGGGTGGGGAGGTCGGCGAGAAAAACGGGAGCCGCCAAAAGGGCCTCCGCATCCCTGGGATTCCAAGCCAGCAGGTATTGTCCGGGAGCGGGAATCCGCTCCGGGGGGCAGGCCAGTTGCAGGCGTCCGTAGATATCGCGGGCTACGATGCGTCCTTCCCAGAAGGTCATGGCGAGGATGATACCATGCTTCTGCGGACGCCGGGGCGAAAATGCGGGTATAATCCCCTCTGTCGCCTTCTTCGGGAAGGCGGCCTTTGTCAAGTGCAGGAACACACAAGGAGTAAGAAACAATGAATGTTGCTGTTGCCATTCAAGCCATCGCCAACCTTTCGTGGCTGGCTTTCTTCGGGATTCTGGTGTTGATAGTGATACGCGCCGGGCGCAAGCAGCCCGTCAAGGGACTCACCTCGGTGATGATTGGCACGCTGGTGCTGGCCGGGGTCTTGACCACCCTCAGCGCTGGCATCGTCTTTATTGAGCCAAACGAGCGCGGCGTGGTTATCTCGGCGCTGGCCCCCGACGGCTACCGCAAGCAGGCCCTGGAACCCGGCTTGCGCTGGATTATCCCCTTCTTCGAGCGGGTGGAGTTCTACAGCGTTGCCAAGCAGACCTACACCATGTCCGGCACGGTTTCCGAGGGGCAGGTGCAGGGCAACGACTCGGTGGCGGCGCGCACCGCCGACGGACAGGAAATTTTCATGGACGCTTCGGTGCTTTTCAAGGTAGACCCCACCAAAGTGGTGCAGGTGCACATCAACTGGCAAAAGCGTTACGCCGACGACCTGGTGCGACCTCTGGCGCGCGGTATCATCCGCGATATCGTCTCGCAATACCGCGTGGATGAGGTGGTCAGTACCCGCCGTCTGGAGATGACCCAGGAAATCCAGGCGGAGATGGAGCGCAAACTGGAGGAAAACGGCCTGCTGCTGGACGATTTCATCTTGCGCAACATCACCTTCTCGCCGGAATACGCCGCCTCGGTAGAGCAAAAGCAGATTGCTGAACAGCAGGCCCAGCAAGCCAAGTTCGTCGTCGAGCAGAAGAAGCAGGAAGCCGAACAGGCTCGCCAGGTAGCGCAGGGTAAGGCCGATGCCGCTGTGATTGCTGCCAAAGGTGACGCCGATGCCCGCTTGATTCAGGCGGAAGCGGAGGCCAAAGCCTTGCAGATGATTGCCGATGTTCTCAAAGAGAACCCCGATTTGCTGACCTACGAGTACATCCAGCAATTGGCTCCGGGTATCCAGGTGATGTTGGTTCCCAACGACAATCCCTTCCTGCTTCCGCTTCCCAGCATGGAACAGCCTGAGGTGACCCCCACCTTGCCTGTTTCGCCGACTATCCCGTAGTAGAAGCGCAACCCATCGCCCCTCCCCAGAGACCTCACAGGTCTGCCAGACCTGTGAGGTTTGCGCGGTGAGGTTCGCGCCCAAGCGAAATTTGCGCAAATGGAGACCTCTATGCCCGCAAATCCCCCCTCCGGACGCCAAATCCGCCTGACGAGTTACGCCGCCTGTGCCGGCTGAGCGTCCAAATTAAGCGCGGAGACGCTGGCGCAGGTTCTGCGCCCTCTACAAAACGCATTTGCAAACCGCTCCTACCCCAACTTGCTGGCCGGGATGGATTCCCCGGATGATGCGGCGGTGTGGCGGCTGGACGAGGCCCGCGCCCTGGTGGTGACTACCGATTTCTTCACCCCGGTGGTGGACGACCCCTACGATTACGGCGCTATCGCGGCGGCCAACAGTCTCTCGGATGTGTACGCTATGGGCGGGGAACCGTTCCTGGCACTCAACGTGGCCGCTTTCCCACCCAAACTGCCCAACTGGGTGCTCTCCGACATCCTGCGGGGCAGCGCCGACAAGGCCATCGAGGCCGGGGTGGTCATCGCCGGCGGGCATACCATTCAGGATGAGGAACCCAAGTACGGCCTGATGGTGCTGGGTTTCGTGCATCCCGACAAGATGCTTTCCAAGCGCGGGGCGCATCCCGGCGATGCCCTGGTGCTCAGCAAACCGCTGGGCTTTGGCACTACCACCACCGCCCTCAAAAAAGGCGAGGCGGAGGAGGCGCACATCCGCGAGGCCATAGATTGGATGACGCGCCTCAATCGGGATGCATCCCGCCTGGCGGTGCGCCACGGAGCACATGCCGCCACCGATGTGACCGGCTTCAGTTTGTTGGGACACGGCTGGGAGATGGCGGAGGCCTCCGGCGTGGGGCTGCGCCTCCGCTTTGCGGATATCCCTTTCCTCAGCGGGGCGCGGCACTATGCGGAGGAATGGCACTTCCCCGGCGGTTCGATGGACAACCGCCTGTACTTCGGGAAACACATCACCTTTGCCGAGGAACTGGAAGAACACGAGCAGATGCTGCTTTTCGATGCCCAGACCAGCGGCGGTTTGCTGCTGGCCGTTCCTCCGGAGAACCTCCCCGCTTTGCTGGAGGATGCCGCCCGTATAGAACAGCCCTTGTGGGTAATTGGCGAGGTAGTCGAGGGAGATAGCATTGAGGTAATCTGAGTCTCTATCCGAAATATCCGTAGGGTATCCTGGGAAGCCTGTCCAGAGGGGCCAAGTGTTTTTTTGGATATAATTCTAAAGCAGCCGTGCAAAGAGAAAGGCGTTGAGAGCAGACTTTCGGCTCTCAACGCCTTTCTTCGTTATGCGGGCGTCTCTTCCGTATTTATTCTGGATGTCAAGCACTTGGCGACAGAGGTGATGGTAAATTGTAATGATTTTGTCTGGAAAAAGGCTGGAAATGCAATGATTTTTTTGTTATCATAAAACATGCAAATATAAATTGCGCGCAACGTGAGGCGACAGAAGCGTCCTCTATGATTTTGGAATGTTTCTGGTAGCCGTTTATCTCTTGTCTCGATACGATTGAGAGCGAGCATAGAAAATTATGAGCGTACGCATCCTGGTTGTAGACGATAGTGTTACCACTCGGAAACTGGTCTCCGCGGCCTTGTCATCCGAAGGATATGAGGTACTCGAGGCCAAAAGCGGGGAAGAGGCTCTCCAATTAGTAGAGGAGAGCACGCCCGACCTGGCCATTCTGGACGTGGTCATGCCTGGCATCGATGGGTATGAATTGTGCCGCCGGTTGCGGAACAACGAGGCTACAGAGCGTATTCCCATTATGATGCTCACCTCGTTAGATGAATTGGACGAAAAACTCAAGGCCTTTGAGGTAGGTGCTGATGATTTTCTCCCCAAGCCCTTTGAGCCGGCCGAATTACGTGCTCATGTCAAGGTTTTACTGCGCCGTGTACTGACTTCTTTCGTCAGGTCGGGTGACGATGTTCATGGGAAAATCATTGCCATCCACAGTTTGAGAGGTGGAATAGGGAGTTCCACCCTGGCGGTTAACCTGGCGGCAGCCTTATATCAACTGTGGCGTATGCCGGTGGTGTTGGTTGACCTTTCTTTGTGGAACGGGCAGGCCGCAGTCATGCTGAATCTTTCCATCCGCAACTCCTGGAGTGATTTCGTAGACATTCCTGCCGAGCAGATAGATGCCACCATGCTGGACCAGGTCCTGCTTTCTCACGATAGTGGATTGCGCGTGCTTGCTGCCCCCCCTACTCCAGAGGTTGCAGAATTGCTCTCGGCTGATGTCGTCCAAAAAGTGCTTTCTTTGCTGACTGAGCAGTATGCCTACGTCGTAGTAGATTTACCTCATGATTTTCAGGATACTACGCTCTCTGTTCTGGATAAGGCTCAGAATATTTTACTGCCTCTGGCTCCGGAATTGGTTTCGGTGCGCGCCGCGGCTACCTGTCTGAATGTCTACCGTCAATTAGGGTATTCTAAAGATGCCGTCCACCTGGTGCTTAACTGGACATTCGAGCGCCGGGGCGTACCTCGCAAAGATATCGAGCGAGCGCTTAAACGCAATATCAGTCTGGTATTCCCCTTTGTCAAGGATGAGTTGGTCAGCGCGTTGACGTTAGGAAAGCCCCCTGTGCTCTACAGCCCCAACAGTGCGATTACCTCTTTGTTTGAAGATGTGGCCTATTTCTTGAGCAAGGATGAGCACAAACAAAATCCTCCAGATGTGAAAACTCCTTCGTTGTTGGGCGTCATGGAGCGTATGGAGGCGCGCCGTCGTAAACGCGTCCGGGTTTGACGGGCGTGTTTCCCCGTCCTAGGTCGTGAAATGCGGGTGTTGTTCTCACTCTCAGGTGACAGTCACTTCGCAAGTGATTGTCACCTGGGCTGAGGGCGGGACGCCCTGGCGCCGGGCTTCGCTTCGACTTTATCCAACGCGAGCGAGGGCATTTCGGCGCACGCAATTTTCGGATAGGCTCCAAGCAAAATTTAACGAAACTGTAATCATCAAAGGCACCTTGAACAGATGTTGTTGCGGGCGCACCTATGGGGCGAAGCGATTTTCCGCTCAATCAGGGGCTTGCTTCACGCCCATCGCTCCTTCGCAATGACGCAACCATTGCTCAAGGTATACCTGACTATTACAAAAATTTAACGAAACATGTGGCGAGGTGATGTATATGACATTTCTCAGACACGTAAATCGTCGTTCTCGAGGACAAGGCCTGGTGGAATATGGGCTGATACTTGCCCTGGTGGTTGTCGGCATTCTTGTCGTGCTTAATCTTCTGGGAATTAGTGTGCGCGATGCATATTGCCAGACAGCCAGGGGGTTGGGCGTTGAGGCATGTGAGGCACAAACCGGCTGTCAAGATACTTTCGATGCAGCCTCGGAAAATGGAGAGATTTCTGGCTGGGACATCGCTCGCGGTAAATGGGATATCCGTGACGGGAAGTTGTGCGGTGGCCCCGGGCAAGGCACTATTTACAACAAGTGTAGCCAGAGCGCGGATGTCTCGGATTACACCATCACGCTGGATTCGGCTACTTTGGAACGCGGCAATGGATATGGCATCTATTTTCGCACTACCCAAGGGAAACATGGCCTTAACGGATACACCTTCCAGTACGACCCCGGTTACGGCCCCGGCGCGTTCATCTTTCGCAAATGGGTCAACGGCCATGAACTGCGTCCCTTTGCGGTCAAATTTGCCCCCGGTTTCGATTGGCATGGCTCTCCCCACGACGTGCAACTTGTGGTTCAGGGCGATACCTTCACCGCGTATGTAGATGGCGTCCCTATGGTTACCGGTGTAGATGATAGTTATTCCGAGGGAAGTGCTGGTCTGCGTACCTGGGATGGAACCAACGTATGCTTTGATGGTTTTGATATGGAGACAAATCCTTAGGAGGCGAACTATGCCCTTTGATGAATCCCCTTCCCTGAATGATTTTCGTCGTGGAACGCCAGATTCTTCTGATATTTACACTCGCCGTCGTCGCCAAATGATGCTTGGCGGTTTGTTGCTGCTTCTCTTGCTCGTTTTGGCTACGATGAATTTTTTGCAGAGCAGCCTTGCAGATGAACTGGGGGGGCGGGGAGAAGTTGTTGGCCTGATTGTAGATGAACGCGGCAACCCTACGCAGGCTGAAATTTACGTTATTGGGACAGATTTAATTGCCAGCACATCTGGCGAGGGAGTTTTTAGCCTACCCGATGTGCCTGCCGGTGTGCAAAAATTGGCTGTAGTAGACGATAACGGCGGGGTTGAATATGAAGTCACTGTGGTAGCAGGTGATACGGTGGATATCGGGCAGGTTGCGCTTGTCAACGTTACCCCTCAGCCATAGATGATTATGAATCTTGCCGAGACTTACCTGCAGCAGAACCCTTACCCCGTATTGCACTTGACGCCAGATGGTGAAATCATCTATGCCAATCCGATAGGACGGCAAGTGTGGGATACCGCCACGCAGGAAACAGGCCATCTCCCCGAATTATGGAAAACAGCGCTGAAGGCTGCATTGACGCACAAAGCCTCGCGGACTCTTACCATCCCTGCTGCCGGGAAATTATATTCTCTGCAATGTCTGCCTGCCCCGGAAGGGAATGGTGTCTTGTGTTACGGCTTTGAAACCACGGAACTGACTCAAAGTAGCCAGCGCAATCTGTTTCGCTCCCACTTAGGACGGCTCATCAATGAGTTGGCCTCGGAGTTTATCAACCTGCCTGCCGATGCCCTGGATGAGGCCATCGAGCGGGCTTTACACCGCCTGACCGAATTTTTGCAGGCCAGTCGAGGGTACTTGTTTCAAGTGGGAAAAAACGGGAAAACTTTCCACAATACCCATGAATGGCATCAACCGGATGAGACAAGCATCAAAGGGGAGTGGAAAAATCTGGACATTCAGCAATACCCCTATTGGTGGCAGACCTTGCGTGCAGGAAAGTCTATTCTGTTCCCCAACACAACGCATCTTCCCGACGAAGCGTCGGCGGAGGCACTTGCTATACAACAACGCGGCGCACAAAGCATCATCGCCTTGCCGGTGCGTGTACAAGGAACCGTGCTGGGGTTTTTAGGTATCGACAACCCTGCCCAGCGCATGGTTTGGGACCCTGAGGCAGTGGTCCACCTGCAGGTCTTTGCTGATATTTTGGCAAGCGTTATCCTGCGTCAGCAGAGTGAAGCCGCCATACGCTCACAGCGGGACTTTGCTTTACTCGTGTTGCGCACTATGGGGGAGGGTCTGACCATTGCCGACAAACAGGGACGTTTGCGCTATGTCAATCCCGCCTTTAGCAGGCTGTTGGGATATAGCGCGGAGGAAATCATCGGGCGTCTTGCCGAAGAAATTGTTGTGCCGCAAGACCGTTCCATCTATCAACGCGCTCTGGAGCAACGGGGGCAGGGAGAGCAGACCACCTACGAGGTTAATCTGATTTGCCGAGACGGGCATACCTGTCCCGTACACATTAATTCCGTGCCGTACCGCAAGGGGAATGCGATAATTGGTTCCATTGCTGTTATCGCGGATTTGACCGAGCATAAACACATCGAATCCATGCTCCGCGCCCAGAATCAGGAGTTGGAACGCGCCCGCGACCAGGCTTTGGAAGCCGCCCGCCTCAAGGCCGAATTCCTTGCCACGATGAGCCATGAAATCCGCACTCCGATGAACAGTATCCTGGGCATGGCAGAATTGTTGCTGGAAACCGACCTGAGCGAGCAACAACGGGATTTTGCATCCACCATCCTGGAATCCACCCAACATCTCTTTGCCATCGTCAACGATATCCTGGATTTCTCGGAACTCGAATCCGGTGCGCTGCATATTGTGCGCAACGAATTTTCTCTCTCCAGTCTGGTGGAAGATGTCGCTGAAATGTTTTCTGTACAGGCCCAGCGTAAAGACCTGACCCTGATGACGTTCGTTGAGCCATCGCTCCCCGACACTTTCCTGGGAGATGAACGCCGCATTCGCCAGGTATTGACCAATCTGGTGGACAACGCCATTAAATTTACACCCCAGGGAGATGTCAGTATTCGGGTGGTCCCCGTCAGGCAGGACAAACATGGCTTCCTCTTGGAATTCAGTGTACAGGACAGCGGTATCGGCATCCCTCCCGATTTGCGCCCTCTCCTGTTCCAGCCTTTTACCCAGGTTGATGGCTCTACCACCCGGCGCTACGAAGGTACAGGGCTTGGTCTGGCAATTTGTCGAAAACTGGTCGAGAAAATGGGGGGAGAAGTGAATTTTGAAAGCGTTGAGGGAGAAGGCTCTCGTTTTTGGTTCCATGTTCCTTTAGGGCTCCCCTCCTCGAGCGGAGCAGATACTCCCCCAAGGGAACCTGTCTTGCAGGGCCGGCATATTCTCCTTGTCGAAGACAGCCCGTCTAGCAGGGAAATCATCCAGTGTTACCTGGAATCCTGGGGAGCGCAAGTCACATCTCTGGAGGCGGCCTCCTCAGTAGTCCCCGCCATGCAAGATGCCCTTCGAAACGAATCTCCCGTTTCCCTGGCCTTGATTGATTTTCGGCTTCCGGATGCCGATGGTTTCGATGTGGCGCGCCGCATTCAAGCCGAACCCGAACTGCGCGGCACGCCTCTCGTTCTCATCACTGCCCATGATACCGCCGGGCTGAAGGATGATGCCTCGCGTCTCGGATTCCAGGCTTATTTAACCAAACCAGTGCGCCAAAGCGTCCTTCAGGAAACCCTTCAACATGCGCTGAAACAGCCGCCTGCCGGGACGCGGCCTGCATATGTCTATACCGGTGAATACGTTTTGGTCGTAGAAGATAACCCTGCCAATCGCAAAATAGTGCTCTTGCAACTAAAGACGCTGGGATACCCGGCACGGGCTGTCGAAAATGCCTTGGCCTGCATCGCAGAACTCACCGAACGGCCGGAAGACTACGCTGTGATACTTATGGATGTCCAAATGCCAGATATAGATGGTATGAGCGCGACTCGCCGCATCCGTGCTTTGGAAGCAGAACGCGGCGGACGCATTCCCATTATTGCGCTCACAGCCAACGCCATGGAAGGGGACCGGGAACGCTGTCTGGAGGCCGGCATGGATGATTACTTGAGCAAGCCGGTAAGAAAAACCGAATTGCAGGCTGCCCTGGAACGCTGGTATCCTCCTGACAAGAAACCGTTCTTTCCTCCTGCTTCCCCCGAAGAGGCTTCCCTTACCCTATCAGAATCCACCCCTGAAGAATCTCCCGTTCCCCCGACGCCTTCCATGCTGGACCCCCAGACGTTGGAGACACTCCGGCGACTGGAAGCATCTACCGAACCAGGCTTGCTCAAAGAACTTTACGGTGTGTATTTGTCTCATTCCGTTGACTTAATCGGAGGCATTCGCAACGCTGTCGCCAAGAAAGATGCCGATGCGCTACGCCGAAGCGCCCACAGCCTCAAGGGAAGCAGCATGGAGGTGGGGGCTAAACCTCTTGGGGCGGTATGCGCCGAACTGGAGAAAATCGGGCGTGCTGGCTCCGTAGATGGCGCAGATGCCTTGCTTGTCCAACTGCAAAACCTGTACGATACCACCTCCAGCGCCATCCGTGCCTTGCTCGATACGCTGTAATCACCGCACTATGGGAATGCTGGCCTCGCGGCGCTTATCTCCCCTGTGCCAGGACAACAGATGATGACTACGTTTTCCTTCTCGTCCCGCCGTTCGCCTGTTATGGGGCATCGCGGCATGGTGGCAACGTCGCAGCCGTTGGCCGTAGCCGCCGGGCTGGAAATCCTCTCTCGCGGAGGAACAGCCGCCGACGCTGCGGTTGCCGCGGCTGCTGCCCTGAATGTCACCGAGCCCACCTCCACCGGTATCGGCGGGGATGTTTTTGCCCTCTACTACGAGGCCGCTACCGGCAAAGTACATGCCCTCAACGCCAGCGGGAGCGCTCCCCGCTCCCTGACGCTGGAACGCGCCTTGCAAACGGCCCGTCCCGACGGTACGCTGCCGCCTTTCCATCCCTACACCGTCACCGTGCCGGGGGCTTGCTCCGGCTGGGCGGCGCTCTCGGAGCGTTTCGGGCGGCTTGCATTGGGAGATGCGCTGGAGCCGGCTATCCGTCTGGCGGAGGCGGGGTTTCCCGTAGCCCCGTTGACGGCTTACTTTTGGGAGCGCGGCGCGGCCCGTCAATTGGCGCAGGCCCTCAATGGGAGAGAACTGACCATCCAGGGGCGCGCCCCGCGGGCTGGAGAAATCTTCCGCAATCCGGGGCTGGCACGCACCCTGCGGGCTGTGGCCGAGGGGGGAACGGATGTCTTTTACCGGGGGGAAATCGCCCGCGCCATCGTGGAGGTAGTGCAGTCCGCGGGCGGATGTCTCGCCCTGGAGGATTTGGCCGCCCACCGCGCCGAATGGGTGCATCCCATCTCCACAGTGTACCGCGGTTACCGCGTTTGGGAGTGCCCTCCCAACGGGCAAGGGATGGCGGCCCTCCTGGCGCTCAACATTCTGGAGGGTTTCGACCTGGTCTCTCTGCCGCCTTTCTCGGCGGAGCGCCTGCATCTGATGGCCGAGGCCCTGCGCCTGGCTTTTGCGGATGCCCGCTGGTATGTGGCCGACCCTCGCACCAATCCCGCTCCGCTGGAAACCCTGCTCTCGAAGGAGTACGCCGCCCGCCGCCGCGCCTTGCTGAACCCCCAACGCGCCGTCCTCGACCAACAGCGCGGCGCGCCCACGGCATCCTCGGATACGGTCTATCTGGCGGTGGTGGATGGGGAGGGAAACGCCTGTTCCTTCATCAACAGCAACTACATGGGCTTCGGGACGGGCATCGTACCGCGCGGCTGGGGATTCACGCTGCAAAATCGGGGGCATAATTTCAGCCTCGACCCGCAGCACCCCAACGTCATCGCCCCCGGCAAGCGCCCCTACCACACGATTATCCCCGCCATGCTGACTCACGCCGAAAGCGGTGCGTTGTGGGGGCCTTTCGGCGTGATGGGCGGTTTCATGCAGCCGCAGGGACATGTGCAGGTGGCTGTATCCCTGATTGATGACGGCCTCGACCCCCAGGCTGCCCTGGATAGACCGCGCTTTTGTATCACCGACGGCACGCCGGGGGGCGTCCTCGCCCTGGAAGAGGGCATTCCCGTGGAAGTGATGGCGCGCCTGGCCGAGATGGGACATCCCGTCCGCCCGGTGAGCGGGATGGGACGCTCCCTCTTCGGGCGCGGGCAAGTCATCCTGCGCGACCCGCAAAGCGGCGTGCTGACCGGCGGCAGCGACCCTCGCGCCGACGGTTGCGCCATGACGTATTGAAGACAGGCACCGGGCAACAAGGGGACATCGCAGAGAGGAGAATGGAAAATCTCATCACCGCGAAACGGTGTATGGTTCGATTTCTTGCAGGCGAGGGGCTTCTCTCTTTTGTGCCCGGTACAAATCCCACCGCAGTTGTAAATTCATCCAGAATCCGGCACTCGTCCCGAAATATCGCCCCAGCCGTAACGCCGTGCTGGGGGTAATGCCCCGTTTCCCGTTGACCAGTTCGTTAATCCGTTGGTAGGGGACGTGTATCGCCGCGGCAAGTTCCCGTTGGGTGATGCCCAGCGGAAGCAAGAATTCCTCTCGCAATATCTCCCCCGGATGTGTCGGTTCCCGATTTGTGGGTACTCTGACCATTGTTGGTACCTTCTCAGTGATAATCTACAATTTCCACGTCTTCTGCTCTTGTCTGTGTCCAGACGAAGCAAATGCGATACCGCTCGTTGATGCGAAGACTGTGTTGTCCCTGCCGGTTGCCCCGCAAGGCCTCCAGCCGATTACCGGGGGGAACACGCAAGTCATCCAGGGTTTCGGCTGAGTCGAGCAAGTCCAATTTTCGCGCTGCGACCTTCCAAAGGCGTGGTGGGCAGGCTCTTCTCGCTTCTTTGGAGTTGATGCCGTTGAAAACGTGTTCTGTCACCGCGTTCTTGAACGAGCGTATCATGACTGCATGGTATCACGGAACTCATGCTATAGCAAGGTGGAAATGTTTGGGCGGAGTGCCGTATGGCCCTGTTCTCTGCGGATAGAAATTTCCCACTGGAATCCAAAAACCCCGTCGTCAAACGGGGTTTTTGGATGAAAATGCTCCTATGCGCCTGTGGATAGGTGCCCCCACGGAGATTCGAACTCCGGTCTTAGCCTTGAAAGGGCTACGTCCTGGTCCCCTAGACGATGGGGGCAAAAGCGGTCAGGATTTTACCATCTCCCCTTTGATGGGTCAAGCCGAAATTTTCTTTCACGGAAGGGGAAAGTCTTCACGGGCTGGCCGATTCGGAGGATTGCGGAGACTGCCGGGGTGGGGTCTTCCTGGGTTGTGGTACGGTAGGATGTCCCAGGGTGGGGCTGAGCAGAATGTTGAGCCAGCGCTTGGCGCGCACGTCGTCTTCGCGGTGGCCGCAAAGGTCGCAGACCCACACCGGAAAATCCGGCACGGTAATCATTACGTTGTGCAACCAGGTGAAGTGCGTCTCGTAGCGCAAGCGCAGCATGCCGCCCGCACACTTGGGACAGGGATAATGCTCTTCAGGGGGTTTTTCGCTGTCAGGTTGGGTCATGATGAGCGAAAGATACGTAACGTGTCAGGGCGTGGGGGCCGCCAGCGCCATGCCGTCGTGACTGAGCGAACCTGCTTTGGGGAGCGGCCAGTACACAAAGGCGGCCTTGCCAACTACGTAATCCAGGGGAACCATCCCCCAACTGTGCGAATCGGAAGAATTGTTACGGTTATCACCCAGAACAAACAACTCACCATCCGGCACGTCCCACGCCCCTTTGTAGCGGGGCGGGGCGGCGGTGTACGGCTCATCCAGAGGGCGCTCGTTGACGTACACGACGCCGTTTTCGACGCGAATGTGGTCGCCGGGGAGTCCGATGACCCGCTTGATGTACTCGTCTGCAGGGTTGCGCGGGTAATGGAAGACGATGATATCGCCGCGTTGGGGGGATGCGAATTTATACGTCAGGCGGTTCACCAGGATGAACTCCCCGTTTTCGAGGGTAGGCATCATGCTGTACCCCTCCACCCTGATGCGCGCTGAAACCGTGTTGATTGCCAGGAAGAGCACCAGGGCAATCAGCACGGTTTCCAACGTATCCCAAAAGAACTGGAGCGCCTCGTTGCGGGGCGGGTCGCTCTCTTCGGGGATGGGAATGGCTCGGAAATCGTACATGGCGGCTGTATCCGGGAAGATTATACTTGTCTATCGCCGCGGGCGCAACACCAATCGGATAGGAGTGCCCAGGAAGCCGTAGGCCTCCCGAAAACGGTTCTCCAGGTAGCGCAGATAGGTGAAGTGGGCCAGTTCGGGTTCGTTGACGTAAATCAGGAAGGTGGGCGGGTCGGTGCGCACCTGGGTTCCGTAATATAGTTTGAGTTGTTTGCCGGCCCGCGAAGGGGGCGGGTGGCGGTCGATGGCCTCGCGCAGAATGCGGTTGATTTTGGATGTGCTCAAGCGCACCAGCCGCTCCTCCTGTACCCGAAGGGCGGTAGGCAAAACCTGTTCCACGCGCTGCCCCGTTTTGGCAGAGATGAACAAAAGCGGGGCGTAGGGGATAAAACGCAAGTCGTAGCGGATTTTCTCGGTGTAGGACTGCATCGTGTAGGTGTCTTTGGGGATGGCGTCCCACTTGTTGACGATGATGACCGCGCTTTTCCAGGCATCTTGAATGTAACCGGCGATGTGGGCATCCTGGGCGGTGATGCCGGTGGAGGCGTCCACCAGCAACAGGGCCACGTCGGCGCGTTTGATAGCCCGCAAAGCGCGCATCACGCTGTACTTCTCAACCCCTCGCTCGATGCGCCCGCGGCGGCGGATGCCGGCGGTGTCAATCAGGGTGATGGGCGTGCCTTCGTACGTCAGGCGGGTATCCACCGCGTCCCGCGTCGTGCCGGGGATGTCGCTCACCAGGGCGCGCTCCTCTCCCAGCAGGCGGTTGAGGAGGGTGGATTTTCCGGCGTTGGGCTTGCCCACCAGGGCAATTTTAACGGAATCGTCCTCAAGGCTCTCCCCTTTTTGGGGCAAGGCGGCCACCAGGTCGTCGAGCAGGTCTCCCGTGCCGCGTCCATGCAGGGAAGAAATCGGGTAGGGGGTTCCCATCCCCAGTTCGTAAAAAGTGTACGCGTTTTCCGCCAGGGCTTGATTATCGCACTTGTTGACCACCAGAAAGATGGGGGGATGCGGCTGCCCTTCTTTGCGGGTTTGCATGCGGCGCAGCAGATTTGCGATTTCGTGGTCGGCAGGGGTGACGCCGCTTTGAGCGTCCACCAGAAACAGGATGGCATCCGCCTCCTGAATGGCAAGGTGGGCTTGTTCCCGAATTTGCTCGATGAAAGGAGCCGACCCGATGGAGAGCGGTTCCTGTTTTGTGTTGGCAGCCGAGTGGGTGGGGTCTATGCCCCCCGTATCCATCACGTCAAAGACGTAGCCGCTCCACTCGGCCTCTGCCAGCAGACGGTCCCGCGTCGTGCCGGGGATGTCGTCCACCACGGCCAGGCGTTCACCGGCCAGGCGGTTGAAGAAGGTGCTCTTGCCTACGTTGGGGCGGCCCACCAGGGCGACCAGGGGCTTTCTCATACGGATGATTCTCCCTCAGGGGGTTGGGGTCAGGGTGACTGTCAGGGTAGGTGTGGAGGTGATGCCCACAGTAGTGGTGATGGTGCCGGTGGGGGTTGCCGTCCCCTGGGGAAGCACCTCCACTTCCAGCGTGCCGGGCAGGATGGATTGGACGCGCACCTCATCGGGGATGAGGCCCACTTGCGGGGAAATCTGGTACACGCCGGGTGTTAGGCCGCTCACATCCACAAAAAGGCGCAATTCCTCAGGGAGCAGATTATCCAGCACGGAGAGCGGCCCCGCCAGGATGACATCCACCGTTTCGGGCGAGGTGTGCGCTTCCAGGCCGGTTCCTGCTCCGATGACTTCTACGGGCAAGGTCAACCCCAGGCTGCCTTCGATAGCGGCGATGCTGACCCGGACCAGCACGCTTTGTTCTCCCACCACTGAGACGCCCTCCGGCAAGTTCAAGGGCAGGCGCACTTCGAAGTCGTCCGTCCTCTCCGAGAGATTGAGCGCCTGGGTTTCCACGTAGCCGGGCAGGTCGTTGACCAGTTGAGGATTGCTGGAGAAGACGGTTACGGCGGGAGGCGTCACCAGGATGTTCGTCAGACGATAGCCTTCTTTGACCTGCCCCTCGGTGATGACTTTGACGACCACGTTGCGATAGCCGCCCAGCAGATTGACCGGCTGGGTGATTTCGATGCTGTCCGGCTCGACTGTCACGCCCTCGACGCGGTTGCCGGCGGCATCCAGAGGCTGCAAGGGGACGCGGCGGACGATGGTCTGCTCCAACCCGGTGATGTCCAGGGCAGCCTGCACCTCGGCAACGCGAGCAACCGCCTCGGATGGCCCGCTGACTTCGGCGCGGGCGGCGCTGATAATTGGCGGGGCGGCCTCGTAGCCGCGAGCGGGTTCCCCGCTAATTTCCAGGCGGATGGCTTTTGTTTGAGAAATCCGCCTGTCAAGGACGACTTGCACTTGTTCGGGTACGACCGAGAGCAGCCGGGCGGGCTTGAGGGCGTATTGTACCTGGATGGGAACCACGTGGGTTCCTGTATCCAGGCCGCTCAAATCCAGCGTGGCGCCCAGGAACTCCGGTTGCCGGGCGTATTGTTCCAGGGTCAAACGGGGGGCGTAAAGCAGGATGTCCACGCTGGTGGGGAGGGTGTTGATAACCAGGATGTTGCTGTCGAGTCCCGTTACCTCCAGGGGAACATTGGTAAACAGGCGCTGCTCATTGGGATTGGTGGAGGTTACCGCGGAAATCCACACCATCAGCGCCAGCAAAAAGGCCAGGAAGAGGGTGCCGATGTTGCGCGCCACCCAGCGGATGGGAGACCAGGTGGACATTATTTCGCCTCCTGGTGGTTGTGGCCCATTCCAATGCGCCAGGCATGTCGCAGCCATTCCCGCAGGGTGGCAGGCGGCTGCTCCTCCGGGAAGAAGGTGCGCAGGATGTTGCTCAGACGTTCCGTATCCAACCGCCGAATCATGCGCCCATTATGAACGATGGAGATGGTGCCGGTTTCTTCTGAAACCACGATGACGATGGCATCGCTGGCCTCGGATGTGCCCAGCGCAGCCCGGTGACGCAGCCCCATTTTGGCTTCTGCGGGCTGGTTGAGCACCCCCCGCGTGGAGAGGGGCATCACGCAGGAGGCCGCTATGATGCGCTCTCCCCGGATGATGACGCCGCCATCGTGCAGCGGGGTGTTGGGGTAAAAAATCTGGAGGAGCAGTTCCGGCGATACCAGGGCATCCAGGGGCACGCCGGTGCTGGTGTATTCGCTCAGGGAATCTTGCCGCTGCAGGATAATCAATGCGCCATGCTTCAGGCGGGAGAGACGACCGGCTGCTATCACGATGGCGTCCAGCGTGCCGTATGTGGTCGGCGCGCCCCTTCCTCCGCCCAGCCCGGCTCTGCCAAGCCGCTCCAGGGCACGGCGGATTTCGGGGGCAAAGATGACCGGAATAGCAAGGATGAGCGCCGGCAGGGTGGCCTGCACCAGCCAGGAAAAGGCCGGCAGGACAGCCAAACTGTTCAGCAAACTGAGCAGCACGATAAGCAGTATCACCCCGCGCAGGAGAACGACCAGTTGCGTATCTCGCAGCGTTTTCAGGATGACGAAAAAAACAGCGGTGACCAGCGCCAGGTCCAAAACGCTCAGCCAGGTAATACGCTGGAAGAGAAAGGAGAGGTTGTATAGCAGAGTCTCTAGCACGATTAGGGTGTATTCAGGGAGATGTCGCGCCTTCCGCGGGGTTTCTTGTGATACAGCGATTCACACGGGGACACGGAGAACACGGAGTTTTCCTGTATCTGTTCAGGTCGTCAGGTGACAGTCACCTGCTTCGCGCAGGCTTTGTCAACCGGTCAGCATATGCGGATAGAAAATCAACGCTGTGAGAAGCGCCCACAGCGTGAAGAAAATGTTACCTTGGAAGCGGCAAAACGCCCGTCTTGGGGCGGGGTGGCGCTATATGGGCCGCAAAACGCGGTCCTTGCGGAGTTGTTTGAAGTGCAGTACCGTTCCCATCGGCATAGTCTCCCGCGCCGCGTCTTGCCAGGCGCGCACGCCCAATTCGTCCACGACACGCCGCTCATACCCGGCGGCGTTCCACAGGGCCTCGTGCTGCGCCAGGTCGGGAGGCAGGAAAATCAAGGCGGCCTCGCTTTGCAGTTCTCTGGAGGCGGCTTCCACTTTGGGGAAGATGGTTTCGACGGCCTGAGAGAGGGGCACTTTCTCGGAGAAATACACTTCGTCCACCCGCGTCACCAGATTCTCTACCTGCCAGCCAACCACACCCACCAGTTCGTCCTCCATGCGTAACAACATGTAGGCCTTCTCGCCAAAGGCTGCCATGATGTCCATGCGGGTCAGGGGGGGCTGCGGCTTGCTGATGCGGTTGATGAAGTTGGCGATTTCCTCGGCCTGGCGGGGGCGCGCTTTTTCCACGCGCAGTTCCCCTTTGGCTACCGGCTCCGCCTCTTGTTCTTCCTCGGCGGTGATTTCGGGGGCGATTTGCTGCCAGGCGGCGACCACTTGTTTCCAGGTATCCTCGAAGGAGCCCTGGTTGTAAATAACGACATCTGCTGCCGAACGTTTTTCTGCCTGGGATGCCTGGGCCTCGACGCGTTGCAAGGCCTCCTCAGGGGTCATGTGACGTTTGCTGACCAGCCGTTGAATCTGGGTCTCTTTGGGAACATGCGTTACCCAGACGCTGTCGCACATTTCCCGCAGGGGGCTTTCCAGTAATTTGATGGCCTCGATGACAATCACCTTTTGCGGGGCGCGCTGAGCCAAAATCTGAATCGCCTGCCGTACGAGAGGATGAACAATGCTCTCCAATTGGCGCAAGGCTGCCGGGTCGCTGAAGACAATGCGCCCCAATTTGGCGCGGTCAATCTGCCCATCGGGGGTCAGTACCCATTTGCCGAACAAGTCCACTACTTTTCGGTAGCCGGGCGCGCCTTTGGCAATCGCCCGATGTGCCAGCGCGTCGGCATCTATGCCGTATGCTCCCAGGTGTTCCAGCATGCGGCGCACCACACTTTTACCGGTGGCGATATTGCCCGTCAAACCGATGACGTATTTACCAGCCCTGCCTGCCATACGAACTCCTTGAAAAACGTTGTATTCTGCGGGTCATTTTAGCCCGCGCGGGCGAGAATGTCAAAGTGTGAAAGTTTGAAAGTATGCAAGCGAGAAAGGGGACAAATGGGGTCAGGCGGCGAGCACTTTCGGAGGCAGAAGCCAGACGAGTTCGCCGCGGGGTGGGTGGAGGCTGTGCAAATCTACCCGCGCCAGAGAGCCTTTTTTGCACACTACCCTTCCGCCGCCGGTCAGCGCGCCGACGGTCATGCTGCAATCCGGTTCGTGGCCCACCAGGAGGAGGGTTTCGCCGGGGTGTTCGTCCAGAATTTGCTCCAGGCGGTGAACGTCGAAGCCGGGGGCGAGCCGCGCCTCCACTTCCAGAGGGACGCGGAGATGCTCGGCGGCTATCTCGGCAGTCTGCCGGGCGCGCCGCAGCGGGCTGGTGAGGATGCGGTCTATTTTCAGGCCGATGGCTGCCAGTCTGCGCCCCTCGGCGTGCATACGCGCCATCCCCTGGGGGGTGAGGGGACGCTCGAAATCGGGGCCGTTCCAGGCGCTGCGGTCGGCGAGGCCGTGACGGAGGAAGTAGAGACGCATGGGATGGGGTGCGGGGTGCGAGGTGCGGGGTTGGGGGTTAGGAACTGCGGGGTAGGGGTGGGGTAAAGACTTCCGAGATTTCGACGAGAGCCGTTTCGGGGGGGCGTCTCAGCCGACAAATCCCGGAAGTCTCCTCCCACATTTGGAATTTCTACCAATTTACCAACCACCAACCTGCGACCTACCAGCCGCCTCCCGCAACGGCCAGGGCCAGGAGGCGCTTGAACTCCGGGGAGTGGAATTGCTCCCAGGCGGCGGGGAAGGTAGTCATCAGGCGGTGGCGCTCGGCGTGACGGTAGGCCAGGTAGGCCACGATGGGCTGGGGGTTGTCCCGCTCGGAAAGCGGCAGGGCGCGCTGGTTTTCATCCCAGGCGGCGAGAAAGCGGCTGATGATTTCGCAGGCTACGTCGGCGTCGTTCAGGTCGCCGAGGTGGTCTTGCATGGCCTTGATGCGGGCGATGACTTCCCCGGCCTCCTCGCCCAGCACTTCCCGGAAGAACTCCACGGTGTAGCGCAGACGTTTGAAAGCAATCCGCAGGGCGTGCAGTTGAGCGATGTAGGCCTGCGCCAGCACCGGTTCGTAGGCCAGGACGTGCGCCAGGCGGTCGTAAATCAGCACCGGGGCGACCTCGCAGACGCGAAAAGGCTGGGGAAGCGCGCCTTCCTGGGGGCGCGCCCCCGCGCCGGGGGTCTCCAAAAAGCGGGCAAAGGTTTCCACGAAACGGCGGTACTTGTCGCTGTCGAGGTAAGTTGTCATCCGGGCGCGAGCGGCTTCCCGCTCGGCCTGCCAGGCGTCCAGCAGGGGAGAAAGGCCGCCGCGCTCCGCTTTGGGGAGCGTTTTCAGATACTTCTGGGCCTTTGCCATGAAAACGTCCAGGTCGCGCACCCGCCCCAGCGCTTTGCCGGTGGCGCGCAGCCCGCGGAGGAAGGGCCGCACGGCTTTGCGGCGGTAGTAGGGCGCGAAGACCTCGAAGGCGGCCCGCATCCGGCGGGTGGCAACGCGCATGTCGTGGAGGGCCTCGATGTCCTCTCCCCGGCGCGTCCCCGCTTCGTTTTGGAGCATGCGGATGAAGTGGTAACGCAGGATTTTGCGCCCCGCCTCGGACATGGGGTCGTCGGGGAGAAGGCCGGGGGAGGGGAGCGGCGCTTCCCGCAGGAGGGCCTCCACGGGGGAGCGGGGGGGAGCAGCCACCCTCGCGGGGGAGGCAGATTCCTCGGCGGCGGGAACTTCCGCGGGGGGGGGTGCGGCGGAAATCTCCGGGGGGCGGGATTCGCTTTCGGGCGGCGCGGTGACTTTGGGGGCGGCATCCCCCGCGTCTTCTCCCGGAAAAATGCCCATCTCCTCTTCTCTCCAGCGACGTTTCCAATAGCGCACCTGCCCGCGGGAAAGGCTGACCTCGGCGGCGGCCTGGCGGGTGGACTGCCCCTCCAGGGTGCGGAGGATTATCACCGCCCGGCGGCGCAGGGGGGCGCGGGGGGCGTTTTCGGCCAGGGCGCGCAGGCGTTCCAGGTTGCTTGCGGAGATTTCAGGCATACATTTTCTCCAGCACGTCTTTCAGGCGGAAGCGCACGGGATGGCGGTTGCCGGGCAGACGCTCCTCCAGCAGCCAGCGCTGCAAGGCCACCACCGGCTCGTTTTTGCGGGGTTTGAGGCGTTTGTAGGAGCCGTCGGGCTGCATCAGGCGGGCGCTGCTGTTGTCGCTCAGGGCGACGGCCAGCACTTCGTCTTGCAGGTAGCGGCGGTGTTCGGGGTTTTCCAGGGGGAAGAGGGTTTCGACGCGGCGGTTGAGGTTGCGGGGCATCAGGTCGGCGCTGCCCAGCAGGATTTCCTCCTCCCCGCCGTTGTGGAAGTAGTAGATGCGGCTGTGCTCCAGAAAGCGCCCCAGGATGCTGATGACGCGGATGTTCTCGCTGATTCCGGGGATGCCGGGGCGCAGGGAACAGATGCTGCGGACAATCAGGTTGATGCGCACGCCGGCCTGGGAGGCCTCGTAGAGCAGGCGGATGATGGGTTTATCTACCAGGGCATTGGTTTTGAAGACCAGATAGCCTTGTTTGCCGTTCTTTTGGTGCTCGATTTCGCGGCGGATGCGCTCCTCGATGCCCTGCCGCAGGTTGACGGGGGCGACGAGCAGTTTGCGGTAGTCCTGCTTGGCCGAGTAGCCGGTCAGGTAGTTGAACAGGTCGGTGGCGTCCGCACCGATGTCGCTGTCGCAGGTGAAGAGACCGATGTCTTCGTAAACGTGGGCGGTGACGGCGTTGTAGTTGCCGGTGGAGAGGTGCACGTAGCGGCGGATGTGGTCGTCTTCCTTGCGTACCACCAGGGCGATTTTGCAGTGCGTCTTCAGCCCCACCAGCCCATAAGTGACGTGAACGCCCTCGCGCTCCAGCGTTTTGGCCCAGCCGATGTTGCTCTCTTCGTCGAAACGCGCTTTTAGTTCCACCAGCACGGCGACCTGTTTGCGGTTTTCCTGTGCCTTGAGCAGGCGATACACGACGGGAGAGTTTTGCCCCACCCGGTAGAGAGTCTGCTTGATTGCCAGCACGTCGGGGTCGGCGGCGGCCTGACGGAGGAAGTCAATCACCGGGTCGAAGGAGTCGTAGGGGTGGTGGAGGAGGATATCGTCCTCGTCAATGGCGCTGAAGATGTTGCCCTCGTGGATTTTGTCGCGCAGGGCGGGAGGCGTGGCGGGGACGAAGGGCGGGTCTTTCAGGTCGTAGCGTTCGATTTTGTGCAGGGACATCAAATCGCGCAGTCCCAGCGGCCCGCTGAGGGCGTAGACATCGTGCGAGCGCACTTTGAGGTTTTCCTGCAAAATCTGACGGATTTCGGGGGGCGTGCCGGGGTTGATGCTCAGACGCACCACCTCCCCGAAGCGGCGCTGGCGGACGCTCTGCTCCATTGTCTCCAGCAGGTCGGATGCCTCCAGTTCCTGAATTTCCAAATCGGCGTTGCGGGTGACGCGGAAGGGATAGGCGGAGATGATTTCCATGCCGGGCAGGAGGACATCCAGGTTGGCGGCGATGAGTTGCTCCAGCCAGACAAAATAGTGTTTGCGGGGCACGGTTCCGTCCTCGCGCACGCCGCCGGAGGAACGCTTGAGGGGCACCAGCCGCGGCAGGGTATCGGGAACCTTGATGCGGACGAAGTGCTTTTTGCCGTCCGTGCTGCGGATGAGAACCGCCAGGTTGAGGCTCAGGTTGGAGATGTGCGGGAAAGGGTGCCCGGGGTCGAAACCCAGAGGGGTGAGCACCGGGAAGACGACTTCGCGAAAGTAACGGTCGGCGGCGTTTTTCTGCCCCTCGGAGAGTTTCTCGTAATCCAGGAGGAAGATACCCTCTTTACGCAGGTTGGGGAGCAATTCGTCTTCCAGGCAGGCGCGCTGGGCGACCATCAACTGGGTGGCGCGTTTGCGGATGGCGGCCAGTTGCTCCGCCGGGGTGAGGCCGTCTATGGAGAGTTCCGCCACCCCCGCGGCGGCCTGCATCTTGAGACCTCCGACGCGCACCATGAAAAACTCGTCCATGTTGGAGCCGACAATAGCGATGAATTTGATGCGCTCCAGCAAAGGCGTGTTCTTGTCCTGGGCTTCCTCCAGAACGCGGAACTGGAAATCGAGCATCCCCAGTTCGCGGTTGATGTACAGGGCAGGGTCGTCCAGGTGGA
>JANTFR010000013.1 GCA_024763355.1 Anaerolineales bacterium
ATTATTCCCAGAATCATTGAGGGCGTAACGTATGGAATGGGAAAATATCGCAATCTATACAGTAGCGTACATTGTAAGCTGCACAACTGTAAGTTGGATGTGGACATTCCCCTGTGGATGGAGCGGGAAAATTCTTCAATGGTTTGCAAACAAAACACTCCAATTATTTGAAAAACCCGAGATGTTCCCCTTGTTACCTCACAGGGAATGGTATCAAAGAATTGCAGAGGATCCTTGCCAATTGATACAAGAGATCTTTCCCATTATATTGGTGTCCCGCGTGGTAGCAGTAGTATGGACTCTGGTGATGGTATGGGCTACATACCTTCTCATCCTCAACATTAGTGGCATGTCAAGCATGAAATGATGAACAAGAACGGCTACCACTCAGTAGTGGTGGTGTAAGGACGGGAACCGTGTCAAAATCTACTACAATGGCCGCCTGCCCTGCGCTACCCGTTCTCCAACCACCCTTCGGCGCTGCTCAGGGCAGACATCAAACCTACTCCCCCGCGCCCGCTTCGACGGGCTCAGCGCAGCGCCTTCCAACCTGGCAGGGGGAGTCTGACGCCCCCGCCAGCGCCAAGTCCCCCTTCCCTGGAGGGAAGGGGCCAGGGGATGGGTCGAACCGGACCTACCCCCCAGCCCCCTTCCGATACGGAAGGGGGAGTCTGGTGTCTTACCAGAACCAGATTCCCCTTCCCTGGTAGGGAAGGGGCCAGGGGATAGGTCGAACCCGGCTCCACCAGCCTGGTGACCGACGCCAACGGGAACAAACTCTCCGAAATGCGCTATGCCCCCTGGGGACAGGTGCGCTACGCCTGGGGCAGCACGCCGACCGACTACACCTACACCGGCCAGCGCAGCATGATGGACGCCTTCGGCCTGATGTATTATCGCGAAGCATCCCCTTGGGGACAATGCCCGCTGGTACGACCCGTCCCTGGGAAGATTCGCCCAGGCCGACACCCTCATCCCCGGCGCAGGGAACCCAATGGCGTGGGACCGCTACGCGTACACGAACAACAATCCGCTGCGGTATACCGACCCGAGCGGACACTGGGTTTGCAAGGATACACAAGCATGTAGTATGAGAGATTCAGAGCACACACTCCTTATGATGTTATCTCGTCTTTCTGCGATGCTCCAGAGCACGTGTGCGTCTTTAGATTGCCACGGTAGCAATGTAAAATGGATTTCTGTTGACTTCAGTATCATGCAAAATGATATTGATGTCAACCTGGGGAAAGTTGCTATTCCAGTGCATACAGACGTCAATTACAGCGTTTTGAATAACAAGGGAAAGTGGGAGCGAAAAGTCAACCCAACGTACCTGAATGACCCCAATCTGCTATTTCCTTGGGAAGGGGCTGCTTTAGTTGTATATTCTGAACACCGCCAGCTCTATTCTACAGAAGATGACACTTGGATAGATGCAGCCATTGGCATATTGAATACGATGTGGGTTAGGGTAATGAACAACGAGAAATGGCGTTATCCAGACTATACAACGGTTAACGAGGCTGCATTTTCATCATATGCCATTCCTCAAATTCCTGAAGGGAGATATGGAGGTGTTAACGAACCAAGATTTATGGATTTTGAGGCTGTGACCATTAGTTGGTATTTGTTTTTACGGGGTAAAAATGATTGGAAATACGATTTTTTTGCCCATAGAGATGACGGTCGTACTTGCTTTAGTACTACGGCAGGTTATAAATCATTTTGTATCCCCTGACCTCGAATATCTGGAGGCATTGCAGACGATGTGTAAGAAAGCACCACTTTGGCACTGGGTTATCCTTTACGCCTTCCTATTTCTAATTTGCACCCAACTGGCAGCCTGCTTGCCAGTTCATCATCCAGCTGATACATACGCACGTTTTCCTCTTCCTACTTCAACAAAAAGGTTGAATTTACGAGAAACATCTGCAGATTTACATCCGACAATAACCCCAATAACGCATGATATACAGGCTACTCATCCAGTACCTTTACCAGAAATGTGCAGTGACATTGCATCGAAAGTGAGAATAACTTATGTGACATTTGAAGAGAATAACGATAACAAACTCGTAGGGAGTTCTATGTACTTCTTAGACCCCCCGTACATTACTCCCCATCAAATATATACATCAAACAACGGTGAAACTATTAACGTTTCAAATTTACAACCTGTATTGTGGACTAATGACCTACAGAAAGTATCATTTTCTGTGTCATCAGGTGATACATCTCGATCAGTGTATGTTTATGATGATGCTACTAAAAATGTGCTTCCTGTACTCACATCAATAAATTCCGAATACCAGGTTATTTTTCCAAGATTCTCTTGGGACCCGACCGAAAAATGGTTATCAGTGTTGATTGATGAAGGCTATGCCATACAATCACACATTATCAATGTCAATACAGGAGAAACTACAATTTTAAATTATCAATCCCAGGAACAAGTGTTAGCCTGGCATCCTCTGCATGCTGGTGAATTCATTACGATGTCGTATCCAGATTTTCCAAACGAAGACAAAGTCGTTATTGCACTGCGCGTTCTTGGACAAGAGACCCCGGTTAAAACCTTCATATTTCCAGATGGGTATACCATCCTGATGGACTGGCGCAGAAGTTTTTTTAGCATTTCACCAGACGGAAATTTAGCCGTTTTCAAATCTCAAACAGTCCCTATTGGTACTTCTTCTTTGCCCATTTATCTATTCTTGACTCTGGATACAGGGGAATGGGCTGAATACTTGCCACAGCAAGAGATTTCAGTAACACCTTTTTGGTCATCGGATAACCGCTATCTCACATTTAGTAGCAAAACCGGGCTACAAATTCTGGATGTTACGGAACACCATCTTATAAACATTCCTTCTAATGTTACAGCCAAACCTCTTGCGTGGTTATCAAACAGGCTAGTTTTTGAAAATAGCCATAAAGTTTACAGTATTTCCCCGCGAAGGCCAGAAACTCTGTGTTTGATTCAGGACATTAGTGCGATTGTGTCCAATATTTCTCCGCTTTTCTGGATAAATATTCTTCCTGAATGGAGGTAGTGCTTCAATAAACCGCTTATTGTAGTTGGTGAAAATTATCCTCTGTGATTGTCCTTTAACCTCTCTAACCATATATCTCCAACGGCCACAGCGTGACCAAGTTCTACTACGCCGGCGCACAGCGCGCCTGTCCTGAATGCAATTGAAGGGTCGCCCTGAGCCTGTTCTCCGACCACCCTTCGACCTTGCTCAGTGCAGGCATTGGACCTACCCCCCAGCCCCGCTTCGACGGGCTCAGCGCAGCGCCTTCCAACCTGCATCCCGCCAGCGCCAAGTCCCCCTTCCCTGAAGGGAAGGGGTTAGGGGATAGGTCGAACCCGCCAGCGCCACGGGGCCAAAGGATGGGTCAACAGCCCCCAAAAGCAAAACGCCCGCGGAAATCCGCGGGCGTTTCTGGCTCCTCGGGCAGGACTCGAACCTGCAACCTAGCGGTTAACAGCCGCCCGCTCTGCCGATTGAGCTACCGAGGAACAAGCGCCCGTGATTATACAGAGAAGCGCGGCGAATGTCAAGCAAATCGCCGGGGTCAAAATTCGGATACTTCGGCGATGCGCAGGCGCTCGATGAAGAGCATCCCCGCAGCGGTGAGGAGCATCAGGATGGTGCTCAAGGCCAGCGCCTGCCCGTAGTTCATCCCGCCGGGGCGCGACAGGAAGCGATAAATCGCCACCGGCAGGGTGGGATACTCCGGGCGGGAGAGCAGGGAGGTGGCCCCGAACTCTCCCAGCGAGATGGTGAAGGCAAAGACCGCCGCCACCAGCAGGGCGCGCCCCACCAGGGGCAGGTCAATGTGCATCACCACCTGCCGGGGGGAGGCCCCCAGCACGGCGGCGGCCTGCCGCAAGCGCGGGCGGATGCTGTGCAGGGCGGGCGTCAGACTGCGCACCACGAAGGGGAAAGCCACCAGGGTGTGCGCCAGGGGTATCAGCAGGGGCGAGGCCCGCCAATCCAGCGGGGGCGCGCTGAAAGCGACCACGAAGCCCAGCCCCAGGGTGACCGCTGAAGTGCCCAGCGGCAGCATCAGGAGAGGGTCGAGCAGGCGCGCCAGGGGCGCTTGCGGGCGATTCGCCAGCACCCACGAGACGGGCAGTCCCAGCGCCAGCGAGAGCGCCACGGTCGCGGCGGCGTACCCCAGCGAGACGGCAATCGCCGCCGCGGGCGGGGCGTAGAACAGGGAGCGCCGCGGGTTCTCATTCAGAGCGCGGTAGAAATCCAGGGTCAGGCCGCGCTGCACCTGCCCGAACTGCCCGCGGTCGCGCTCCAGGCGCACCACGGAGCGGGCCGCCAGCGCCCCCAGGGGCAGCAGCAGCCACAGGGCAATCACGCCCAGGGTCAGCCCCCCCCACAGGCGCGCCCGCCAGGAGCGCAGGGAAGGCAATCTCCGGCGGGGAGGCTGCCCCTCCAGCGGGCGGGAGAGACGGGCCGCCAGACGGGTGTAGGACGCCGTCAGCCCCAGAGTGGTGAGCAGTTGCACCAGCGAGAGGGCCGCCGCCAGCGGCAGATTGAACAGCGCCGTGGTCTGATAGTAGATTTCCACCTCCAGGGTGGCGAATTGCGGCCCGCCCAGCACCAGCACCACGCCGAAGGATGTGAAATCGAAAAGGAAGACCAGCAGGGAGGCCGCCAGCACCGCCGGAGAGAGCAGGGGCAGGGTGACGCGCCGCAGAGTTTCCCGGCGAGAAGCGCCCAGCGTGCGGGCCGCCGCCGCCAGCCGGGGGTTGAGCCGTCCCCAAAAATCCCCCACCATCCGCAGGACGATGGTGGTGTTGTAGAAGACGTGCGCCGCCAGGATAGCCCCCAGGGTGTTGAGGAAGTGAATCGGGGGCGCATCCAGGCGCAGAAGCGTCATCAGCCCCAGGTTGAGCCAGCCGCGCGGCCCCAGGAGGGCGTTGAAGGCGGCGGCCACCACCAGGGTGGGCATCACGAAGGGCACGCCCGTCAGAGCGCGAAAAAGTTCCTTGCCGCGAAATTCGTAATGGGAGAAAACGTAAGCCCCCGGCATCCCCAGCGCCAGGGTCAGGAGAGTGGAAAGGGCCGCCTGCCCGAAGGTGAAGCCCAGCACCCGCAGGGTGCGCGCCGAGAGCAGGGCGGCGGCCAGGGAGCGCGTCCCCCCGTCCAGGCGCGCAAAACTCAGGGCCAGGATGCGCGCCAGGGGCCAGGCGTAAAACAGGAGGAGGAAGGTTAACGGGAAAAACAACAGGAGGGCGAAACGCCATCCAGGGGCAAGCCGCCCTCCCATTGCAGTCTGCTCCCTCACCGCAGCACCGTCTCCGTCCAGGCCTCAATCCACGCTTCCCGATGGGCGGCGATGTCCTCCGGCGTAACGAAAGCGGGCTTCTCCGGCACGGCCAGGTACTGCACGAAGGTCTCATCCAATTGCGCCTGGGCGTTGACGGGGAAGACGAACATCTTGAGGGGCATATCCTCCTGAAACTGCGTGCCGAGCATGAAATCCACCCATTTTTGCGCCAGGTCGGCGTGCGGCGCGCCGCGCAGGATGCCGACGAACTCAATCTGGCGGAAGCAGGTCTCGCTGGCAGTCACGGCGGCGGTGGGCGGGGAATCCAGCGGCTCCTCGGCGTAGATGACCTCGAAAGCCGGGCTGGAGCCGTAGGAAACCACGATGGGGCGCGTCCCGTCCCAGCGGGTGAACTCGGTGTAGTAGGCCGTCTCCCAGCCGTCCACCACCTTGAGGCCGTTCTTCCGCAAGCCCCGCCAGAAATCCAGGTAACCGGGGTCGCCGAAGTGCCCGACGGTCGCCAGCAGGAAGGCCAGCCCCGGCGAGGACGTGGCCGGGTTCTCCACCACCAGCAGGTCTTCGTATTCCGGCTTGAGCAGGTCTTCCAGCGAGGCGGGGGGCTGCACGCCGTGTTCCTCCAGCCAGGCTACATCGTAGTTCAGGCACACGTCGCCGTAATCCACGGGCAGGGCGCGGTGCTGGGGGTCGAGTTCAAAGGCATCGTCCACCTGGGCCAGGAGAGGCGACTCGTAGGGCTGGAAGATGTCCTCCGCCAGCGCCCGGCTGAGGAAGGTGTTATCCACACCGTAGAAGACATCGGCAGGGGGATTCCCCTTGGAGAGAATGACCTTGTTGAGCGCCGCCCCTGCGTCCCCGGCCTGGAGGAAGGTGACGGTAACGTTGTTGGCCTGCTCGAAAGATTGCACGACCTCCTCCGAGACATCGAAAGAGTCGTGGGTCATCACCGTCAGGGTACGGGGTTCGGGCGTCCCGGCGGGGGGTTGGGGCGCGGTTTTGGGCGCGCAGGCCGCCGCCAGCACGCCCAGCAGGATGAGAAGGGCAAGGATTTTTTTCATGGGATACCTCCAAAAACAGTTTGCAGACCTCACAGGTCTTGGAGATCTGTGAGGTCTTAATCAGGAAGAGATGACGACACACAACAGCAGCCCCTCCTCCACGGTGACGGAGGCGGGGATGGAAATTACCTCGTTGCTGAGGCCGCGGGTAGCCCCGAAGCGGAGCCTCCCCCCTTTGAGCGGGTAGCGCAGCCCGCGGGTGGTGACGCCCTTTGCATCGCCGCCCAACGGGATGAGGGAAACCGTATCGCCCGGACGGGCGGCAATCTCGGAAGGCAGCCCCTCCGGGAGCAGGGTGACCCGCTGGAAACCGTCCAGCAGGGTGATGGGCACGCCCCGGAAATCGGGGTGCGCCAGGAGAAGCAGGTTGCCGAGGGTCATGTCCCAGCGCCCCCCCAGCGCCCCGAAGATGAGCACCGCCTCCGTCTCCTGCTCCAGGGCGGCGTAGAGGGCCAGTTCCAGGTCGGTCTCGTCCTTTTCGGGGGGGTAACGGCGGACTTCCGCGCCCCGCGCCCGAAAGGTCTCCACGGTTTCGGGTTCCAGCGAGTCGAAATCGCCAATCAGCAGGTGCGGGGTCAGGCCGAGGGCCAGGCAGTGGCGCGCCCCGCCGTCGGCGGCGATGAGGCGGTCTGCGGGGCGGAGCATCGCCCGCAGGTCGGGCGGGGGCGTGAAGCCCCCGTTGGCAAAAATCACGGTACGCAAAAGAAAATCCCTCCGCGCCGGGGGAGGGATTACATCGTTTCAGGGCGTTCCCTCCGCCGGCATTATCCGGTTCAGGTTCCGCGGGTCGGAGGCTTGCGGCCTCCCTCTCAGCCCGGCAACACCGAGCTCCCCGTCTTCGATTACAGAGAAATTATATCACCGTACGCGGCGCTTCCACTCCTCTTTCAACTGCAATTGCCGGGGGCTTTCGCCGGAGGCCAGCCCCAGGAAATCGTTCATCAAGCGGTTGAATTTGCTGGGTTCATCCAGCATGGGGAAATGCCCGGAGGCCTCGAACAAAATCTGGTGGGTGTTCTCCGGCAGTTCGTAGGGGTCCAGGGCGGCATTGTTCAGGGAAACGGCGGGGTCGCGCTGGCCGTGTACCAGGAGGCAAGGCGTAGAAAGTTCCCGTGCCAGGTCGAGCATCGTGAGGGGGTCCAGTTCATCCAGGGAGGTGCGGATTGCGAGGGAGTCGGTCTTGGGGGCCTCCACTCGTACCGCCTCGCTGACGGGGTCATCTCTGAGGAGCCAGTCGGCCAGAACGGCAGGAGAGTCGTTGCGCAAGCGCGGGTTGATGGTGACATCGCCCACGGGGAGGCCAATCCCCATCACCCGATTGACGTAGCCCGCGTGCCGGGCGGCGTATTTCAGGGCTACGACCGCGCCCAGACCGTGTCCTACCAGCGCAATCCGTCCCACCCCCAACTTGTCCAGAAAACCATCCAGCAGTTCCATCTGTTCGTCCAGGGCGTAATACTCGCTGCGCTTGGCCGTATCGCCAAAGCCCCACAAATCCAACGCATAGGCGCGGTACTGAATAGCGGCGGCCTGCATAGCCGTAATCCAATACCGCCACGACCCCACCCACCCGTGCAAGAACACTACAGGGCGGCCGCGTCCCAAAACCTCATAATGTACGATGTCGTTCTTCAGGATGATGGCGCTCATGGCATTTCCTATGCGTCAGCGGCGGCGCGTTCTCAGGCTTTCCCGTATTTCACCAGAATCTCGGCTACCCGCGCCATCAACTGGTCGGGAGCGAAGGGCTTGAGGATGTATTCATCGGCGCCCGAATTCATGCCTTCCTCGATTTCCGAATCCTGGCCTTTGGCCGAAAGGATGACCACCGGCACGCCCTCAAAGGCTGCTTCGGCTTTGAGGGCCGCGCAGGCCTCGTAGCCGTTCATGTGGGGCATGCGCACGTCGGTAATCACCAGGTCCGGAGGGTTATCTTTCATGGACATGGCGGCCTCGTAGAGTTCCTTGCCGTTTCGGGCGGTTGTGACTTCATGCCCCGCCATGCCCAGGACGAAGAATATCAGGTCGCGGATGTCTTTTTCATCTTCTGCTATCAGAATTCGGGCCATAACAACCTCCGAGGTAGTCGGGTGGTCAGGTAGTCGCTTAGTGGGTTAGTCAGGCGGACAGATGCTCAGGTTCGGGAGTCTCCTGATACAGAGGGATGGTGAAGGAGAAGACGCTGCCCGCGCCGGGCACACCTTCGCTTTCTACCCAGATGCGCCCGCCGTGCATCTCGACCAGATTCTGCACGATGGAAAGCCCCAGGCCGGTGCCCGCCGTCTCGATGACGAGGGTATCCTCGCCGCGATAGAAACGCTCGAAAACGCGTTCCTGCTCTTCGGGGGGGATGCCGATGCCGTCGTCCCGCACGTCCACCTGGAGGAAATCGCCATCCACGCGGGCAGTGACCCAGATATGGCCGCCGGCAGGGGTATAGTGATAGGCGTTATCCACCAGGTTTTGCACAATCTGTTCCAAGCGGTCGCTATCGGCCAGCACCAGCGGCAGGGTCTCGGGCAAGTCGAGGGAGAGAGTCATCTCGCGGTTTTCTTTCTCCGCCATAAGGCGCACTCTCTCGATGGCTGCCTCCAAAACGGGGCGCGCATCCAGGGGCACAAGTTCTAATTCAATGCGGCCAGTTTCCATCTGCGAGATATTGAGCAAATCGTTGACCAGCGTAATCATGCGGTCGGTGTTACTCTTGATAACATCCAGGAAATTGGTTTGCTGGTCGCTCAACTTCCCGGCTGCGCCCATCAGCATGATGTCCACATACCCTTTGATGGAGGTCATGGGGGTACGCAGTTCGTGGCTCACGTTGGCGACGAACTCGGATTTTAGGCGGTCTACCTCCACCTGATGGGTGATGTCCCGGAAGACAGAAACCGTGCCCAGGAACTCGTTACGCAGCAAGACGGGGGAGAGGTGAACGGAAACCACCCGCCCGTCGTCCAGTTCCACCTGCTCGGCGTAAATATCCTCGTTGGAATAGGCTTCGGGGTTGGCAGACCACTCCCGGATGGTGTCCATCCACTCGCGGGCTGCTTTGCCAAACAGGCCGGAGAAATGTTCCAGCGATTTATTGAGCACCTGCTCCCGCGGCAGGCGCAAAATCCGCTCGGCAGAGGCATTAAAGAGCGTGACCATGTTGTCTTTAGCGGTCACCAACACCCCGTCGGCTACCGCTTCGAGAATAGCCTGGGAGCGGCTGGCCTCAATGTGCTGCTTGCGGAGCATATCGCCCAGACGCTCGGCTTGGTCGGCAATCAGGCGGTAGAGATTGGCGTTGTTGACGGCCACGGCGATTTGCTTGGCAGTGGCAGTCACCAGGTCGAGTTGCGTTTCGGAGAATCGATTCGGCTCCCGGTGGAAGAGCATCAGCGCCCCCAGGGCCTCTTCCCCAACCATGAGCGGCACGACCAGCGCGCTGCGGTGCCGGCTGGGGAAATTGGGGTTCTCCACCCAGCGGGGGTCCTTGGTCACATCCGGCAAGAGGACAGGCTCCCGATGACGGATGACCCATCCGGCCAATCCCTCGTTGGGCTTGATGGCAGAGCGTTCTCCGCCTTCGGCGACCGGCTCGGTATAGCCGCGAGATGCCCGCCGTACCAGGGTGTTTTCGGCGGCATCTACCAGCATAATGGTACTCTGCTCCGCTCCCACAATTTGATTGATAAGCGAGAGGGTGCGGTTGAGGACGATGTCCATATCCAAACTGGCGGAGAGTTCGGTGATGATACGGAGCAGGGTTTCGGTGCGCTGATGTTCCCGCGCCAGTTCCTGGGTGCGCTCGGCAACGCGGTGTTCCAGTTGTTCGGCGTAACTCTGCACCTGCGCAAACAGGCGGGCGTTATCCAGAGCGGTTGCCAACTGGCCGGCCACCTGGGTGAGAAGGCGTTCGTGCTGCCGGGAAAACCGTCCCGGGAGGCCATCTTGAATAGATAGTACCCCGATGGTTTTACCGCGTGCAACCAACGGAACGCCCACCCAGGAACGCGCCGGCACCCCCACGTCGTAGCCTTCCACAGGCAGGGGGGCATCCGGGTTGTGCAGGTCGCGCACTAACAACGGTTCTCCGGTTTGGAGGATGTATTCGCTCAGGCTGGAGCCGTTCCGGGGCACCTCAATGTTCGCGATGCGCTCCCCAGCGTCCAACAAGTCCGCCCTGAGCACTCCGAATTCATCCACCACCAACAAGCCAATGGTATCCACCTGCAAAGCGCTGCTCAGCACCTCAAAAGTAATGTCTACCAGTTTTTCCTCGTCCAGTTCGTTGGCAATCCGGTTGCCGAACTCAAAGAGCAGGCTCAAATCAGCACTGCGCTGACGGGTCTCGGTAAAGAGACGGCTGTTCTGGATGGTGACCGCCAACTGGGCCGCTACGGTGGTGAGCAAGCGCAAATCGTTCTCCGTATAGGCATAGGGATTTTCAGGGTCCTGAACAGCCAGCACGCCGATGACCTCGTCTCCGGCCAGGAGAGGCACCCCCAGATAGGAAGCCGCTTGCTGGGCGCCAACTCGAAGAGGTCGCAAAGTCCGCATCGTCTCCTGCCCGGCTTCTCCGGTTAGGAGAAGGGGCTGCCGGGTGGTAATGATGTGGCCGGTAAGGCCCCGCGCCGGCTGGGGTGCAGCCTGCACCGGCTGCCCGCCTTCCTGCGCCAGGGAAAACGTTATCATGTCGCGAGTCTTGTCGTACAACGCAAGGTAGATGTTGCGAGTATCCACGATGGCGCTCAACTGCTCCGGGAGTCGCGCCAGGAGTTCGTCCAGGTCAATCGTGGCAGTCAAAGCCTGGGAAATGCGGTAAATCACGCTGATTTCGTTCAGGCGGGACTGGGTTTCTTCGTACAAACGGGCGTTCTGGAAAGCAATCGCGGCCTGGTTGCTGATGGTAAGGGCCAATTCGATTTCATCCGCCGTGAAGCGATGGGGACGCCGCGATTCGCAGGCAAAGAGTATGCCGTGGAGACGCGTCCCCGAAATCATAGGGACAGCCAGCAGAGAGCGCACGCCGCGTTCCTGAAGGATGGGGCGCAGAGGGGCCAGGTCTTCCTCCTGAACTGCATTCTCCGCATTGAAGACGCCGCGCCCTTCCCGAATGCGGGAGAACAAAGGGGTGTCCGGCAGCGCCATCGGCAGGGGCGTATCTTTTTGGGGTGTTTCCATCCACAGCACAGGGGCGTCATCTGCCTGGTTGAATAAAACGACCAGCGTGGAGGAAGTATGCAAAGCCTCGAAAAGTTCGTCCGTAGCGATGCGGAGGATTTCATCTACATCCAGGGAGGCGCTCAACTCGGAGGAAAGTTGATTGAGCAGGGCCAGCCGCTGAGAACGCTCCGTCAATTCCTCAGCACGGCGCATGCTCTCGCCCAAAAGTGCGGCGTTCTCCAACACAGTGGCGGCCTGGGTGGCAAAGGTAACTACAATTTGGACATCATCCGCCGTATAGTAATCACGCTCCTTTTTTTCCAGGGCAATAACGCCCTTCAGTTCCCCTTTGCTAACCAGGGGAATGCCCAGCCACGAAAGGTAGGGGGCCTCCTCCCAGGCCGGGAAACGCTCGTCAGCGACTACATCGTCCACGACAATAGGCTGCTTGGTAAGCATCATTTCCTGGAAAAGACGGCTGTCCTCCACGGCAACGGTAATGCCCAGGCGCTCGTCGCTATCCGCAAAGCCGCGCACCGCCCGAATGGTCAGGCGGTCGCCATCGCGCAGCCATAAGGTGGCTGTATCGTAGAGCACAATCGAGGCCAGGTGTCCCAGCAGGGACTCTACAAGCGCATCCACGCGTTCCAGGCTGGCACTCAAGGCGCTGGATGCCGTGGTGAGGGCTTGCAACTGCCGGGCTTTCTGCTCCGTCGTATGGTACAGGCGGGCGTTCTCCAACGCCAGGGCAGCCTGCTGGGTAAGTGAATGTATCAAGGCCTGGTCTTCCAGCCCAAAGGCATCGTTCTCGGTGTAATTGTCCAGCACCAGGACGCCCCATTTGTGCTCACCCGACTGGATGGGCACAACCAGCGAGGAGATGGGCAGTCGCCCGGCAGTGGCATCCCGATAGCGTATCAGGTCGTCCGAAGAAAGTTGGTACGCCTCGGCAAAATCCAGTTTCCCAACTCGCTGAATACGTCCCGTGCGGAAAACCTTCCCTGGCAAGGAGGCATCCAACGGATACGTGATTTGCATAGCGCTCTCTGTATCCGCCATGCGTGAGACCAGGTGAGGGCGCAAGGAGCCTTCTTGTTCGTCCCACCAGAGAATTTGCCCGGCAGCGGTCTGCGTAGCCACCTGCAAAGCCGTTTCCATCAGGGTGCGGAGGATGTTCTCGGATTCCAGCCCGCCTAACTGGCGGCTGAATTCCAACAGGAGGTTCACTTCGCGCAGGCGCTGGCTGGTCTCGGTCAACAGGCTCAGATTTTGCAGCGTCAGGCCTACCTGCCGGCCCAGCAAAGCGTACAATTGTTTGTCTTCGGGAACGAATCCCGAAAGGGGCGACCTGCCAAGCATGAGCACGGCGGCTTCGGGCGAAACCTGATTGACAATGACCGGGAGGCTGACAAAACTACGGGCTTCCAATTGCCGGATGAGAGGGCTGTCGTCCCAAGCCTTTTGCCGGGCGATATCGGCCACCATAAGGATTTCTCCGCTTTGCAGGGTGTGCCGCAAAGGATTGGCTTGCCCGAAGAGCGCCTGCGGAGCAACATTAGGAGGAATGTCACCCAGTACATGGGTCAGATTCGGGCCATCCGGCGTTTGTTCCGCAATCAGGACGATGTCCATTTCCATGCGCAGGAGAACTTCCTCGGCCAGGGTACGGAAGACCGTCTGGCGGTCGGGCTGCTGGTTGACCAGGGCGGCAATATCCAGGCCGGCGCGCACCCGGCGGGCATGGTTGCCCACCTGGTAAAGCGCCAGGGTCTGCTCGACATCCTTGTGCAGCAGGAAGGGGAGATGCTTTTGTGCCACTTTGGAAAGGTGCCGGGCACGCTCAAAGCGCCGCTCCACGTTACGCAATTCTTCCTGCAAGGCGTGTAATCGCTGGTGCCGCTCGATGGTCAGGGCGGCCTGCCCCGCGAAAATCTCCAGCGTCTCAATGGCCGGCCAATCGGGGCGCAAGCCGTCCCGCGGGTTGTCTACGCTGATGACGCCCAGCGGCTCTCCCGAAGCGCTCATTAATGGCGTGATGAGAACGTCGTCCGGCTTCCAGGCGTTCTCCCGTTTGTCCGCCGGAGGCGCCACGATATTCGAGGGATAGATAGCGTGGACATCGGGAGGCGTGACCGGCATTTTCTCTTCGGGGATGAAATACGAACCAGCCAATTGAAATTCCGGCTGGAAATACTGGGATATTGAATCCCAAGGCTGGGTGTGCGTTTTGAGTTCTCCCATCTCCTCGATGGTAAACCCGGCCCCCGCCACCCGGCGGAGATAGCCGCCTTCTGGCTCGTACACGCTGATGAGCACCATGTTGAAGGATGTGGATTCCTGAATGGCATAGGCGATAGCCTCCAGGCTGGTCTCCAACGGGTGGTTGATATCCTGGGCCTGGATGGCCTCCAGCAATTTGGAAACCGTCTCCATGCGGCGGTTGAGCAGTTCGTTGCGCCGGGTCTGTTCCTGATAACGCAAGGCATTGCCCAGCGCAATCGCCGCCTGAACCGCCAGGGCCTGGGCGGTTTCCACATCCACGCTGTCGTATCCGCCGTCGTTGTGTTCAGACCACAAGTAAATGAAACCGGCTACCTGCTCCTGAAAAACAACGGGGGCCAGCAGGCCGGTCAGCGCATCCGCCGAGGGACGCGGCAGCGCGGTGGAGGCGTAGGAATCAATGGCGAGGGCGTTGCTCAAGTCAGTCGCAGCAGAAGTCACTGCAGACAACCAGAGGGTCGGCTCCGAGCCGACGTATAAACGCATCTGGTTGGAGAGAACTTCGCCATCGTCTCCCATTTCAAACAAGACAATCGTACCGTCATCCGAACGCGTCGCCCGCAAGGCCTCCTCCAAAACGCGTTTCAAGATGTGTTGTAAATCCAGGGTGATGTTCAGTTCCCGGCTGATACGCGTCAGGGCGCTCAATTCTTCTACCCGCCGGCGCAGAGTCTCATCCGTTTGTGAATACAAGAAAGCGCGCTCCACCGCCCCGGCCAACTGTCCAGCCGCAGTGGAGACAAAGAGGGAGGCGGCCTCGTCGAACTGGTTTTGCCGCCGGCTAAACAGCAAAACCTCCCCCACGCTACGGTCCCGCACAATCAAAGGCACGCCCAGCAAAGATTGGGCTGCCAGTCCTTCCAAAATGGAGCGATAGGGCAAGTCCTTCGTCTCGCTTTCCGAGGTTTGCCCCACCAGCAAGGGCTGTCCCCGACCGGTGACCGTTGCGTGATACTGAGAGGAATCCAGGGAAATGCGGTGCGGAGGCGGCAAATTCTCCGGTTCGATGCCAAACAGCGAGGCCTCATGGGCTTGCAGCATCCCGGAGGGTTCCTCCAGCAAGAAAATTATCCCCACTTCCGCCTGCACCTGGCGGGCCAGTTCTTGCAAGGAGAATTTCAAAATCTCGTCCAGCGTGGCCGCAGAGCCGGCCAACGAAGCAATGCGCCGCAAGGCATCCGAACGTTGTGCCCGTCGCCGGGATTCTTGCAACAGGCTGACGTTTTCCAACAAAGGCCCTACCTGAGCGGCAACGATAGAGACCAGACGAATGTCGTCATCCTCAAAGGCAGCGTCATCCTTTTTGTTGGCAATTTGCAGGTACCCCAAAACACGTCCTCCGGCGGTCAGCGGAGCAAGCAGCGTTTGCCGCATTCCGGAGGCCTGGGCGATGTGGTGCAAACCCAGGGCGCGCAAATCGGGGTGGGAGGCCGGTTCTTGCGCCATAATCAATTTTTGAGAGAGCAGCACCTTCTCCGCATCGCTCTCCGGGGGAATTTCCACCTGGTAAAGCGCAAGGAAATCGTCGGGCAGCCCCATAAAGGGGGATTGCCCCACCAGGCGGCGGCGGAAGTCATCATAGAGCAAGACTCCCAGCATCTCCACCTCAAAGAGGGGCGCAATGCTCTCTATCAGCCGGGCAAAGAGGTCTTCCGTATCCCGGATAGAGGCCGTAACCCGAGCCAGATGAGCCAGCCCGCTCAATTCCAGGCTCTGTCGCTGCTCTTCCCTGAACAAAATGGCATTATGCAAGGCGATAGCAGCCTGTCCGGCAAGCATCTGAAGAACATCCTCATCCGCCTGAGAAAAGGCATCTGGCTCTATGGCGACCAGTTCCAGCGTCCCTACCAGTTCTCCTCCCACCAACAAAGGCACACCCAGATACGAGTGGAAGGGGTAGCGCCGCCTGTCCACAGCGGGATGCGCATCTCGGAAGGTATCCACATCGGAGACACGCAACGCTTTGCGCTCCCGTATCAGGTAACCGGAGTAGCCATCTTCAATGGTGTAGCGTTCATCGGTGCGCTCCATGCGCTGTTCGCCACTGACAGTCCCCACAAAGCGATAGGGGATAAGATGCCGTTTATCTGCGTCCCAAACGGTGATTTCGGCAAAATCGCTGGAGATGAGATGCTCTACCCCGTCTAAAATTGCCCGCAAGGTGGTGTCCAGGTCTAAACTGGCAGCCATACGTTGGCTCAATTCTGCCAGCATCTCAATGGCTTGCTCCGATGCGCCACCTTGCTCCCCGCCGGTCATGGCCGTAATGTGCGGCCTCCGCATGGAGACTACCATCACCTTTCCCAGGGTGGGATGAGGAACCAGGTGGGAGGAGGCTTCCACCAGTTTGCCGGCAACAAAGAAGCGCGCCTGGCCTTCCGTAGCGCAGACCCCTAAAAAGGCTTCGCTGGGACGCGTGCGGCGCGCATACCGTTCAAGGCTGGGTTCCTCCAGGCCAAACCATTCCTGCACCTGGGTATTAACGTACAGGATGCGTCCGCCAGGTTCCACAACCAGGACGGCATCCTGGTGTTTTTCCACGCCGGAAAGCGCGGGAGACCAATCCACCTCCGGGGCTGCGGTTTTGTGCCGTCCAGTCAGGAAGCGCGCCGCGGCCAGGGTCAGGGCGCCAAAGCCCAACCCCAGTACCACCAGCAGGGTTCCCAAAGGGACGGCATCGGGCATCATGATGATTCCACCCCGCCGCTAACGGCCCAGTGTATCTTTGCGCCGCGCCTCAGCAGCCAGTTCCGTGATTTCACGAATATCGGCGAATTCGTATTCCGAGGGGGTAACAACTCCCACCGCCAGAGTCATCAAAGGCGTCTGCACCAGGTTCCCATTTTCATCGCTCGCCATGATGAATCCCTGCTCACGGTCAATGAAGTTGTACTGGGTCTGCACTTCTTCGGCAAAGCGAGATTTAAGACGCTCTCGCACAGCGGGGGCTTTCTCTTCGGTAGTGATGATGATGAAGTTGTCCCCTCCGGCATGCCCGATGAAGTCATCCGGCGTGCCCAGTTCATCCACCACTTCGCCCATCAACATGGCGGTAAAACGGAGCACATCATCCCCGGCCACAAAACCGTACACTTCCTTGAACGGCCCGAAATGATTGATGCGCACGTCCATGAAAGCCCAACCATCCTGGCGGATGATGCGGCGCAGTTGCTCTTCGATAAGCCGTCCCGAAGGCAGACCGGAGCGCGGGTCGCGGAGATTCTCGCGCTCGGCGCGCATAATGGCATTCTGGACGCGCAGTTTGAGTTCTTCGATATCGAAAGGCTTGGTGATGTAATCGTCCGCCCCCAATTCCAGCCCCTGGAGTTTATCACCGCGCTCATCTTTTTGGGTGAGAAAGATGACGGGGATATGGCTGGTGCGCGTATTGGTGCGCAGGGTGCGGCAAACCTCATAGCCGTCAATATCCGGCAGCATGATGTCCAGTACAATCAAATGAGGCATCCCATGCCGGGTTTTTTCAAGCGCGTCGGAGCCGCGCGCGGCTATATCCACGTCGTAGCCTTGCGCGCTAAAGTAGATGCGCAGCATGTTAGAGATATCAAAATCATCTTCGACTATCAAGATACGGGATTTTCCCATAGCAGCCTCCTGAAGAGGAAATGTTTGCGGCAAAAAGGCGACGCCGCGAGGAGAGATGATGAAGACAGAAATACAGAACGATGAATGCAGAACGCAGGTCAGGCGGTTTTTCTGCGCCGGAGGGCGTGCTGACGCACGCGGGCGATTTGCTCCTCCGTAACGGCACGCTCAAACGAGCGGAAACCGCTCAACCGGAAGCCATGCTTCCGGGCAATGGCGGCAATCTCATCCACCCGTTGCCGGGTGATGTGTTTGCCAAGCGTATAGTCTTCAAAGCGGCCTTCCAGAGTCAAGGCCATGGTTTCTGCCATGCAGGCATACGCTTTGCCGGGCGGAAAGCCAAAATCAAAGTGGAAATCTACCGGGCCGGGCACTTCCACCATACCGCCGTCAATCACCAGAATGTCATCTCGCTGAGCGGCCACCCGGGCGGAAATATCTCTGGGACGGGCGACATCGCAAACCACACTGCCCGGCTTCAGGTCGCGGGGGGCTATGACGGCATCCACGGCACTGGTAACGGTGAGAACAAGGTCTGCATGCCGCAGGGCGCGCATGTCAACACCGGTATGGATTCGGGCCGAAGCGCCCCCGGCCTGGAGATGCTCCCGCAGAGCATCCAGAGGCTCTTGCCGACGCGCCAGCAGATGCAGTTCGGCAACCTCATCGGCCAGGAGTTCGGCACATACCCGTCCAATCGTTCCGGTAGCGCCCACTACCGCGGCAACGGCCTCCCGCATGTCTATTTCCATCAAACGGGCGGCTTCTCGAACAGCGTCCACGGCTATCGCCACGGTGTAGGCGTCGCCGGTGGTAACGGGGACATCCAAAGCCCTGGCAATCGTAACGCCGCCATCGCCAACCACCGAGGTAAACGCGCCCAACCCCAGCATTTGAGCGCCCAGTTTCTCAGCCAGGCGGCCTGTCTGGATAATTTTACGATAGACCGTCTTTTCCGGCAATTCCAGCATACGCTGGGGAGTGAAAGGGCAGGCCACAAACCAGCCCTTGATTTGCTTGCCCGTGGCCTGAGAAGTTATCCCTTCTATCTCGGAGATGTAAACCGGCGGGAAAAATGTCGAGAAGAAGTGAATTTGCCGCTCCGAAAGAAGCCGCCCCAACAAGGGAAATTTGCGACTGACATCCCGTTTGGGGTCTATGGGATGAATGATGAAGGCAAACGCGTCCATGCTTGCTTACCACGATTCTTCGCCGCTGGTTTCGTCGTCTCTGGGGTACAGACGGCGATGGAGATGAGCAGCGGGAGTTCCGTGGTGGTCGCTGTCTTCAAAGGGGACGTTCTTGCTAATGACGCGCCGCTCCGGCGAGGCAAACAACACCACATCCGATTCAATCGTACGGGCGGGAAAGATAATCATCCCCGAACCGATGCGGCAATTGTGTCCCACACATCCGCCCAGGACAGGGCGATTGGCCGGTTTGAGTTTTTCATCGCCATCCAGGGCCAGGATGGGTTTGGGGAGCAGGTTGTAATCCGTGAACGTAGACCCCGCTCCCAAAAAGGTGTTACGCCCTACCACGCACATTTGCAGGCAGGTATTTTGCGCCACCATGCTGTTGTCCATGAGTGTGGTCATGAAGAGCGAGGCCCGAAAGGGCAAAAAAGCCCCGTCCCCTACAACGGAGAGCATCAACTGACAATCTTGCGAAATGTTGACATTATTGCCGATGATACAGTTCTCGATGACCGCGCCGGCGTTGATGGTCACATTGTCCCCGATGGTGGTCGGCCCGTGGATGACGGCTGTCGGGTCAATGACGCAGTTGCGCCCGATTTTGACCACCTCGGAACATTCCAGCACCTGTTTGCCCTCGTAAAGAGCTTTACCCAGGACGCGTAACTTCGTCCAGGGGTCTTTGTTGAGTTGCTCCTCAAAACGCGCCCCGCGGGCGAAGAGGCCGAAGACGACGTCGGCGATGAAAATGTGCACCCAACTGTCAATCGCCAGGAAAGCCCGCAGCGGCACCTGAAAAACCAGGTCTCCCTGCTCGCTGGCCATGTAAACGGGGACATGGTAGTAACCGATTTCACGGGCCTGTAAATCAATTACCAGGGGCTCCGCTTCTTCGGTTGGCCCGTCGGGGTAGTACCAGAAATCCGCCAGGTAATATTCGCCCTCCTTCGTGAAGGAGGTAGAAAGCGGCAAGGCGTGCTCTCGAAAAGCGGGGTCATCCGTGGTGAAAGCAGCCCGCCGGGGTTTCTTGCTTGCTCTGGCCTGCTTCAGGAATTCCGTCACGTAATGTTCATCGAAGAAGAGATTATCCCGATAAACAATGCACTCTCCGGAAATCTGCGGGATGGGGTCGTGGGGACCAATTTCCACTTCTCGATGGGTATGCGGGGCCAGCACATCGCGTTGATACAGCCACAAGGGTTTGTTCTGAATGCGTAAATCCCGCGCAGGCTCGTTGAAGGGGTGTAACTTGTGCGTGTGTCTCAGGATAATTTTATACATCGCCAGTGAATTCAAAAATAGAGGCAAGCCGCCTGCATTATACGGCGCAAGATGCTTTTCAGGAATTGCAAATCCGGGTAAGTTCTGTGCACTCCGAAGAGAACACAATACGGGGGGAGGGTATCCTACGCCCATCCCCCCGTACACATCGGGAACAACAGCAAAGCGGGTATCTATTCTGCTAATGGCCGCCGCGGCTCAGTTCTTATTCGCACCGGCGTTCGGACGAGGGGGCTGCTTTCGTCCTTCATCCAGAAACTCTTTTAGTGTTTGCATGAACCGTTCTGGTTCATCCAGCATGACAAAATGCCCGGATTGCTCAAAGCGTTCCACCCGCGCCTGCGGGGCATGAGAGCAAAGGGGTTCCCATTGGTCGGGATGCACGATATTGTCAAGGAGACCGTACATTCCCATCACGGGAACGTCCAGTTCATGCAAACGGGGTACCAGATTGGTACGCCGTAACGAGGCAATACTGATGAGAAAGGATTCCAGGGTGGTACGCGAGAGGTCTTTGTAAATCATCTGCGTCCAGCGTTTATCCCTGGTGATGGTGGGTGCGGCTATACGCAACCCCAGTTTTAACGCCCACATGGCATTGTAAACCATGAAGGCTATCGGACGATAACCGGCCATTTTCAACGTCCAGGCAAGCGATTCGCCGTCAATCGGTGACCCAATGACGGTCACCCTGCTCACCCGTTCCGGGCTGGTGAGGGCCACTTTGAGACTTACCGTGCCCCCCATGCTATGGCCTACCAGCGGGGCACGCACAATCCCCAATTGCTCCATGAATTGCTGCACCATGGCAACAAAATCATCTACGGCATAAGTGGAGCGTTTCTTTCCCGATTCTCCAAACCCCCAAAAATCAAGCGCATAGGTGCGATAATAGCGTCCCAGGTAGGCCATGGTTTCCTGCCATAGCCCCCAGGAACCCAGCCATCCATGCAACAAAATCACCGGACGGCCACGTCCGTATACCTCATAATGCAGGATACCTTGCTCAGTGGTAATGGATGACACGATGCAGCCCGTCCTCAATGGCGAAGATGATTGTCGGCAGATGACAAAGTCGCCGGAGAGTCATCCCGTCTCGTTTGCATCCATCTCGGCCAAGACACTGTATAGCAGTTCCAGAAGCACTTTTTTGACCGTTTCTTTGTCGGTAGCCACACAAGGCAACAATTTGACGTGGTCTTGCAGCCGCAACGCAATCCGCATATCATCCAGTTCCCAGGCGTCCGGCAAATCCTGTTTATTAGCCGCCACCACATAGGGGGTAGGGGCATAGGCCTTGAAAGTTTCCAGAATACTGCGGCCTTCTCGAAAGGTCTCCGGGCGAGTGCTGTCAATCAGAACGATGAATCCCAGCATCCCTTCGGAGAGGATTTCCCACATGAAGTCAAAACGCCGCTGCCCAGGCGTACCAAACAAATACAGAACAAGGTCCTCTCCCACGGTAATGCGGCCAAAATCCATCGCTACCGTCGTAGTCGCTTTGATACGCTCTGCTTCAGAGGTAATCTTGCGCTCCGTGGAGACCACATCAATTTCGCTCACCGATTGAATGAACTCGGTCTTTCCGGCGCTGAACGGTCCGGTCACAACAATCTTAACAGTTTGCATAAACGCTGTCCTGTAGGGAAATTATAGAGAACGAATGCGGCCAATCAATCGATTTACCAGGGATTTTTGCTCTTCCCGCGTTTTGCCGGGCAAAGAGGGTTTCAGTTTGGGAGATGTCCCTTGCGGGCGCACCAGTTCCACGAGACCGGCCTGCAGGAGACCGTACACGATGCGCCGAATTTCCAAATCGTTCATCTGCGTGGTACGCGCAATTTGCCGGATGGAATTTTTGGGGTTGATGTATGAGACTACCCGCCATTCTTCCACGCTCAGATTGACGTTCCGCAGATTGGTGCCCGGCCGGTCGGTGAATTTGAGCGCCATATCCAGACTGGGAATTTCACTTTGCAGATGCTCCCATTCCCGCATCTGACGCGAGCCTTCGATGATGAGGTTTTCCAGGCTCATGCGAATGGTGATTTTACCATCGGGGGGCGTAACGCCATTCTCGAAATGGAAGAAACCCTCCACCCAGGTGAAGAGACGCTGCACCACACTCACAAAATAGGCTTGCAGGCTGGCCAGGATATCCTGCTGCGTGATGTAATTGGCATTGATAAGCAACAACCCCAATTCCTTGTCGCTCATTTTGCCGGCCCGCGCCTTGATGGTACGATGCTGGGCGGCTGTAATCTTGTTCGCGCGATACAAAATCGTCGCCAGACTGTCATCTTCTCCCGCTACATGCGCATAGGACAATTTCCCCTGCCGAAAACTGACCTGTGCTTTCTCCGCAGGGCCTTCAATAAACAAAGTCCCGCTTTTGCGCGCCAGATTGATGAGGTTTAGCAACTGCGTTATGGTGAAATCCCGTAAATTACCCTTTAACGCCATAAATTCCTCTGGAGAGGCCTCGCTGCCACAGAACGTAAACCGCCGCGGCAGGTAGTGCCTTGAGTCGAATTGGAAAGATTATACTTTCAAGAGATACAAGCGTCAAATGAGGCTTCGTGCAAAACGGCAATTTGCACTGCAATCGTTGTTTACCACCATTCCCGCAAACTTCGCAACGCTTCATAAGAAGTCAAATCCAGATGCAAGGGGGTAACGGAGACGTAACCGGCTTTCAAGGCCCCAAAATCGGTGCCTTCTTCGGGAACACCGGTGGGAGCCTCCCCGCCAATCCAATAATAGGGTCTCCCCTGCGGGTCTTCGCGGCGTACGAGGGCATCCCGGTAGACGCGCAGCCCCTGGCGGGTGACCTGCACCCCGCGGATTTCCTCGTACTTGAGATACGGCACATTGACGTTCAAGAGGGTATCTTTCGGCAGCCCGAAGCGCACCACCCTCTCGACGACCTCCCGCGCCACCCGCGCCGCCGGGCCGTAATCCCAGTTATCGCGCACGTCCAGCGCCCCCTGATGGTCTTCCGGCGAATCCAGCGAGACCGCTACCCCCGGCACGCCCCAGATGGCGGCCTCCATCGCCGCGGTGACCGTCCCGGAATAGGTCACATCGTGCCCGATGTTGGCGTTGGGGTTGATGCCCGATACCACCACGTCCACTTTCTCGACCAGCCCCAGCAGTGCCAGGGCAACGCAATCGGAGGGCGCGCCGTCACTCGCCAGGGCGGGTGTTCCATCCGCCAGGGTGACTTCTTTGGCGCGCAGCGGACGGTGCAGGGTCTTGACGTGTCCCGAAGCCGACCAGTTGCGGTCGGGGGCCACCACGCTGACCTTGCCGAGGGGGCGCAAGGCCTGCGCCAGCGCCAGCAGCCCCGGCGCGCTGACGCCGTCGTCGTTGGTTACCAGAATGTGCATAGTCTCTCCAGAGAGAAGGGATACGGATGACGTGACAGAAAGATGGCGGTCACTTGCAAAGCGACTGTCACCTGAAGAGGCAGTCATTATACCCTTCCCCGCCACGGAACGCGGGTACAATATCAACCTGCGCGTCTTACCGCCAAAGCAACTGCAAGCAGTTTCGCTGCATTCCTCTCTGGGAACATTGCCATGAACCGCTTTCTCCCCCGTCTGACAGCCGTTATCCTCGTTCTCACCGCCCTGGGCGGCATTGCCCTGAGCGCGGCGGGCATCCTCATTGTGCAAAAGGCCCGCCCCCTCGCCCTGGCCTGGGGACAGCAGAGCATCACCGCGGGCCGCGAGACCCTCCAAACCCTGGATGATACCCTCACGGTCGCGCAAGACAGCCTGGCGGTCGCCTCCGCCGGCCTGACCGAGGTCAACCGCGCCCTCTCTACCAGCGCCGAAACGCTATCCGACGCCCAGCCCACGCTAGATGAGTTCAAGACCCTGCTGGACGAGAACATTCCCCAGACCGTCGAAGATACCCAAAACGCCCTCTACGCCGCCCAGCAGGACGCCATCCTGATTGAGCGGAGTTTGGCCTTGCTCACCGCCATCCCGCTCTTACCCGGCGAGCCTTACGACCCCGAACAATCGCTGAGCGAATCGCTGGGAGAAGTTGCCTACGCGCTGGGCAATATTCCCGATTCCACCGAGCAAATCTCCGGCGACCTGGACGTTACCAAATCCAACCTGGCGCTCTTGCAGGTGAGTTTGATGAGCATCTCGCTGCAACTGGATGACGTGCAGCACAATCTTGGGGATGCCGCCCAATTACTCCCCCGCTACCGTACCCTGATAAACCGCCTGGATGCGCGTCTGGGCGCTCTGGAGAAGCGCCTGCCGGCCTGGATTGATTTCGCCGCCACCGCCCTGACTGTTCTGCTGGTTTGGATGGGCCTCACCCAAATCGGGCTGCTCCTGCAAGGGCTGGATTGGTGGCGACGAGGGAACGGGTGATGCAGGACGGGGTTGAGCCTTGTCCTGCATCACAGGCGGCGATTCGCTCAACCCTCCTTCTCCCGCCCTTCCAGAGCAGCCTCCATCAATTGCTGAATGCGCTCCGTCATGCTGGCGGGGTTGGGATGCAGGCCCTCCAACAGGAGGGCGTTTTCGTAAATCTGTTCGATGGCGGCTTTGGCGAGGGGTTCGTCCTCCGGGAGGGAGGCCAGGCGGCGCACCACATCGTGCCGGGGGTTGAGTTCCAGCACCTTCTTGGGGACTTCGTATTCCTTGTCCAGGTAGCGGTACACGCGCTGCATCTCGGAGCCGAGCGCCCCTTCGGGGTCGGCGAGCCGCGCCACGGAGGCGCGTAATCGGCGGGAGAAACGCACCTCAGCCACGCGCTCTCCCAAAACGGCGCGGAAGCGCTCCAAAAGAGGGGTCAGTTCCTGCTCTTCGGGCGCAGGTGTCTCCTCCTCGGCCTCCGCCTCTTCTTTCGGCAGAGAGACATCCGCCGAGGCCGCGTTCTGGAAGGGAAATCCCTCGTACTCCTTCAGCGTCACCGCCAGGAAAGAGTCAATCGCATCCGTGAGGGTCAGCACCTCGTAACCCTGCGCCCGGAAGGGGTCGAGATGGGGACTGTGCTGCACCGAGGCGGCGTCCTCGCCCAGCAGGTAGTAGATTGCCTTCTGCCCGCCCTTCATGCGTCCGACATACTCATCCAGCGAGACCCATTGGTCGGGGAAGCGGGTGGAGTGGAAGCGCAGGAGGGGGTAGAGTTTCTTGCGGGCGGCCTCATCTTGCTGGGTCGCCACGCCTTCCTTGAGAAAGTGTCCGAATTCATCCCAAAAACGGGCGTACTTCTCCCCATCCTTGAGGGCCATCTCCTTCAGCGCACCCAGCACCTTGCCCTCCAGCACCTTGCGGATGCGCTCCACCACCCGGCTGGACTGCACCATCTCGCGGGAGACGTTGAGGGGCAGGTCTTCGCTATCCACCACGCCCTGTACGAAACGCAAATACTCCGGCAGGAGGTCTTTGGTGTACTCCCGGATGAGCACTTTGCGGGCGTAGAGTTTCAGGCCGTCCTCTTTGCGAAGGGAGAACATGCCGCGCTCGGCCTTCGCCGGGATGTAGAGCAAGGCGTACATCTGAACGGGGGCGTCGGCGCGCAGATGCAGGTGCAGCAGGGGCGGCTCGAAATCCAGGGTGAACTGCTTGTAGAAATCGGCGTACTGCTCTTCGCTCACCGCGGAGGGGGATTCGCGCCACAGTGCCTTGCGGGTGTTGACCGCCTCCTCACCCTCGCCCAGGTAGATGGGGTAGGCGACGAAATCCGAATGGCGGCGGATGATTTCCCGCAGGCGGGTTTCCTCTGCAAATTCGGCAGCATCTTCCTTGAGATGGATTTCCAGGCGTGTGCCGCGGTCTTCTTTTTCCGCCGCTTCGATGAGATAGGTTTCGCCGCCTTCGGAAATCCAGCGGGCGGCTTGCGCTTCGGAACGCCAGGAACGGGAAGTGACGACCACTTTCTCGGCCACCATGAAGACGGAATAGAAGCCTACCCCGAACTGCCCGATGATTTCCGCCAGATTTTGGGGTTCCGCCGTCCCTTTTTGGGTCGCCTCCAGAAAGGCCCGCGCCCCCGAATGGGCTATCGTACCCAGATTTTCATCCAACTCTTCGAGAGTCATCCCCACGCCCGTGTCCTCGATGGTCAGGAGGCGTTTTTCGGGGTCGGCGCTGATGCGGATGGCGAGTTCCGCTTCGGGGTCGAGGACATCCTGCTCGGTGAGCATCACCAGCCGCATCCGGCTGAGGGCGTCGGAGGCATTGGAAATCAGTTCCCGCAGAAAAATCTCGCGCTCGGTATAGAGGGAATGCACCAGGATGTCGAGAAGTTGCTTGATTTCGGCTTTGAAAGTGTGGGCCTGCTTCACAGTCGGTTCGCTCATGGGGGCCTCCGGGAATGCAGAATGCAGAATGGGGAATGCAGAATGCTGATTTGTCCACACAGAGACACAGGGAGCACAGAGTTTTCTCGATGTTTTGTGATGATTTCCCGTGTTCTCCGTGACTCCGTGTGCCACAACAGAAGATTTGTCGGTCAATCAGGTGTAGAGCCTTTTTTGTCTTGTGCCCATTCGTGCCAATTGGTGTTTATTCGTGGTTCAATTCGTGTTTATTCGTGGTTCGGAATGAAAAATGCGCTACCAATGGTAGCGCATTTTTATAAGAAGAGCGTTAGCGCAGATGGGGGAGCAGCGCGCCAGACCTCACAGGTCTCCCAGACCTGTGAGGTCTTTCGCGGGGTCTTTACTCCCGCGCCATGTTGCGCAGGACGGTGTGTAAAATGCCGCCGTTGCGGTAGTACGTCACCTCCACGGAGGTATCCAGACGAACAAGGGCCTCGAACTGCACGGTAGAGCCGTCCGCTTTGTGCGCCGTAACCGTCACCGTGCTCTGCGGCTGGAGAGCGTTGTCCAGCCCGTCGATGTCGTAGATTTCCTCGCCCGTCAGCCCCAGGGTCTCGGCGTTTTCGCCCTCCTTGAACTGAAGCGGCAGGACGCCCATCCCCACCAGGTTGGAGCGGTGGATGCGCTCGAAGGATTCAGCCGTAACCGCCTTGACGCCCAGCAGGAGAGTACCTTTGGCCGCCCAGTCGCGGCTGGAGCCGGTGCCGTATTCCTTGCCGGCAATCACAATCAGGGGAACGCCCTCTTCTTTGTACTTCTCGGCAGCATCGAAGATGAACATCTGCTCGCCGTCGGGGAAGTGGCGGGTGTAGCCGCCCTCCACACCGGGGACAAGTTTGTTCTTCAGGCGGATGTTGGCAAAAGTGCCGCGGGTCATCACCAGGTCGTTGCCGCGCCGCGAACCGAAGGAGTTGAAATCTTTGGGCTGCACGCCGCGGGAGATGAGGAACTTGCCCGCCGGGCCGTCGGGCGGGATGCTTCCTGCGGGGGAGATGTGGTCGGTAGTGATGGAGTCTCCCAGCAGCGCCAGGACGCGCGCCTTGCGGATGGCCTCGATGTCCGGCTCCTCAATGGTCAATTCCTGGAAGAAGGGCGGATGATGGATGTAGGTGGAATTCTCGTCCCACTCGTACAGGTCGCCGCCGGAAACGGGGATGTTCTTCCACAGTTCGTTGCCTTCGAAGACGGCAGCATACTTGCTGGTGAACATCTCGGAAGTGACGTTCTCGGCAATCGTATCCAGGATTTCCTGGGTGGAGGGCCAGATATCGCGCAGGTAAACCGGTTCGCCGTCCTTGCCCGTCCCGATGGGTTCGTTGCTCAGGTCAATGTCCACCGTGCCCGCCAGGGCATAGGCCACCACCAGGGGCGGAGAGGCCAGGTAACTGGCCTTCACCAGGGAGTGGACGCGCCCCTCGAAGTTGCGGTTGCCCGAAATGACCGAGGCGGCCACCAAATCCTGGCCGGAGACGGCCTTTGCGACCTCGGCGGGCAGCGGCCCGGAGTTGCCGATGCAGGTGGTGCAGCCGTAGCCCACCACGTTGAAGCCCAGTTCCGCCAGGGGTTCCAGCAAACCGGACTGCTTCAGGTATTCGGTGACGACGCGGGAGCCGGGGGCCAGGCTGGTCTTGACGTAGGGCTTGACCTTCAGGCCGCGTTCTACCGCTTTCTTCGCCACCAGGCCGGCGCCAATCATCACGGAGGGGTTGCTGGTGTTGGTGCAGGAGGTAATGGCGGCAATCACCACCGCCCCGTGGGTCATCTCCACCTGCTCGCCCTCGTATTCGATGACGGCCTTGCGTTTCAGGTCTTCTTCTTTCAGGCCGAAACCGTGCAGCCCGACTTCGTAGGTCAGCGATTTGCGGAAGGCCTGTT
>JANTFR010000014.1 GCA_024763355.1 Anaerolineales bacterium
ACTTCCTGCATCGTCTGCCGCCAGGTCTCCGCGGCGCTCACCGATGCATTCTGGTAGGTTGCCATAAGCGCCTCAAGAAGCGCATTGCGAAAGAACAGGTAGGCGCGCACCGCCTCCGTGAGGCTCAACCCGTAACGATGGGCGCGGGAAGCATACTCGTATCCCAGGGCGCGCGCCTCGGCGATGCCGTCCTCTTCAGGGCTGGAGAGAGCAATATTCAGCCCTTGAAACAGGGTACGTCCGCTAAGCCGGTATTGCTGACGCGCCTGCTCGTCCAGTCTTTGATACCAGGACTCCTCCTGCAACTGCCCCTCCGTAATTTTGAGATGGATGTGTCGCATGGCGTGATGAAGCGTATCCGCTACCGAAGTGGAAACGCCTCCCCTGCGTTCCTGCATCCACAATTCGATTTCATCCCGACGGTAGCGACGGTGGCCTCCCTGGGTGCGGTGTACCGGCAATGCGCCCTGGTTAGACCAGTTCCGTATCGTGCTGGGGTGGACGCCCAGCAGTTCCGCCGTTTCACGCAAACTGAGCCATTCTTGCTGCGGGTGAGGTGCCATAAGGTCTCCCAAAAAAATACATTGGGCGCAAACTTTATCAAACAACTTCGCCCAATGCAATGTAAGTTTTGATAGGTTTTGAGAAAAAATTGCTAAAAATCAGGCAAGTATTGGTAGATTGTCAAAACGCGGCGACGGCTAACTTCCATACAGGCCAGGTGACTGTCACTTCGGAAGTAACAGTCGCCTTCTAAGAGACAGGCCGCGGCAACCGCCCTTACCGAAAAACCGCCGCCAGCAAATCCCGGTAAACATCCGGGGAGGGGGCGGTCAACAATCGCCGCCGGGTTTCCCGCGATAGGCCGTAAGGGGCCAGATACTGCGCGGTGTGCTTGCGGAAGCGAATCAGCCCCCACTCCGGGCCGTAGAAATCCAGCATCAAATCCAGATGGCGCAGCATCGTGGCGTGGACGGCGGCGGGCGGAACCTCCTCACGCTCCAGGCCGGCGAAAATCCAGGGATTGCCAATCGCCCCGCGGCCAATCATGACCGCCTCGCAATTGGTGTGCGCCTTCATGCGGGCAATGTCACCTGGGCGGCGCACGTCGCCGTTGCCAATCACGGGAATGGAGACCGTCTGCTTGATTTCGGCAATCGCGTCCCAATCGGCCTGCCCGCCGTACTTCTGCGCCCGCGTGCGCCCATGGACGGCCAGCGCCGCCCCGCCGTTCTCCTCCACGATGCGACCTATCAGCCGATAGTTGCGGCAGTCGTCGTCCCAACCCAGGCGGATTTTGGCGGTCAGGGGCACATCCAGGGCGCGGCTCAGAGTGCGGATGATGCGGGCTACCTTGACGGGGGTACGCAGCAGGCCGCTGCCCGCCCCGCGTCCCGCCACCGTCTTGGCCGGGCAGCCCATGTTAAGGTCGATGATGTCGGGGGAGAACTCCTGCAGGCGCAGGGCGGCCTCCAACAGGCGGCGCGGCTCGTGGTCGAAAATCTGGAAGACCACGGGACGCTCGCTTTCCCGATAGCGGAATTTGGGAGCCTCGCGCTCGAAATTTTCCAGCAGCCCCAGGGCGTTGATGAACTCGGTGTAACTCATCGCCGAACCGAGTTCCCGGCACACCAGGCGGAAGGGCAAATCGGAATAGCCCTCCATCGGGGAGAGAATCGCATCCCCGTAAACGGGCACGCCCCCGATGTGGAAGCAGGGAACGGACTCCCTTTTGAGGGGCGCGGCAACCCCGGAGAGGGCAGCCACTCCAAAGGGGGTCTGCCCTGCGGCACTCTTCGGGGGGCGGAGAAGACTTTCAGTCATGCGGCGACACGAAGGGGAGGTAATTCTCCGGGGAAATCACCTGAAAACGCGCCTGGGGATACAAGCGGTTCCAGGCCGAGGGAGCGGATACTTTCCGCCGCGGATTCCACTTGCATTCGTAACCAAAAAGTTGCCCCTCCCGCTCCTCCACAAGGTCAATCTCTTGCTGGGTGTACGTGCGCCAATACCAGACGTTGGCAGGAATGGCGTGGTAGGCGCGGTATTTCAGGCGTTCCATGAACACGAAGTTCTCCCACAGCGCGCCGACATCGTCACGCTCCTCCAGGGGAGCGAAGCGTGCGATGACCGCATTGCGGATACCGGGGTCGCAAAAATAGTACTTGACCTTGCCGGTTACTTCTTTGCGCGGGTTGCGGCTCAAAGCATGTACCCGCTGAATGACGAAAGTCTGTTCCAGCAAGTCCAGATAGCGCCGGATGGTTTTGAGGTTGGCTCCCAGTTGGGTTGCCAGTTCGTTGAGCGAAACCTCGTGCCCTATTTGATAGGCCAGCAATTGGAGCAAATTCCACAGGAGGCGGGAATGCCGCACCCGCTCGAAGGCCAGAATGTCCTTCAGCAGGTAGGAATGGGCGATTTCGGAGATGAGGGTTTGCTTTTCCCGCCGGCTGGTGCTGGTCACGACTTCCGGATACGTGCCGTACACGAGGAAATCCGACAGGTTCTGGCGCAGTTCGTAGCGGTTGTGGATGGCGAACAGTTCCTCTTGCGCCAGAGGGTAAAGGAGCAAGGTGCGCTTTCTGCCGGTCAGCGGCTCTCCCACTTCTCCGGCCAGGGAGAAAGAAGAGGAACCCGTGGCAATCACCCGAATTCCGGGAATGTTGTCCACGATGATTTTGAGCGCCTTCCCGATGTGGGGGATTTCCTGGGCTTTGTCGAGGGCGTACAGTTGATACCCTTCCAGATACTCTAAAATCCGGGAGAACTCCTGCGAACCGAGCAACAAGCGCACGCGCATATCGTCCCCCGAATCGAGTTTGTAGCGCAGGGAGGTGGTTTGCAGGAAGCGCTGCAAGAGCGTGGTCTTCCCTACCTGTCGCGGCCCGTAGATGACCAAGACCCGATTGGGACGCAGATAATCCGAAAGTGGTTCGTACAAACGGGGAATCATAGAATCATTGTACCGCCACTACACAAATTCAATTGAATTTATGTAGTGGCGGTATCAATTTTCGCTCCACACTGGCGAATCTTCTGTTGTGGCACACAGAGCCACAGAGAACACGGGGAATCATCACAAAACATCAGCATTTGCGCGTTTTGTCAGGCTATCAGCATTGTCCCTCAATTTTTTTGCACCTGCGCCAAATCCAGCGCTTGGCGCAGGGAGCGGGCTTCCAGCACTTCGATGCCTTCCGGCCAGGGCAGGGAGCGGCGCAGGCGGCGGGGCACGATAGCGGCCTTGAAGCCCAGTTTGGCGGCCTCGCGCAGGCGGATATCCAGTTGCGAGACGCTGCGCAGTTCTCCCGAAAGGCCGACTTCGCCAATCAGGACGGCATCGGCGCGCACGGGACGGTCTTTGACGGAGGAGGCAATCGCGGCGGCAACGGCCAAATCGGCGGCGGGTTCGGTGATTTTCAGCCCCCCCACCACGTTGACGAAGATGTCCTGCTCGCCGAGGCGCACCCCGACGCGGCGGGTGAGCACGGCGGCCACCAGCAGCAAACGGTTGAAATCCACCCCGTTTGGGGTGCGGCGCGGGTTTCCGAAGGAGGTCGGGCTGGTGAGGCCCTGCAACTCCACCAGGATGGGACGCGTGCCTTCCATGGTGACCACGATGGCAGAGCCGGGGGCATTGACCATCCGCTCGGCCAGGAAGGCCTCGGAGGGATTGGGCACTTCCTCCATGCCGCGCTCCCCCATGGCGAAGACGCCCACTTCGGAGGTCGCCCCAAAGCGGTTCTTGACGGAGCGCAACAGGCGGTAAGCCTGGAAGCGGTCGCCCTCCAGGTAGAGGACGGTATCCACGATGTGTTCGAGGACGCGCGGCCCGGCGATAGCCCCCTCCTTGGTGACGTGCCCGATGAGGAAGACGGCGATGCCGGAGGACTTCGCCAGTTCCCGCAAGCGGGAGGCGCTCTCGCGCACCTGCGAGACCGAACCGGCGGAGGAAGACATCTCCGGGCGATAGACGGTCTGGATGGAATCCACAATCAGCAGGCGCGGTTTGACGTTCTCCACGTGCCGGAGGATGGCATCCAGGTTGGTCTCGGTGACCAGCAGAAGGTCAGACGGCATGGGGAGGGTCTCGCCAGCAGGGGAGCGCAGCAGGCGCAAGGCACGCATCTTGATTTGGCGCTCCGATTCTTCGCCGGAGACGTAGAGCACCGGCCCCAGGGCAGCCATGCGGAGGGCCATCTGCAAGGTAAGGGTAGATTTGCCAATACCGGGGTCCCCGCCAATCAGCACGATGGAGCCGGGGACGATGCCGCCTCCCAGAACGCGGGCAAATTCGGCGATGGGCAGGGGGAGACGCTCTTCAACATCCCCGCTGATTTCGTGCAAACGGCGCGGCGCGGAGGTGAGCGGCGTCCCGCCGGAAGCGGTTTTGCTCCCCGTTTCGGGGACGATGACCTCCTCCACCATGCTGTTCCACGCCCCGCAAGAGGGGCAGCGTCCCAGAGGGCGCACGCTGACGCGTCCGCATTCCTGGCATACGTAACGGGTTCGGGGTTTGGGCATCAGGGTTTCCTCGCGAAAGGGGGCACGGGAAGACCGTGCCCCTTGGTGGAGTGGGAAAGGCCGGATAGAAGAAATTGCAGAGGCCGTCGGGGGCCAAAAGTCCCCGTCCGGGCAAAAGGCGCAGCGTTTAGCCCGCCGGTTCGGGTTCCGGGGGCTGCACTTCTTCGGCTTCGTCGGCCTGCGGAGAGCGGCGCTCCAGAACAAGTTCGTCGTTCTCTACGTCTACGATGACGGTATCGCCTTCCTCAAATTGACCGGAGAGCAGGGCATCGGAAAGGGTATCTTCAATTTCGAACTGGATGACCCGGCGCAAGGGACGGGCGCCCATTTCGGGGTCGTAGCCCTTCTCGGCCAGCCATTCGATAGCGGCCTCGGTGGGCTGCAAGTGCATGTCATGCTCTTTGAGGCGCTCGGAGACCTTGCCCAGTTCCAGCGAAACGATTTTCTTGATATCTTCTTTGTTGAGCGAGCGGAAGACGATAACCGAATCGACGCGGTTGATGAACTCCGGACGGAAGACGCGTTTGAGCGATTCGGTCAATTTCTTGCGCATCTCCTCGTAAGCCAGGCGCTCCTCGACGCTTTCGTCATCATGGCCGAGATGGAAGCCCAGGGAGGTCTGCCGCCGGATGGTATCCGCGCCCACGTTGGAGGTCATGATGATGATGGCGTTGCGGAAATCCACCTTGTGGCCGCGGGCATCGGAGAGATGTCCTTCCTCCATGATTTGGAGGAGCATGTTATGGACTTCAGGGTGCGCCTTCTCAACTTCATCGAAGACAATGATGGAGTAAGGGCGGCGGCGGATGGCCTCGGTAAGTTGGCCGGCTTCCTCGTAGCCCACATACCCCGGAGGGGCACCCACCAAACGGCTGGCGTTATGCCGCTCCATAAATTCGGACATATCCAACTGGATGACGGCATCTTCGCTGCCAAAGAGAAAGCGCGCCAATTGTTTGGTAAGTTCGGTCTTGCCCACGCCGGTTGGCCCCAGGAAAATGAAGGAGCCAATCGGGCGGCGCGGGTCTTTCAGGCCGGCACGGGCGCGGCGCACGGCCTTCGAGATGGCCTCGATAGCCTCCTCCTGCCCGACGATAACCTGGCGAAGTTCTTCTTCCATGTGCAGCAGGCGCTCGGATTCCTCCTGGGCAATCTGCATGACGGGAACCCCCGTCCACATGGCGACCAGTTCGGCGATGTCATCGGCAGTAACCACCGGGCTGCTGGCCTTATCCCAACCGGTGCGCATCTGTTCCAGTTGTTCTTCCAGGTCCCGCAGGCGTTGCTGCATTTCCTGGGCATCATCGTAACGCCCGTCTTCCACGGCCAGGGCGTGGTTGGTGCGCAGGGAGCGCAATTGCTCCATGATTTGCCGGGAGGTCTTGGCCGTTGGACTCTTGTACATCCGCACTCTCGAGGAGGCCTCGTCAATCAAGTCAATGGCCTTGTCGGGCAGGAAGCGCTCGGTGATGTAGCGCGCCGAAAGGTGGGCGGCGGCTTCCAGGGCTTCGTCCGAGATGGTCAGGCGGTGATGTTCCTCGTAAGCGGGACGCACGCCCTTGAGAATCTCGATGGTCTCCTCTACGGAAGGCTCCTCCACCGTGACGGGTTGGAAGCGGCGCTCCAGGGCAGCATCGCTTTCGATGTGCTTGCGGTATTCGTCCAGGGTGGTAGCCCCGATGACCTGCAACTCCCCGCGGGAGAGGGCCGGTTTGAGGATGTTAGCGGCGTCCACGGAGGAGCCGGCTGCCCCTGCCCCCACCAGCATATGCACCTCGTCGATGAAGAGGATGGCTTCGGTGGTTTTGAGTTCCTCGATGACGCGTTTGAGGCGTTCCTCGAATTGGCCCCGGTACATGGTTCCCGCCACCAGGGAACCGACATCCAGTTGCAAGACACGTTTGCCGAGCAGCGGCACGGGGACATCTCCTTCCACGATGCGCTGGGCGAGACCCTCCACGATAGCGGTCTTACCCACACCGGGTTCGCCAATCAGGGCGGGATTGTTCTTAGTACGTCGCGCCAAAATCTGGATGACGCGCTCAATCTCCATCTGGCGGCCAATCACCGGGTCCAGTTTGCCTTCCTCCGCCAGGTGGGTCAAGTCTACAGCGAGTTGGTCCACCATAGGGGTTTTCGCACGCTTCTTTTCCTCTGCACCGGCTTTGGCCGGGGTAGTACTGGTGCGGCTGGTGCTGGTCTCCTGAAGGACGCGGCGCGTCTGGCGGCGAATTTGCTCCGGCGTAATTCCGACCCGGCGCAGGACGTCGATGGCAGTTCCTTCGTTGTAGCGCACCAGCCCCAACAGCAAATGTTCCGTGCCGATGTAGTGATGCCCCATGCGGCGGGCCTCATCCACGGCGTACTCCAACACCTGCTGGGTGCCGGGAGAAAGGTCCAGTTTACCACCCGTGTAAGTGCCGTATCCCGTCAAGCGCTCCACCAGTTGCTGCACACGGCCGAGTTCCAGCCCCAGTTCTTTTAGAACCCGCCCGGCCACACCGCCTTCCTCGCGCAGCAGGCCGAGCAGGAGATGCTCCGTTCCGATGTAATTGTGGCGCATGCGCTCTGCTTCCTGGTGGGCCAGGCTGAGCACGCGGCGCGCTCGCTGGGTAAAGCGTTCCATTTTTGCCATGGTTCTACCTCCTGAATTTGAGAACCAGTTTTGCGTATTTTTCCCTACGCAAAGTGGAGAAAAGTCGTTCTTGCGAACCCGATGTTGGTGTAACGTCCGGCATTGTTCGATGCAAGACTCACAACAGTAATATCATGCCGTTCCAATCGAAAAGCGATTGTGCAGGGGTTTTTAACCTGCGAAAAGGTCTCTTTTTTGAGGATTCTACCAGAAATTACAAACCCAAGTATTAACATTTCACTATAGGGAGGCAGGCCAACAGATTGTTATGCGCTCCCATCCTTTTTCCAGAGAGAGATTCGTCCACCCGAGGGCGCTGTTGGCGTCCTCCCCGCATACCCAGCCGATGGGTTCCAGCCATCGGCGGCAGTGGCGATAACACTCTCTGCCGACAGCGCACCCTCCGAGGGCGCTTCCAGCGCCCTTCCCGCATACCTACCAGCCATCGGCGGCAGCGGCGGTTAATCTGCCGTCGCCACAAAACAAAAACAAACACCCCAAATGAAGTATAATCATGCCAGAAAAAACTGGAGGTTTTATGGAAATTACCTGGTACGGACATTCCTGTTTTCGTTTGATGGAACGCGGCATGGCCGCCGTTGTCACCGACCCCTACGACGCCACCGCGGTGGGCTTTGCCCCTCTCAAACTGCGCGCCGACATCGTCACCGTCAGCCACGAAGCGGCAGGTCACAACTATATCGAAGCGGTCAAGGGCGTCAAGCACGTCATCAACGGGCCGGGCGAATACGAAATTGGCGGCGTTTTCATCACCGGCCTCAATACCAACGGGCGCAAACGCAAGCAGGAAGAACCCAAGAACACGCTCTACCTGTTCGATTTCAACCCCCTCACCGTCCTGCACCTGGGCGACCTGCGCCGCGTCCCCAGTCAGAGCGAAATCGAATCTCTGGGGGAGGTACATATCGCTCTCGTCCCTGTAGGGGGAGGCGGGGCGCTCAAACCCGCCCAGGCCGCCGAGGTGATAGGGCTGCTTGAACCGAAAATAGTCATTCCCATGCACTACCGCACCGAACAAACCACGCTGGACTTACTCCCCTTGGAGAAATTTCTCAAAGAGATGGGCGTTTCCAGCGTCCGCAACGAGAGCGCCCTGAAAATCACTTACCGCCAATTACCGGAAGAGACACAAATTATCGTTCTGGAACCGCGCCTGGGATAACATCATCCGACCCATTCCTCTGCAAAAAGTATTTCGCCTATGGCCGTCAAATTGCTCATGACCTGGGATATCCGTCCCGGACAAGAACAGGGCTATTTTGAATTCGTGGTACGCGAGTTTATGCCCGGTTTGCAGCGCCTGGGGTTGGAACCCAGCGACGCCTGGTATACCATGTACGGTCAGCAGCCACAGATTATGGCCGGCGTGTTAGCCCCTACCCGGGACGACCTGGAACGCATCCTGCAATCGGAAGGATGGGAATCGCTGGTGGATAGTCTCAACGAGTTCGTCCACCACTTTCGTTACAAAATCGTCCCTGCCCGCCCCGGTTTTCAATTATGACTTCTCCCGTCCCGTCGGCCATCGCGTCGCTTCTCCTGGCATGGTACGCTCAGGAAAGCCGTACTCTTCCCTGGCGCGACGCCCCCACTCCCTACGCCGTATGGGTCTCCGAAATCATGCTCCAGCAAACCCGCGTGGAGAGCGTGCGCCCCTACTTCCGCCGCTGGATGGAGCGCTTTCCTACGATTGCCCATCTGGCCGAAGCCTCCCAAGAAGCGGTGCTCTCTACCTGGGAAGGATTGGGATACTACGCGCGGGCGCGTAATCTGCACCGTGCCGCCCGGCTCGTCATGGAGCGGCACGGCGGACGATTGCCCGATGACTTCCGCGCCCTGCGGGAATTGCCCGGCATCGGGGCATACACCGCCGCGGCCATCGCGTCTATTGCCTTTGGGCATGACGTGGTCGCCATGGACGCTAACCTGCGCCGCGTCTTCGCCCGCCTTTTCGATGTAGAGACCCCTCTCGGCCAGGCCGAGACCGAAAAGCGCCTGCGCTCCCTGGCCGAAACCCACCTGCCCGCAGGCCGGGCCGGCGATTACAATCAGGCCCTCATGGATTTGGGCGCCCTGGTCTGCACCCCCAAATCGCCGCGCTGTGAAACCTGTCCCTTGCGCGGCCTGTGTCTGGCGCAGGCCAACGGCACGCAGACCCAACGCCCGACGCGCAAGGCGAAGAACCGCATCCCGCACTACGATGTCTCCGCGGCAGTCATCCGCCGGAACGGGCACATCCTGCTTGCCCGCCGCCCCGAGAACGGGATGCTGGGCGGCCTGTGGGAGTTCCCCGGCGGCAAGGTGCAGCCCGGCGAGACCTGGCAGGCCGCCTTGCAGCGTGAAATCCGCGAAGAACTGGCCGTCGAAATCACGGTAGGCCCCCGTGTGGGCACCTACCGCCACGCTTTCACCCATTTCCGCATCACCCTGCAGGCCTACGAATGCCGTTTGCGCCCCGACAGCCCGCCGCTTCAGGCACTGGAACACAGCGCCCTGGCATGGGTCACGCCCGCCGAATTTGAGGCCTACCCCATGGGCAAAGTTGACCGCCGCATTGCGCGTCGCCTGCAAAAAGGAGAACCCTGTGTTTCTGATTGACGCTCACGAAGATTTAGCCTGGAACATGCTGAGCTTCGGGCGGGATTACACCCGTTCCGCTGCCGAGACGCGTCGGCTGGAAGCCCAAAGCAACGCCCCCGCCCGCCAGGTCAACGGCGAAACCCTGCTCGGCTGGCCCGACTACCAGCAGGGACGGGTCGGCCTGGTCTTTTCCACCATCTACATCGGCCCCAAACGCCGCGCCATCGGTGCATGGGACAAACTCAGTTACGAGACCATCGAGGAAGCCCACCGCTTCTCGAAAATGCAGTTGGATGCCTACCACCGCCTGGTGGACGCCCACCCCGAAAAATTCCGCCTCATCGGGACGCGGGGGGAACTGGACTCCCTTTTGAGAGCGTGGGAACCCCTCAAAGCCCCGCCCCCCGAAAGCGGGTCCGCCTACCGCGCCGCCCTGAAGGGAGAGGGCAAACCCGTAGGGCTGATTCCCCTCATCGAGAACGCCGAAGGCGTGCGTTCCCCCGAAGAACTCTCCGACTGGTGGGAGGGCGGCGTGCGCATCATCGGCCCGGCCTGGGCGGGAACGCGTTTTTGCGGCGGGACGCGGGAACCCGGCCCTCTCACGCCCGAAGGCTACGCCCTGCTGGAAGGCATGGCGGCGCACAACTTCGCCCTGGACCTCAGCCACATGGACGAGCAGGCCGCCCTGCAGGCTCTGGATGCCTACCCCGGTGTGATAATCGCTTCCCACGCCAACGCCCTGGCCTTACTCCCCGGTGTGGAGAGCAACCGCCACTTGACCGACCGCCTGATTGACGGGCTGATAGCGCGGGATGCCGTCATTGGCGTCGTGCCCGCCAACCCCTTCCTCGACCCCGATTGGCGCACCCACAAGCAAAAAGAGCGCGTCGGGCTGGACAAGGTCGTGGCACAGATTGATTACATCTGCCAGCGGGCCGGAGATGCCCATCACGCTGCTCTGGGAACGGATTTCGACGGCGGCTTTGGCGTGAGCACCGTCCCGCGTGCGGTGGATACTATCGCCGACATGCAGAAACTCGTCCCTATGCTGGCCGAAAAAGGCTACACGCAAGCCGACATCGCCGCTATCTTTCACGGCAACTGGCTGGAACGTCTGCGCCGCATCCTGCCATGAGCGCTTCTTCCCGTCGCAGCCGTTTCTCGAACCGCCTCCGCCTGGGGTTGATGGTTTCCGTCGTCGGCTTCCTGGTCTTCGTCCTGGGCGCAGACCCCGGCCTGTACGGCCTGGACCGCAGCCCGCCGGTGGGTTTCGTCCAAATTGCCGTCTTTCTCATCGGGCTGGCTATCATCTGCGTGGGAGGCTACATCACCCTGATGACCCTCTGGGAGGGCCGTGAGCGCAGCATCGCTGCCGACATCGGCTTGCGGCTGGTGAGCACCGGTTACGTGATTGCCGTCGCCTCCGGCATGGCCGATATTTTCGGCTTTGGCACCCAGCCCTTGCCCGCCGTCCCTTATTTCGGCCCCTGGCAGGAAACCGGCGTCCTGATTGGCGAAGCCGTCATCGGCCTGGGTTTCCTCCTGATGCTGCCATTCTCCCCTCCGCGCCACAAAGAAAAATCGCCAAAGAAAAAGCACAAACCCTGACCTCCCCCTCACCTCATCCCAATTATGACCACCGACACGCTCAAAATCGTCATCCCCATGGCCGGCTTTGGCAGCCGCCTGCGCCCGCTCACCTGGAGCCGCCCCAAAGCGCTTCTCTCCCTGGCCGATAAGCCCGTTCTGGCGCACGTTCTGGATATGCTCCAGACTCTCCCCGACCCCGATAACGTGGAACTTATCTTCATCGTCGGCTACCTGGGCGAGCAATTCGAGCCCTTCATGCGAGAGAATTACCCCGACCTGAAGGTGCATTACGTCAAGCAGCCGGAGATGCGCGGCCAATCGCACGCCATCCACCTGGCGAAAGAGCATCTCGGCGGGCCGATGCTGATGATTTTCGCCGATACCCTCATCGAAAGCGACCTCTCCTTTCTGGGCGAGGAAGAGGTCGAAGCAGTTGTGTGGGTCAAGGAAGTCCCTGACCCGCGGCGCTTCGGCGTGGCCGTCACGGACGAGAGCGGGCGCGTCACCCGTCTGGTAGAGAAGCCCGACAGCATGGACAACCGGCAAGCCGTGGTCGGCTTCTACTACTTCGCCGATTCCCTGCGCCTGATTGCCGCCATTGAGGAACAGATGCGCCGCGGGCAACAACTCAAGGGCGAGTACTTCCTGGCCGATGCCGTCAACATCATGCTGGAAGACGGCCTGGACATGCGCCCCCAGCCCGTGGAGGTCTGGCTGGATGCCGGCGTGCCCGCCACGATGCTGGAAACCAATGCCTACTTGCTCGAACACGGGCATGAGAACAGCGCCGCGGCCATTCGTCCCGGTGTAACCCTCATCCCGCCGGTGTACATCCACCCCTCGGCGCAGGTCTACGCCTCCGTGATTGGGCCGCACGCATCTATCGGAGCGGAGTGCGTGGTGGAGGGCAGCATCGTGCACAACAGCATCGTCGAGGCGCAAGCCCATCTGCGCAACGCCGTGGTGCAGGATTCCCTCATCGGCATCAAAGCGCAGGTGACGGGACGCCCGCGGCAATTCGTGATTGGCGATAACAGCACCCTGGAACTGTGAACGCAGATACCGTCCACGCTTACGCCGGCTTCCGTTACCCCGAAAAGCCGCGCTCCTTCGAGTGGGAGGGCAAGCGCTATCGAGTGGAGCGGGTGCTGGCCGAATGGCGCACCCCCCAGGCGCACTGTTTCCGAGTCCGCTGTACGGACGGCGCACTGTTCGAGATGTGCTACCACACGGAAGAGGAAACCTGGTTTTTGCGCGAGGTGAGCAACACATAACCGCGGCGCCCGCCTCTGGAGAAAATCCTACTCAAACACAGGAGACACCATGTCAACATCCTACCTTGCCCGGCACGTCGCCGGATTGAAGCCATCCGGAATCCGCAAATTTTTTGACATCGTCGCCACGATGGACGACGTCATCTCCCTGGGAATCGGGGAACCCGATTTCGATACCCCGCCCCACATCCTGCAGGCCGGCATCCGCGCCCTGGAGCAGGGCGCGACCCATTACACATCCAACGCCGGGCTGCTGGAATTGCGTCAGGCCATCAGCGACCATCTGGATAAACTTTACGGCGTGCGCTACAACCCGCAGGGGGAAATCACCGTCACGGTGGGCGTCTCCGAAGCCCTGTATCTGGCGATGACCGCCGTTCTCAACCCCGGAGAGGAAGTCATCATCCCTACGCCGTGCTTCGTCTCCTACCAGGCAGAAGCGATTCTGGCCGGCGGCGTGCCCGTGGAACTCCCCCTGCGCGCCGAAAACAACTTCCAGTTGACCGCCGAAATGCTGGAGGCGGCCATCACGCCGCGTACGAAAGCCATCCTGATTGGCTACCCCAACAACCCCACCGGCGCAGTGGCCGACCGGGAAGCCTTGCTGCGCATGGCGCAAGTAGCGGAGAAACACGATTTGGTGGTCATCTCCGATGAAATCTACGACCGGCTGGTCTACGGTGTGCCGCACGTTTGCTTTGCTTCTTTGCCAGGGATGAGGGAACGCACCATCACCCTGGGCGGATTCTCCAAAGCCTACGCCATGACCGGCTGGCGCATCGGCTACGCCGCCGCCCCCGCCGCCATCCTGGGCGGATTAGTGCGTATCCATCAGTACACCATCATGTCGGCCCCCACCGTAGCACAGTACGCCGCCATCGAGGCCTTGCGGCACGGAGAAGAGGCGGTAGAATCCATGCGGCAGGAATACGACCGCCGCCGCAAACTGATTGTCGGCGGCCTCAACGACCTGGGGCTGACCACCATTGAACCGCGCGGCGCATTCTACGCCTTCCCCAACATCTCAGTGACCGGCATGGATGAGGAGACCTTCGCTCAAAAACTGCTGGAAGAGGAGCGCGTCGCCGTCGTGCCCGGCACGGCCTTCGGCCCCGGCGGAGAAGGCTTTGTGCGCTGCTCTTACGCCACGGCTTACGAGAAAATCGAACAGGCGCTGGAGCGCATGACGCGCTTCATGCAGCGCCACGGCTGATATTCCCAGAAGCAGGACCACACCATGAACGAACAACCTTCCTGGATAGGCAAAAAGCTCAAAGACCGCTACGAAATCACGGAATTACTGGGGCAAGGCGGTATGTCCGCCGTGTACAAGGCATATGACCCTAATCTGAAGCGCGAAGTGGCCGTGAAACTCATCCACGCCCATCTCTCCAACGACCCGGAGTTCGTGCGCCGCTTCGAGGCCGAAGCCGCCGCCGTAGCACGCCTCAGCCACCCCAATATCGTGGATGTTTACGATTTCGACCATGACGGCAACGTTTATTTCATGGTGCTGGAATACCTGCGCGGCGAAACCTTGCAGCAAAGGCTGCGCCGCCTCAACGAAGCGGACCGCCTCATGCCGCTGGAAGAAGTCATCGGCATCCAGTCCCAGATTTGCGAGGCGGTGGACTATGCCCACCAGATGAACGTCATCCATCGCGACCTCAAACCCGCCAACGTGATGATTTCTCCGGAAGGCAAGGCGGTGCTGATGGATTTCGGCATCGTCAAGATTGTGGGCGAACAGCAGCACACCGCGACGGGAACCGTCCTGGGAACGGCCCGCTACATGTCACCGGAGCAAATTCGCGGCGATTCTGTTGACTATCGCAGCGACATCTACTCCCTGGGCGTCATGCTCTACGAGATGCTCAGCGGGAGACCGCCCTTCGATGCGGAATCGGCCATGACGGTGATGCGGATGCACCTGGAGGAACCCGTCCCCGACATCCGCGACATCGCGCCCCACGTGCCGGAGGCCATGCTGGATATTCTCAACAAAGCGCTGGCGAAGTATCCCGATGCCCGCTATCAGACCGCCGGCGACCTGGCGGCGGATTTGCGCGCCGTGCTGGCCGCTTACCCCACAGAACGCAGCCGCCCCCTCACGGGGGAGGGCACGCTCTCCAGGGTTGCCGCGCCCGCCCAAAGGGAGTCCGTTTCCCCGCCGCCCCTCCAGACCGCGCCCCCTTCGGGAGGCTCGGCACCCCCAAAGGCCGCCGCCCCAAAGAAACGTTCCTACTCCTGCGCCTTGATTGGAGGGCTGCTATTCTTGCTGCTCTTATGCCTGGGCGGCGGCATCTTCGGGGCGCTTTCCCTGAGAAAAAACCGGACGGCAGGAGCGGTCACGGTCAGCATCCAGCCTTCCGTTGTCAACGCAGGAGACGAATTCAGCATGAGGATTACGGTTGAGAATCCGCGCAACACCCCTCTGCCGATGAACGCCCTGCTGGTACCGCCCCGCTTCGCCGAAGTGGGCGAGGTGCTGGAAATTTCTCCCGCCCCCAAAGGGCGCAAGCCCACCGGCGACGGCCTGCGCCTGGACTACGACCTGTCCATCCCCGCCGAAGGTTCACAAACCATCACCGTGCGGATGCGCGCCATCCAGGCTGGCGACCACGTCGCTTCGTTAGGGGTTGTGCTTGGAGGCAAACGCGCCGAAACCCCCATTCGCGTACTCATCCAGCCGGCGCAAGGAGGCAACAATCCGCTCTCCCCCACCCAGAAACCCGTTGCCAGCACCCCGCCGACAGGAAGCGTGCTGCCCAACGACGCCCCTCTGGGCAAAATCCCCTACGAAGCGGTGGTACAGATTATCGCCATGGTAGACGTGGACGGCAACCTGGAGGAAGGCTGGAGCGGTTCGGGAACCATCCTGACGCCGGACGGCCTGATACTTACCAACGCCCACGTTGCTCTCTCGGACAAGTATTACCGCGTCGAGGCTCTCAAGATTGCCCTCACCACCAGTCAGGACAAACCGCCGGAGCCGCGCTACTACGCCGAAGTCCTTCAGGCTGATGAAGACCTGGATATCGCCGTCCTGCGCATCACCAGCGACCTGGACGGCAACCCGGTAGACCGCGCCAGCCTCAACCTGCCCTACGCCCCCCTGGGCGATTCGGACGCCCTCAACCTGGGCGACCCCATCACGATTTTGGGCTATCCCGGCATCGGCGGCGAGACGATTACCCTGACGCGGGGCGAAGTGAGCGGCTTCACCGCCGAGAGCGGGCGCGGCAACCGCGCCTTCATCAAGACCTCGGCCACAATTGCGGGCGGCAACAGCGGCGGGCTGGCGGCCAACGGGCGCGGCCAACTCATCGGCGTGCCCACCCAACTGGGCTACGGCGGCGACGACCAGTACGTGGACTGCCGCATCCTGGCGGATACCAACCGCGACGGACGCATTGACGAGAACGACGACTGCGTGCCGACCGGCGGATTCATCAACGCCCTGCGCCCCGTCAACCTGGCAAAGCCGCTCATCGAGGCTGCCTTGCGGGGCGAGGTCAACATCGCCGGGGGAGAGATCGCTCCGCCGCCCGCCGAGGAGATACCCGTCAGCGGGGAGGTGCTTTACGAGGACGATTTCTCTTCTCCCAACAGCGGCTGGGATGCGTACGAAGGCGACAACGGCAGCACCTTCTACGCCGACGGCGCGTATCACATTCAGGTGGATACCGAAAAGTATTACGTGTGGGGCAACGCCTATCAGGAGTTCAGCGACGCCCTCATCACCGTCCAGGCGCAGCCCGTCAAGCCGGTGGGCGACGCGGATTTCGGCGTCATCTGCCGCTACCAGGACACGGACAACTTCTACGCTTTGGAAATCTCCGAGGACGGCTATTACGCCATCTGGAAGCAGGAGAACGGCGAATTCGTCTCGCTGGTGGACTGGTCTGCATCGGACGTCATTCCCACCGACGGCTCACCGGTCACCATCCAGGCGGCTTGCGTGAGCGACACCCTCATCCTGGCGGTCAACGACACCGTGCTGGCTGAGACACAGGACAGCACCTTCTCTCGCGGCGACATCGGGCTGCTAGCCGGCACGTGGGATACCGGCGGCGTGGAAATTCAGTTCGACAACCTGAGCGTGTATGCCCCCTAAGCGCGCCTACGAGACCATCATCGGCCTGGAAGTTCACGCCGAGATGCAGACGGCATCCAAGATGTTTTGCGGCTGCCCGGTGGTGGATTTCACCACCGCCGCCCCGAATACCGCCGTCTGCCCGGTGTGCAGCGGGATGCCGGGGGTGCTGCCCGTGGTCAACGAGCAGGCGGTGGAATACGCCCTGCGGGTCGCTCTGGCGCTGGAATGCACGATTGCCGAGACGAGCATCTTCGCCCGCAAGAACTACTTCTACCCCGATTTACCCAAAGGCTACCAGATTTCGCAGTACGAGCATCCCCTGGCCGAGAACGGACGGCTGGTCATCCCCTCAAAGGCGGGCGGATGCCTGGTGCGGGTGCGGCGCGTCCACCTGGAGGAGGATACCGGGAAACTGACCCACCGCACCGACCCCGAAACGGGCGAGACCTTTTCCCTGGTCGACCTCAACCGCTCCGGCGTGGCCCTGCTGGAGATTGTCTCCGAGCCGGACATGCGCTCGGCGGCGGAAGCCCGCGCCTATGGCGAGGCCCTGCGCCGCATCCTGCGCTACCTGGGCGTCAACAGCGGCGACATGCAGAAGGGGGTCATGCGCTTCGAGGCCAACGTCTCGGTGCGGCCTGCGGGGAGCGACTGGCTGGGCAACCGCGTGGAAATCAAGAACCTGAACAGTTTTCGCGCTCTGGAACGCGCCATCGCTTACGAGGCGGAGCGTCAACGCGCCATCCTGGAAGCAGGGGAAATGGTAGAACAGCAAACCGTCGGCTGGGACGAGGCCGCCCAGCAAACGGTCATCCAGCGCAGCAAAGAAGAGGCGCACGACTACCGCTACTTCCCCGAACCGGATTTGCCGCCCCTGGTCGTCTCCCCGGAGTGGGTGGAGCGGGTGCGCGCCTCTCTGCCCGAATTGCCGCAGGCCAAAATGCGCCGCTTCGAGCGGGAATACGGCCTCCCCGCGGAGACCGCCGCCCTGCTGGCAGAGGAACCCGCCACCGCCGATTACTTCGAGACGCTGGCACACGCCACCAAAGCCGCGCCCCGCACGGCGGCCAATTGGCTGACGGGAGCCTTGTTCGCCCTGCTCAACGCCCGCGAGGGGAGTGCTCCGTCTGAATCCTTGCCCGCGGAGGCCTTTGCCGCCCTACTGGATTTGCTGGACGAGGGTCTCATCAATCAGAACACGGCAAAATCCGTTTTGGAGGAGATGCTGGCAAGCGGGGAAAGCGCTCTCACCATCGTAGAACGCCGCGGCCTGCGCCAGATATCCGACGAAGCGGCGGTAGCGGCGGCGGTGGAGAAAGTGCTGGCAGCGCACCCCGCCCAGGTAGCCCAATACCGGGCCGGAAAAAGCGGCCTGCTGCATTTCCTCTTCGGGCAGGTGATGCGGGAGACCCGCGGCCAGGCCGACCCGCAGGTGGTACGTCGCCTCCTGAACCGCCGTTTGCATCCTGATACCTGACGCCTGTCACCTGACATCTGACACTTGACGCCCGGCTCCTCCTTTGTTATCGTTATGGCGCAGTACGGAGAAAGCGGTTCCAGCCTCATGCAGCGAGCACAACGGCAACTCCCCCGGCAGTGGTTTTCGCAAGGCACACAGCAGGTGTGCCGCTCTGTACTCACAGATGTAGATTGACTTCGTGCCCCCGTATTTCCAAGCGGGGGCATCTATCTTTTGCCCGACGGTTTCCGTGCGGGAAACACACCTTATTCAAGGAGAATCTCGTATGAGCGAAAAAATCAATGCCTTTCACATGGCGCAACAGCAGTTTGACCACGTGGCCGAATTGCTCAACCTGGACCCCGAAGTGCGCGAAATGCTGCGCTGGCCAATGCGCGAATACAAGTTTATGATTCCGGTGCGGATGGATGACGGCACAAAGCGCGTCTTCTTCGGGTACCGCATTCAACACAACGACGCCCGCGGCCCGAACAAAGGCGGCATCCGCTTCCACCCCGCGGAAACGATGGATACCGTCCGCGCCCTGGCGATGTGGATGACCTGGAAGTGCGCCGTGGCCGACATTCCCCTGGGCGGGGGCAAGGGCGGCGTGGCGATTGACCCCTCCACGCTCTCGGTACACGAAAAAGAACAACTCTGCCGCGGCTGGGTTGACCAGATGTGGCGCAACATCGGCCCCCGCCAGGACGTTCCCGCTCCTGATGTGGGCACCACCCCCCAGATGATGGGCTGGATGATGGACGAATACTCCAAACTGGTGGGCGAGTACACCCCCGGCGTGATTACCGGCAAACCTGTAGGCGGCGGCGGCTCGTTGGGGCGCACCGAAGCCACCGGCTTTGGCGTCATCTACACCGTGCGCGAGGCCATGAAGCACCTCAAGATGGATTCCACCAAGGCATGGGCGGCCATCCAGGGCTTTGGCAACGTGGCGCAATACGCCGCCATCGGCTTCATTGAAATGCTGGGCGGCAAGGTGGCCTGCGTCTCCTACTGGGACCGCGAAGACCGGGCGGCCTACACCGTCAGCCACAAAGACGGGATTGACCCTTACTTCCTGCAATCCATCACCGACCAGTACGGCACGATTGACAAGGACAAGGCCCGCGAAGCCGGTTACGAGATTGAGCCGGGCGACGCCTGGATTGGCAAGGACGTGGACGTGCTCATCCCCGCCGCGCTGGAAGGACAGGTCAACGCCGAGACGGTGCAGAAAATCAGCGACCGCGTCAAAATCGTGGCGGAAGGCGCCAACGGGCCGACTACCCCCGAGGCCGATGAGTTCTTCAAGGAACGCGGCATCTTCGACATCCCCGATTTCCTGTGCAATGCGGGCGGTGTGACCACCTCCTACTTCGAGAGCGTCCAGAACGACATGAACTTCTATTGGTCGAAGGAAGAAGTGCTCAGCAAACTGGACCACAAGATGACCAACGCTTTCCAGGCCGTGCTGGAGATGGCTGAGAAAGAAGGCGTGTACATGCGCGATGCGGCTTACATGGTGGCTATCGGACGCGTGGTGAAAGCGATGGAACTGCGCGGCTGGCTGTAAATCCCGCCTGTGGATTTCTCCCTGTGGGAAAAGGGTCTGGCGCAGTCCAGGCCCTTTTCTTTTCGGGAAATGAACACAGCGTCTCCCAAGACCCAATCCGCCGCCTCGCAGAGAATGGTAAAATTGGGGGCAACAACACCACAACCTCCCAAAAGAACACCCCGAGGAGCCGTCCATGAACGTATCCGTCTTGCAGAAGAACCTGGCACACGGTTTGAGCATCGTTTCGCGCGCTGTATCGCCGCGCAGTACCCTGCCCGTGCTGGCTAACATTCTCATCGCCACCGATGAAGGCCGGCTGCGCCTTTCTGCAACCAATCTGGAGATGGGCATCACCTGCTGGATTGGGGCACGCGTCGCAGAGGACGGTGCCACAACCGTACCGGCGCGCACTTTTACGGACCTGGTCAATACCCTGAGCGAACAGCAAGTTGACCTTTCCCTGGATACCCGCACCCAAACGCTGCGGGTGGAATGCGGCCCGTCCAGTACCAACGTCAAATGCATTGATGCCGAAGAGTTTCCTCCTATGCCGGTGGCGGATATCAGCGAAGGAATCGTCCTCAACGTAGCCGACTTCAAAGAGATGATTCAGCAGGTCGCTTTCGCAGCATCCACTGATGAGGCCCGCCCTATTCTGACGGGCGTGCTGGTACAGGTTGAGGGCAGCACCATCACGCTCTCCGCCACGGACGGCTTTCGGCTTTCGGTTCGCAAAGCCACGCTCTCCTCTCCGGCGGCTCATGACATTCGGGCCGTCATCCCTGCTCGCGCCCTGAGCGAATTGGCCCGCATTGCCGGCGATGGCAGCGAAACCCTGACGATGCTGCTGCTGGAAAACCGCAATCAGGTTGTCTTTCGCCTGAAGGATACCGAACTAGTCAGCCAACTCATCGAAGGCTCCTACCCCGATGTCACCCAAATCATCCCGCGCAGTTACCGGACGCGTACCGTACTCTCCACGGCAGCCTTCCTGAAAGCCTGTAAGCAGGCCGAGATTTTCGCCCGTGAAGGCTCGCTGATTGCCCGCCTGAACATCGTCCCCGGCGGCGAGATGAAGCCCGGCACAGTGGAGATTTCGGGACAATCGGAGGAAATCGGCTCCAGCCGCAACGTGGTGGAGGCATCCATCGAAGGTGACCCCATGTTGATTGCTTTCAATGTGCGTTACCTGCGGGACGTACTGGAAGTCATCAAGACCCCCAACGTGGCGTTGGAAACCGCCGCCGACAACGCCCCCGGCGTGCTGCGTCCCATTGGGGATGATGAATTCCTACACGTGATTATGCCCATGCATTTGGGTTGAATCTCCCCGGCGGGGAAACGGCCGCTTTACAAAGGAGGCCTTTCCCCGCTTTTTTGTTTGCCTTATGCTTCCTCCTGTCTCCGCCGACCACGTTCTCAACATTTACCTGACCCTGGCGCAGTATCCCATTCTCAGCACGCGCATCCGCGCCTACATGCGGCGAGAACTCTTCCAGCGCGGCATCATCACGCCGCAGCGCTTCGAGGCTGAAGTGCGCGAGCAGGCCATCCGCTCCCAAAAGCGGGAAGGGCTGTTTGACCCTTTCTCCGAGGAGACCAGCGAAGTGTGGGAACTGCGTCTCATGCGGGTGCGCGATTATCTCACGGATTTCTACTTCGCTTACAACCTGCCTTACGAGTTGTTCGAGGAAATCGTGCGGGATGTCCTCCACGAGCGCATCGCCAACCCGGAGGACATGCTCGTCTCGTTCAACCCCGAATTGGCCCCTCAGGATATGCTCTTCGAGCAAGCCTTTGCCATCGAAGACATGCCCCCCGAAGCCCGCGAGAAGGCCGAACCCCGTCTGCAAGAAATCAAAGTCGTGCTTATCCGCACGATGATTAGCGACCAACTGGCCTACATCAAGATTGCCAAGAAATGGTTCACCGTCAACGACCTGTACGAAATCCGCAAGCGAAAAATCGGGCAAGGGAAAATCGGGGGCAAAGCAGCCGGAATGCTGCTGGCAGCCCGCATCCTCAGCGAAGTCGCCAGTGAGGAGGTGCGTTCCCATTTCCACCTGCCCGAATCGTATTTTCTGGGCGCGGATTTGATGTACACCTACATGGCGGCCAACCAGTTGCTCACCTGGGCCGACCAAAAATACAAGAGCGTAGAAGAAATTCGAGGGGAGTACGGGCGCATCAAACAGGAGTTCATGGCCGGAGATTTTCCCGCCGACGTATTGGAGAAATTAGAGGCAATTCTCGAAAAGGTGGGGGAGAGACCTCTCATTGTGCGCTCCTCCAGTCTGCTGGAAGACAATTTCGGCACTTCCTTTGCCGGGAAATACGAGAGCGTCTTCTGCCCCAATCAGGGGACGCCGGAGGAAAATCTGGACGCCCTCACCCGCGCCATCCGGCAAGTGTACGCCAGTTCCCTCAACCCCGATGCCCTCATCTATCGGCGGAGCAAGAACCTGCAAGATTACGACGAGCGCATGGCCATTCTCATCCAGGCCGTGGAAGGGGAGCAATTCGGGCGGTACTTTCTGCCGCATGGAGCGGGCGTAGCCTTCAGCCGCAATCTGTACCGCTGGGCGCCGCAAATAGACCGCAAGACGGGATTCCTGCGTCTGGTTTGGGGGCTGGGCACGCGGGCCGTAGACCAGAGAGGCAGCGATTACCCCCGCCTGGTAGCGCTCAGCCATCCCATGCTGCGCCCGGAAAAATCTCCTAAAGAAATCCAGCGCTACTCCCAGCGTTATGTGGACGTGATTGACCTGGAAGACAACGTCTTCAAAACGCTGCCTGTGCATGAGGTGGTGAGTGAACGCTACCAACCTCTGCGGTACATTTTTCACCAAGACCAGGGCGGCTACCTCACCCCCTTGCGGACGCGGCTCCTGGACGGGGACGTACACCGCCTGGTGGTCACTTTTGATGAACTCCTGCGCCGCACAGACTTTGCTGCCCACATGCGCGAGGCGCTCCGCCTGCTGGAAAAGCACTACCACACCCCCGTAGACACCGAATTCACCCTCCGCGTCCGCAATCCGCAGGCTCTCAAGCCGGATGTGGACATCTGCCTGTTGCAATGCCGCCCGCAAAGTCATTTTCAGGATGCGGATATCGAATTTCCGGAGGACATTTCGGCCCGCGATACGGTTTTCACCACATCCCGCATGGTTCCGGAAGGCTACGTGGGGGGCATTCACTACGTCCTCTTCGTTCCGCCCGAAGGATATTTCTCCCTTCCCTCGCACAATGAACGCATCCATCTGGTGCAGGCCATCGGCCGCCTGAACATCGCCCTGGCCGGCAAGGTCTTCATCTGCGTTGGGCCGGGACGTTGGGGCACCACCAATCCCGATTTGGGCGTTCCCATCAAATACGGGGATGTGTACAACACCCGTGCCCTGGTCGAATTGGCCGGCAAAAGCGTCGGGACGGGCATGCCGGAGCCATCCTTTGGGACGCACTTCTTTCAGGATATGGTGGAAGCGCGCATCTACCCCCTGGCGATTTACCTGGATGACGATGAAGTCTTCTTCAACCGGGATTTCTTCTACAACAGCCCCAATTGCCTGGCGGATTTTCTCCCCGAGGAGGCTGCTGCCCTGGAATCCTGTCTGCACCTCATTCGAGTTTCCGATTACCGCCCCGCATCCCATTTGGAACTGGTGATGGACGGCAACCGCAGCGAAGCGATTGCCTATCTCTCCCCCGATTGAGGCAGCCGAGACCTCACAGGTCTATCGCCTGCAAGACCTGTGAGGTCTGTTGCAATAAAAAAGCCCCCGACTTGCGCCGGGGGCTTTTCGTACGTGCGGGGTCGGTTTAGTAGGAGGAAACCACTACTACGTCGACGGCCTGCAGACCCTTAGGGCCGCGTTCCACCGAGAATTCGACCTGCTGGCCTTCTTCCAGGTTGCGGTAGCCGTCGCCCTGAATGGCAGAATAGTGCACGAAGACATCTTCGCCTTCGGCGCGTTCGATGAAGCCATAGCCTTTGGTGCCGTTGAACCACTTAACAGTTCCAGTTGTACGTTCGGACATTTCTTTGTCTCCTTGAGATTATACAGCCGGTTGCCCGGCCAGAAAAAATTAGGTATTGCGAGACACGGTACGTGCAGCATCGGAACGTCGGCACAAAAAAAGCCCGTGGATGACACCACGAGCCGCTGTTGCTTCCTCCAACGTGTACTACTGGTCTCCAACGCCGCCAATAGTAACACAGAACGGGGAAAAGTCAAGGGTCAAACCAAAAAGACTTCCGAGGCCTCGGAGACCTCGGAAGTCTTGCGCGATTTTCTCGCATTACAAGCCGTAGATTTCGCCAAATTTGGACTTCAAGTAACGCATGTAAGGAGCCGGGTCCATGGCGGAGCCGGTCACCCGCTGCAAGAGGTCTTTCGGCTCGTACTTGGCCCCGTGGCGGTGGATTTTCTCTCTCACCCAGGCCAGGAGCGCATCGAATTTGCCCTGACGCATCTGCTCGTCCAGGTCGGGGATGTCTTCCAAAATCTTCTCCCACAACTGCGCCGAGATGACGTTCCCCAGGGCGTAGGTAGAGAAGTAGCCAATCATCCCGCCTGACCAATGGACGTCTTGCAGCACACCCTGGGCATCGTTGGGGGGCACGACGCCGAGATACTCCCGCATGCGCGTGTTCCAGATTTCGGGCAGGTCTTTGACCTGCATGGAGCCGTCCATCAGGCCGATTTCGATTTCCAGGCGCAGCATGATGTGCAGGTTGTAGGTCGCCTCGTCAGCCTCCACGCGAATGAGAGAAGGTTCCACTTTGTTGATGCCTTTGTAGAAAGCATCCAACGAGAGGTTGCCGAATTGAGCGGGGAAGACTTCCTGCAAGCGAGGGAAGAAATACTCCCAGAAGGGGCGGGAACGCCCTACCAGGTTCTCCCACATCCGGGACTGCGATTCATGGAAAGCCAGGGAAGCCGCGTTTTGCAAAGGGGTGCGGGAAAACTCATCGGCAATCCCCTGTTCGTAGAGGGCATGGCCGCCCTCGTGCAGGGTAGCGAAGAAAGCCGAATTGAAGAAACCCGTATCCACGCGGGTGGTAATGCGGACGTCATCGTTGCCGAAACTGGTCGTGAAAGGATGCGCCGATTTATCCTGGCGGCCTCGCTTCCAGTCGTACCCTACTTTTGTGAGGACTTCCACCCCGAAATCCCACTGACGCTGCTCGTCGAACTTCCCGTACAGGAAAGAATCATCCACTTGAGGGCGCTCGCCGATGGCCTTGATGAGTTCCACCTGCTGAGGACGCAATGCATCGAAGACGGCCTGCACATCGGCGGTCTTCACGCCCGGCTCGAAATCGTCCAGCAAGGCGTCGTACACGTGGTCGTAGGGCGCAAACAAGGCGGCGTATTCCCGGCGCAATTCCACGATGCGCTGCAAGTGCGGAGCAAAGGCGGCGAAATCGTCGTTGGCACGCGCCCGCGCCCAGACTTGCTGGGCTCGCGAGGCCGTCTCCGTGAACTCGGCCACCAGCGAAGCGGGAACTTTGGTGCGCTTTTTGTAATCGCGTCCGGTCACGTAGAGCAGGCGCGCATCCATAGAGTCGGGGTCTAATTGCTCGGCATAGGGCTGCAAATCTTCAAGAAGTTGCCCGACCTCGTCGGCGGTAAAACGTTCGTGCGCCAGACGCTGCAGGGTGGAAAGTTGTTCACTGCGGGAGCGCGTCCCGCCCTCCGGCATGTTGACCTGCTGGTCCCATTCCAGCAAAGCGGCCGCGTGGGCCAAATCAGCGGATTCGGCCAGCAGAGTTTTCAAGCGTTGCAGTTTCTCTTCCATATCAGATGACCTTCCAGCGCAACGTCTCACCTTTGAGCGCCGCAACGACTTCGGTCGCGATGTCCACCGCGGCGCGGTCCTGGGCTTCTTTGGTCTGTGCGCCGATGTGGGGGGTGGCAACCACATTGGGGTGTGAGACAAGCGCCGTCGGGCCGGGCGGTTCTTCGGCAAAAACATCCAGGGCGGCGCCGGCCACCTGACCGGATTCAAGCGCACCCAGGAGGGCGGTTTCGTCAATCACGCCGCCGCGGGCCGCGCAAATCAGACGCACGCCGGGCTTCATCTTGCCGAAAGCCTGCCCGTCGAGCAAGTTACGGGTCTGCGGGGTGAGAGGGATGTGGAGAGTGAGGTAATCCACCTGGCGGTAGAGAGCGTCCAGCGAGTCCACCACCGCAAAACCTTTGGTTGCAAAGGCGGCACGAGCGGCATCGAAGGCATCGTAGCCAACGACATCCATTCCCAGGGCGGCGGCGCGTTCGGCCACAGCCGTGCCGATGCGCCCCAAACCGATGACACCCAGGGTCTTACCGTTCAGTTCGGTGCCTTTGAGTTGTTTCTTAAGCCATTGCCCGGCCTTCATACCGGCGTCGGCGCGGGGAATGAAGCGCGCTACGGCGAACATCAGGCCGATAGTCAGTTCGGCTACAGCCAGCGTGGAGGCCGTCGGCGCATTGACCACGGTGATGCCCCTCTGTTGGGCGGCGGACAGGTCAATGTTATCCACACCCACCCCGGCGCGGCCAATGACTTTGAGTTTTTTGGCCGCTTCCAGGATGTTGGCGCGCATTTTGGTGCGCCCGCGCACGATGGCGGCATCATACCCGCCAATGACCTGCGCCAGTTCCTCGGCGCTGATGCCGCCGCGGTCGTCCACATCGGCGACTTCTTCCAGAATGGGGATGGCCTTTTTGCTCAAGCCGTCCGTGATGATAACTTTCCAGTCACTCATGGGGTACTCCTTAGGGCAGTGAGAAAGTTTGAAAGTTTGAAAGTATGCAAGTATGCAAGTATGAAAGTGTACAGGTTTGAAAGTGTGCAAGTATGCGGGTTGACAGCAGGGGAATAGACAACCGTCTAATCCACAACCGGGTTCATTGTACCCCAAAACCCTGCCGGAGGAGCAGGAAGGAGGGCTTAATCACCTTCGCGTTTTGTCCTCTCGGCATCCACTTCAGCAATGAGCGCCAGGATTACGCAACGATTTTTCTGTAAATTCGTCCGGCGACCTTCAGGCAACAAGGGAAATGGTGTGGAACGTATGGCTGAAGCGGTTCCGGTAGCAGCACTTCCGGCGAGGAATTGTCCAGCGTGTACGCGTAGCGGTCCCATGACCCATCCCCTAACCCCTTCCCTCCAGGGAAGGGGAATCTGGCTCTGGCGGGAGATACCAAACTCCCCCTTCCAACTGGAAGGCGCTGCGGGGGGGATGTTTTTCGCGCCGGGGATGAGGGAACCAGCAGGGGCACTTTACTCTGATATTTGGAGATGTTCTGCTTTCAGGGGGCATGGAACGCTTTGCAAGCGGTCATCCAGATGCTGTAATGCCTCCTCGAATTGATGAAATGTAATGCTGGCATTATCTACGTTCATTAGCACCAGGACAATCGCGTTGCAGTGCCGTTGTAGATACCTATAAGAGCGC
>JANTFR010000015.1 GCA_024763355.1 Anaerolineales bacterium
GAGAAAGGGGCCGGATTGAAGAAGGGCGCCGCCAGGAATTGCTCCCACGTCCCGCCGAAGGCAATCCGCTCCGGGTTGTAGATGGAATGGATGCCCTGCCCTTCGTTCAGGCGCAAGTAGCGCGTTCCGTCGGGGGTCTCCAGCACCTGAATGTAGTTGTATTGCGACTCGGCCTCGAAAACCTGTCCGGGAGTGTTCTTGATGGGCAGGCGGGCTGCCATCAGAAGCAGGGCCAGCCAGAGGAGGGGCATCCACCCCAGGGGGAGCAGGGAACGGGGGCCGGCAACCCGCCACAAGCCCGCGAATCCCACCAGGAGCAGCACCCCGCTAAAAAGCAGGAAAGTCGCCCGCGTCCCAATCCAGGGAACGAAGACCAAATCGGGCAGGAAAGTTCCCACGAAAGAGCCAATTGTGGAGAGAGCGTAGATGTTGCCCGAGACCGTCCCGGCGCGGCGGGCATCCAACAGGGCCAGGCGGATGGCGAAGGGCGAAATCATCCCCAGGAGGACGAGCGGGGCGCTGAAGAGGATGAGCACGGCAGCAAAGGCCGCCGGCAGGACGCCGAGATTCATCTGGTCGAAGGCCGCCGCCACGGGGAGCAGGATAGGACGGGCCACGAAGGGAATCAGTCCCGCCAGAAAGCCCCCCCAGACCAGGATGCGGTACATCGTCGCGGGACGCGGCGAGCGGTCTGCCCAGCGCCCTCCCAGGCGGTAACCCGCCGTCAGGTAGAGTAAAATCAGCCCGATGAGCGCCGCCCAGACCAGATTGCTAGTGCCAAAGTAGGGGGCCAGCAGACGGGAGGCAAGCAGTTCCAGCGCCAGGGTGGTCAGGCCGGAAAAGAAGACGGTGACGTAAAGCATGACGGCGAAATTCTATCACACGCTGGTATAATGGCGTACCGAGTACCGAGTACCGAGTACCGAGTACCAAGTACCAAGTGCCAGGTGCGGAAGTGCGACGTGCGGTGTAGGACATGCGTCTCACTTGTCCCGCAGCGTGCGGGGTTATACCGCATACGCCTGACCTCTACCCCCTACCCCCTAACTTCCCCGGAGCCTCTATGCCGCAGAAACATCTTACCGGAGCCGAAATCCGTCAAGGTTTCATCGATTTCTTCGTAGAAAAGCACGGACACACCTTCGTGCCGTCTTCTTCCCTCGTCCCCGGCGGGGATGCCACCCTGTTGTTCACCAACGCCGGGATGGTGCAGTTCAAGGACGTCTTCCTGGGCACGGACAAGCGCCCTTACACCCGCGCGGTCAACTCGCAGAAGTGCATGCGCGTGGCAGGCAAGCACAACGACCTGGAAGACGTGGGACGCGACGACACCCATCACACATTCTTCGAGATGCTCGGCAACTGGTCTTTCGGCGACTACTACAAAAAAGAAGCCATCGCCTGGGCCTGGGATTTGCTGACTAACGTGTGGGGGTTGCCGAAGGAACGTCTGTGGGCGACCGTTTTCGAGGACGAGAAGGGCGAAATCCCCGCCGACGAGGAGGCCGCCGCCCACTGGAAGGCGCAGCCCGGCTTTGACCCCGCCCACCTGCTCTACTTCGGGCGCAAGGACAACTTCTGGGAAATGGCCGATACCGGCCCCTGCGGGCCGTGCTCCGAAATCCACATTGACCGCGGCCCCGAATTTTGCGACAAACAGGACGACCCCAACCACGTCTGCCAGGTCAACGGTGACTGCGCCCGTTTTCTGGAACTCTGGAACCTGGTCTTCATCCAGTACAACCGCCTGGGCGAAAGCCACCTGGAGCCGCTGCCCGCTACCCACGTGGACACCGGAATGGGCTTCGAGCGCATCGTGGCCGTCCTGCAAGAGAAGACTTCCAACTACCGCACCGACCTGCTCTGGCCGCTCATCGAGACCACCCAGCGACTCACCGGGCACACGGATGCCGAGCGCGAGGCGCATTTCACCCCCTACCGGGTGATTGCCGACCACGCCCGCGCCGCGGCCTTCCTGATTGCCGACGGGGTAGTGCCCGGCAACACGGGACGCAATTATATCTGCCGCATGATTATCCGCCGCGCCGCCCGTTTCGGCGGCAAAATCGGTTTGCACGACCCCTTCCTGGCGCAAATTGCCGAGGTCGTCATCCAGAACTACGGCGATTTCTACCCTGAACTGCACGCAAACCGCGCCGCCATCCTGGACGCCATCACCCGCGAGGAAGAACGCTTCCAGCGCACGGTGGAAGGCGGCATGGCCCGCCTGGAGGGCCTCCTCGATGACTTGCGCCAGCGCGGCGAGCGCATCCTGCCCGGCGAGACCGCCTTCGACCTGTACGCCACCTACGGCCTGCCGCTGGAAATCACCCGCGACGTGGCCCGCGAGCAAGGCATGGATGTGGAAGAAAAAGGCTTCCGGGAGGCAATGGAAGCCCACCGTCTGGCCTCCGGCGCAGGCGAAGCCTTCGGCCCCCTGGGAGGGGAGGACGCCGAACTGTACCGCGGGATTTTCGAGGGCCTGCGCGCCCAGGGGAAACTGCCCCCCGAAGGAGTCGCCTACGACCCCTACGGCGCCCTGGAAGTGGAAGGGCCTATCCTGGCCCTCGTGCGAGACGGTCAGCCCGTAGAAAGCGCCGCTCCCGGGGAACGGGTGGAGGTCATCCTGCCGGAGACCTGCTTCTACGTGGCCGCCGGCGGGCAGGTGAGCGACACGGGAACGATTGTGACCATCGAGGAAGCCCCCACCCCCGGCGGGGGAGGGGAGGCCCCCCCCCCTCTTTCCCCGCCCCCTTCGGGGGAGGGGTTAGGGGAGGGGGAAAGAGCGGAACTGCGCGTCGTAGACATGCGTAAACCCGCCGCGGGGGTCATCGTCCACGTGTGCGAGGTAGTCAAGGGCCGCCCGAAGGTCGGCGATACCGCTATCGCCGCCGTGGACGCCCAGCGCCGCGCCGACATTATGCGCAACCACACCGCCACCCACCTGCTCCACGCCGCCTTGCACGAAGTCCTCGGCGAACACGCCCGGCAGGCCGGCTCCCTGGTGGCCCCCGACCGCCTGCGCTTCGATTTCACCCATCCCGAGGCTGTCACTCCCGAAGAACTGGCCGAAATCGAGCGCATCGTCAACCTGAACATCCTGGGGAATTACCCCCTGCGTATCACCTGGAAACCCCTGCAAGAGGCCAAAGCGGAAGGCGCTATGGCCCTCTTCGGCGAGAAATACGGCGAAACCGTGCGCACGATTGCCATCGGCGAACCCGAAACTTTCTCCTACGAACTGTGCGGCGGGACGCACGTACGCGCCACCGGCGACATCGGCCTGTTCCTGATTGTCAGCGAGGGAAGCGCGGCGGCAGGCGTGCGCCGCATCGAGGCCATCACCGGGCGGGGCGCCTATGAGTACGCCCGCGGGCGCATCACCCTGCTGGACGAAGTCGCCGCCCGCCTGCACGTCAAACCGGAGCAGGCCGCCGAGCGCAGCGCCGCCCTGATGGAGGAACTCCACGAGACGCAAAAACAACTTGCCCAGACCCGCGCCCGCCTGCTGGCCGCCGAACTGGAGGAACACATCGCCGCGGCGCAGGAGGTCAACGGCATTCGAGTACTCACGCTGCACGTCAGCGAGGCGGATGCCGACGCCCTGCGCTCCCTGGCCGACCGCTTCCGCCAGCACCAGCCCGAAAAGGGCGTGGCCGTCTTCGGGACGGTGGTCAACGGACGCCCGCTGCTGGTGGCCGCGGTGACCAAAGACCTTACCAAACGCGGCCTGCACGCCGGGAAACTGGTCAAATTTGCGGCGCAGCAACTCGGCGGGGGAGGCGGCGGCAAGCCCACCCTGGCCCAGGCAGGCGGCAAGGACGCCTCCAAACTGGACGAGGTCCTCGCCAGCATTCCCGAAGAAGTATCGCGTGCCATGTCTTAAAGTACCAAGTGTCACGTGTCAAGTGCCAGGTGCCAAGTGCCACGTAGCACATGATACGTGATACACGACACGTGATACGTGACACGCAATGAAAACCCAAATCCTGCGGCTGGAACCGCACGACGACTACATCTCCGTGCGCGATAAACTCGGTTGGATGCAAACCGGGCGCATCGTGCTCGTCTGGCCGCGCAAGGCGCGCATTTTGCGGCGCGAACTGGATTTGCTCCTCATCCAGCGGCAGGCCCGCTCCCGCGGTGGACAAATCGCCCTCGTGACTCGCGACCCGCGGGTGCGTTTTCACGCCCGCTCTTTGGGCATCCCCGTCTTCGAAAGCATCGAGCAGGCCCAGCGCGGCTTCTGGCGGCGCGGACGGCGCAAACTGCCGCCCCGCCGCCGCCATCCCCGCCCCGACCTGGAGGCGCTGCGCGCCGAAGTTCATCCCGCCCCGCCTGCCTGGTATGCGCACCCCGCCTTCCGGGCAGGCGCTTTCGCGTTGGGCGTACTGGCCGTTCTGGCTATTGCCGGGCTGTTCCTGCCCTCCGCCCGTATCACCCTCTCCCCTATGGAGCGCGTCGAGAGCGCGGTTGTGCCCGTGGAAGCCTCTCCGCAAATCGGCGCGGTGGAGATGAGCGGCCTGCTCCCCTTGAAAACGCGCACCGTCACCGTGGAGGGCCGCGACTCCTTGCCTGCCAGCGGAAGCCTCGCCCTGCCCGCCACGCCCGCCAAAGGGGCAGTCATCTTCACCAACCTGACCGACCACTCCGTAGAAATTCCCGCCGGGACGCCGGTCTTTGCGCCGAATCATCCCGGCCTGCACTTCGAGACCACCTCCGCCGGGACGGTTCCCGCCGGCGTGGGCGAGACGGTCATGCTTCCCGTAGCGGCGGCGCGCCCCGGCTCGGAGGGCAACCTGCCCGCCGACAGTCTCACCGCCTTGAGCGGCGGGATAGGGGCGCAGGTCACCGTTACCAACCCGGCGGCGCTCCAGGGCGGCACGGACACCACCCTGCCCGCCCCCACGGCGCTCGACCGCAGCCGCCTGCGCCAGCAATTGCTCGCCTCCCTGGCGACCACCGCCCTGGAAGAACTGCGCGCCGCGGCCCACCCCGGCGACATCCTGTTTGCCAACAGCCTCCACCTGGAAAGCACGGAAGCGGAGACCTTCACGCCCCCCGAAGGCGAAGGCGGCGATACGCTGGAACTCACTCTGCGGGCGACCTTCACGCTCCTGACGGTGGACGGCGACGATTTGCGCACCCTGGCGCGCAGCATCGCCCAGGCACGGCAGCAGCCCGGATACCGCCTGCTGGAAGACAGTTTGCGCTGGAGCAATCAGGATACCCCCGCCTTGCAAGCAGGAGAACGCGCCGCCTGGCGTTTGCTGGTCTCCTGGAAACAGCGCGCCGTTCTGGATAAAGAGCAGGCCCGCACCCTGGCGCTGGGGCAATCCCCCGAAGACGCCCGCGCCCGCCTGATGGATGCCCTGCCCCTCGCCGCCCCGCCCACCATCGAGATTGCCCCCTCCTGGTGGCCGCGCCTACCTTATTTGCCCTTCCGCATCCGAACGGTAGAGCGCGGACAATAGGCGTGCGGCGGACGACAGACGACAGACCAATTCGACCAATCGGACTAATCCAACCAACGCAACCGATGAACCGATGAACCAACGGAACCAGCGCATCCTCGCCGTTGACCCCGGAACCAAAAACATCGGCCTCGCCATCAGCGACCCGACCGGCACGATTGCCAACCCGCTGGGCGTCATCAAGCACGTTCAGCGGGAGAAGGACGCGGCGCGCATCGTGGGAATCGCCGAGGCCCGCCAGGCGGGATGCATCGTCGTCGGGCAATCCCTGGACGAGGAGGGGCAGCCCACCCTGCAAGGCCGGCAGGCGCGCCATCTGGCGGAGGCCATCCGCGCCCGTACCAAAATCCCCGTCACCCTGTGGGACGAGTACGGCAGCACCAAGACCGCCCGCAAAGCATACGTCGCTATGGGCATCAAACGCAAGGAGCGCCGCGGCCATCTGGACGCTATCGCCGCCACCGTCATCCTGCAATCCTATCTGGATGCCGCGCCACACGACACGTGATACGTGACACATGACACGCAATACTTCCCTGAAACGCCCCCTTCTTCTCGCCCTGATACTTTTCGACCTGCTCTGTCTGGTGGCCTCCGCCTTCATCGCCGTTTACGTCCCCGCGCAAGCAGCGGATATCTACGGCCCCCCCGCCGCCGAATTGGGCCTGCAAGAACGTTTCACCTATGCCGCCCTGCTCTACACCCGCCAGGAGGCCCTCCTGCGCCCCACCGACCCCGCCAGAAACGAGCAGACCTTCACGATTGACTCCGGCGAGAGCGCTACCAGTGTCATCGGGCGGTTGTGGGAGCGCGGCCTGATTAGCGACTCGGTAGCGTTCCGCACCTACCTGCAATACAAGGGGCTGGATACCGGTCTTCAGGCGGGAACCTACACCCTCAGCCCGGCCCTCACGCCCGTCGAAATCGCCCAACGCTTGCAGGATGCCACCCCCGAGGAAGTGGATTTCACCATCCTGGCGGGCTGGAGGCTGGAAGAAATCGCGGAGGCGCTGCCTACTTCGGGATTAGCGGTGGGTGCGGACTCCTTTCTAAGGGCGGCGCGCTCCCCCGATTTCCCGCACCCTCTGGAAGGGAGTCTGCCCCCCGCGGCCTCCCTGGAGGGTTTCCTGCTTCCCGGAACGTACTCTCTCTCCAGGGATACCGACTCCCCCGTTGCTCTCCTGCTGCACTTTCTGAACAACTTCGAGGCCCAGGTTACCCCGGAAATCCGCGGCGGACTGGAAAATCAGGGGCTGAGCCTGTACGAGGGGGTCACGCTGGCATCCATCGTGCAGCGCGAGGCCGTGGTGGAGGAGGAAATGCCCCTGATTGCCTCGGTGTTTCTCAACCGCCTGCAGCGGGGGATGCGCCTGGAGAGCGACCCTACGGTACAATACGCCGCGGGATACGATGCGGCTCGCGGCGGCTGGTGGCCCGTGCCGCTCACCTCCCAGGATTTGCACCTGGATTCGCCTTACAACACCTACCAGATTGCCGGCCTGCCTCCCGGCCCGATTGCCAACCCCGGTCTGCCGGCCATCCGCGCCGTTGCCTTCCCCGCCCAGACCCCCTACCTGTACTTCCGCGCCGCCTGCGACAACTCCGGGCGACATACCTTCGCTGAGACCTACGAGGAACATTTGGGGAATGGGTGTCCGTAGGGGACGGTGGACGACGGACGGTGGACGGTGGACGGCCGACGACAGACGACGGACAACAGACGATGGACGACAGACTACCTGACCACCCGACTACCCGACCACCTGACTACCCGACTACCTGACTACCCGACTACCTGACCACCTGACTACCTCATGCTCTACGCCATCAACTACTCCCCCCAGGCCGCCGCGCTGCTGCGGAAAGGCCAAATCGAGATTGACCGCTTCAAATGCCCTCCCTGGCCGGATATGATTGCCGAGGCGGAAACGCTGCGCCCGGTGGCCGTGCATTTTCCCCTGCGCGCCGGCCCCGGCAACCTGGAAGAGACCGCCGACTGGGAAACCGTCGAGCATTTCCTGCACACCACCGAGACGGCCTACGTCAACATCCACCTGGCGGCGCGCGCCAAAGAGATGCCCCACCTGCCCGCCGACCGTCCCCTGGAAGGCGGCGAGCGTCAGCAGGTCGTCGAGCGCCTGCTGACAGACGTGGAGGCCGTCACCCGCCGCTTCGGAACAGAGCGCGTCATCGCCGAAAACGTCCCCTGGCACAAGGACTACACCCCCAACCTGTACGCCACCGCCCAGCCGGAGGTTATCCGGACGGTCATCGAGAACGCCGGATGCGGCCTGCTGCTGGACATCTCCCATGCCCGCATCTCGGCCAGGAACATGGATATGGACGAAGGCGCTTACCTGCGCGCCCTGCCCGTGGAACGTCTGCGCGAACTGCACTTCACCGGCTTGCACGACTGGGGCTTCATCTTGATGGACCACCTCTCGGTGCTGGAAAGCGACTGGCCCTGGCTGGACTGGGTGCTGGAGCAAATCCGCAGCGATGGATGGGGACAGGCACACATGCTGGCTTTCGAGTACGGCGGCATCGGAGGCTTCTTCCAGGACCATACCGACGAGGCCGCCATCCTGCGCGACGTGCCGCCCATGTACGCCAAAGTCAAGACGGTGGAGGCACTTGTGAAAAGGTGAGAACCGCTGTCGGTCAGGTGACAGCCACCTCGGAAGGGGCTGCCGCCTGACCGCATCCTCACCAATTTCACCCTGGCGGAGTGAATCATGGCAAATTTGGACAAACTCAAAACGTATCTGAGCCAGAAACTGGAGGAGCGCCTGAGCAGCCAGGTATGGGACGACAACGACCCGGAAGGGCAGCGCGATGTGCTCTACCACTGGTTGCAAACGCTCTACGACCGGACGAATCTCAACTTGCCCGCTGAGCAAATCTCCGCCCTGCTGGAAGAAGTGCTGGACGAGGCTATCGGCTACGGCCCGCTGCACCCCCTGTTGGACGACCCCGAAATCAGCGAAATCATGGTTTACGGGCCGCGTCAAATCTACGTGGAGCGTAACGGACGCCTCGAGGACGTTCCCCTCCAGTTTGAAGATTCCGCCCACGTCAAGCGCATCATTGACCGCATCATCCGCCCCCTGGGGTTGAGCATTGACCGCCAGCACCCTATGGTGGACGCCCGCCTGCCGGACGGTTCGCGAGTCAACATCGTCATGCCGCCCGTCTCCGTGGACGGCCCCAGCATCACCATTCGGAAATTCCTGCCTACCAAACTGACGATGGACGACCTGCTCTCCCTGGGAACCCTGACCCCCCACATGGCGGAATTTCTGGAAGCCTGCGTGGTGGCGCGGCTAAATCTCATCATCACGGGCAACACCAGTTCGGGCAAAACCACCCTGCTGAACATCCTGAGCGATTACATCCCCTACACGGAGCGCATCATCACCATCGAGGATGCCGCCGAATTGCGTCTGAAGCAAAAATACGTGGTGCGTATGGAGACCCGCCCCGCCGGGCCGGACGGCAGTCCGGAAATCCGCGCCCGCGACCTGGTGCGCAACGCCCTGCGGATGCGTCCGGACCGCATCATCGTCGGGGAGGTACGCAGCGGCGAGGCAATTGACATGCTGCAAGCCATGAACACCGGTCACATGGGGTCGCTCACCACTCTGCACGCCAACAGCCCGCGGGATGCGATTGCCCGCCTGGAAACGATGGCAATGATGGCCGGCTTGGACATGCCCCTTATAGCCATTCGGCGGCAAATCGTCTCGGCCATAGACCTGATTATCCACATGGCGCGGCTGGAAGACGGCACCCGCAAAGTGACCTACATCACTGAGGTGCCCCGCATGGAAGGCGACATCGTCACCCTGAGCGACATTTTCACCTTCCAACGAACCGGCGTTACCAAAGATGGCCGCGTGCTGGGGAATTTACGTCCCACCCGCATACGCCCGCTCTTCACCCCCCGTCTGGAAGCGGCGGGATACAAATTAGGGGGAGAGATTTTCGGAGCCGGACAGTTCTGAAAAACAAAACCGGGGCGTCTGCGACCGATGCAGACGCCCCGTGTCTATTCGTGCCTATTCGTGTCTATTCGTGGACATTCGTGGACATTCGTGGACATTCGTGGACATTCGCGTCATTGCGCCAGTTCCACCACGGGAGGCAGGGGGTAGTTCTCCTCCGGCACATAGTGAATGGAGACATCGCCTGTACCGGTCACTTTAACCCGGTCACAAATCACCTGCGAGCGGAGCCCGAAGTTGCCCGAGTTACCCGTGAAAGTACACTTGTGAGTGTTGTTGTGAGGAGGACCGGGGGCATAAATCGTGCCGATGTAGGTCGACTCGGAACCGCCAGCCAGTTCAAGCAAACCATCATTGCTAAAGGGCATATAGAACAGCATCCCCGCCCACTGATTGCCGGCCCCGTCAATCAGATTCGTAGAGGCTTCCAGGTAAAGAGAACTCGCACCACTGAGTGTAATATCGCCTTCGGCAACATAGAACATCACGCCAGTTCCCTCAAGTTCACCGCCGTTGACCGTGAAATCGCCGTTGTCAATGCAATACAATCCCGGGTTGAAGTGCACCACACCACCTGTTACCCTAATCTGGTCGTAACGTCCGGGGGAGAGGGTAACATCATTACCATTATGGATGTTCTGCGAGCCCCAATATCCCAGATTAGCGCAGTAGGGAGTAGGCAGGCTAGGCAATTCCACCTGTGGCACGTTGGTATTGACCGGCCAGGGGGAAACGTGGTCGGAATCTCCCGAAAAGCCACCGCTCACATTGATTTCGCCACCATCCTCAACATACACATCCCCGGAACCATCCTGAACACCCGACTCGCAATTGCCCGCATCTGCGCTTGAATTCGAGAAGACGTTTCCACCGCCCGTCACGGACAAGTTACCCGTCCCGGCAAACCATATCGTCTTGCAATCGCTCGTGTTCGTACCCACCATAGCATTGCCAAAGAGCAAGTTCTGGGAGGGTTTTGCACGCGCCACAGCCTCCACACGGTTTTGCAGTGGGCCTTTGAAAATCAAGTGGGCAAAGGAACTCTGTACCGTGGAGGTAATCACGACCTGGATGTACTGCGTATTGCCCGCATACGCGCCACTGACAGGCGGATTGTGTACAGCGACGACATCAAAAGCCCCGTCGTTGTGATATCCATTTTCGCCCGCGATGTCCATTGCCTTGTTGTACCAATTCTCGTTTTGCAATTTGGACATGGCCGCGGCCAGGGCCGCTGCGTCCGCCGCTCGCTGGGCGCGGCGGCGTTCGGCATACACCATACCACCATCCACAGACAGGGCAACGAAGCCAAAAATTATAACTATGCCCAACACCAACAACACCATTATCTGCCCGTGTTCGGATTTACTGCTATGGGGTTTCACAATCGAACCTCCTTGTGTCCTCAACACATCAAGGACACTGTACACGCAAAAGCGTTGTAGTCGCATTTGCCGTGATAGGATAACTTTGGGAGCCAATGAGCGTTCCCAAAAAAGGCACCATGATGTCGTGATTGAGCGTCACACTCACCTGCACATTGCGGTTGAATTGAATGCCATCCGGGAAATCCACGGTAATCTGGCTGTCGGAGAGCGCGGTCTGTAAATCTATGGGCTGGGCTGCACTGGAACGCACGTGGTTCCGTACCTGGGCTACATCGGGACAAATGGCGGCAAAAGTCGCACCTTCCTGGGCGGCATCCTGCAATTCAACGTAGGTGAAGAAAGTCCATCCCAAATCTACAGTGGCGGAAAACAACACCAGAAGGAATGTCATAATGAGAGCCAGTTCATTCAGGCTTTGACCTTTTTCCGAGAGTTTCTTGCGGAAGATATTGTCCATGGGTTCAACTCCTTACATGAAAATGAGAAATTTATTTCCTTAGCCGGGGGCGCATTTAGCGCTGAATAAGGGGAAGAGCAATTCGCAGCGCTCCATCAAAGGGAGCATTGCCGAAACCATAGGTGTTGGAAAATACACTGTTCTCAGAAGTGTGTATGAACTGCATAGGAGGCGTCAACACCGCGCCGGACGAATCCACGAGGACATAATTGAAGTAATGCTGCTCCTCGGTCTCGTACCAGGTGATAAGCGCATGATTCGCCCTGCCCTGGGTGACAGAAACCTCGCTGGGTATCCTGCCTTTGGGTGTGGAAAGACGTTCCGCAGCATGCAGCACCGCATAAGTCTCGCCATCCAGCACCGCAAAGACGACCTCGTTGGCAGAAGTGCTGTGCCAGGCCAAGACGACGCGGCCGTTATCCAGGCGAACGCCATCCACGCTGAGACCATCCGTATCCGCAGAGAGTACCGTTTCCGGATATTGAGTCGTCCCGTTCGCATTCAGCACCCGGAAGGCCACGGTAAAGGCTGTTTCCGATGTAGCGTCTCCTGTGGAGATAGAGTAGGCCAGCAAAAGACGATTATTGGACACCGGCACGAGCGCAGGGGCTGCATAGTGATTTCCAGTGCCAGCACTATCGGTCAACTGAAAAGGCCCGGATTGCAAAGTGCCGTTGAAATCGTAGACCGCGCCGTACAAATCATCCGTGATGCCGGTCTCCTGGCGGCGGTTTTCCTGCCATACCAACAGTACGGTGCTATTGCCTGAGGTCGCAATCCGTAGCATTGGAAAGATGGGAGCAGCACCATTGCTTGCGCCGCGCCACTCTGTGTTCTGGGTCACATCGATAGGCGCGACCGTGAATTGCCCTGTGTCCGGGTTCAAAATGGCAAAGTAAATGTTCTCATTGAGTTGGCTTTCTGCCCCAACGACTCTCCGCAAAATACGCTTCCATACAACTGCCATCGAGCCATTTGGGAGAGATGCCATATTCACGTAGCGGTCTTCTGTACGCGTCTCAGCAGTAGTGTTGTCATACAGGGTGCGCACATCGCTTTGTCTGACACCCAACGGCGAAAAAATGGCGTATTCCACATTGGCGACCAGCCCGGCATTCCCCGCAAAGTTACGCTCCCACGAGACCAGGCATCCGCCATCAGTTCTGGGAAAGACAGCCATATTGGTTCCAGTAAATTGACCGGTGTAAGCCTGGGAAGTAAAAGCATTTCGTTCCCACACCTGATACAACTGCACTCCCGTGGAATCGCTGAAAGATACCTGGGCAAACGGCTCCGGTATCGCAGCCTGAATAAGGCTGACGGATTTTTGTGCGGCATCCGTTTGTGAGGAGGCTACCAACTGGAAGCGGTAAAAATCCCCCGCGGCAGCAGTTTTCGGAGCGAGAATCTCCACCAGGATGTCAAGGCTTGCTCCTGGAGAGAGCATCCCTGTATCCGGTGTTCCGTTTCCGTCGGTGTCTTGCAAAAGCGCGTGGTCAGCCACATTCCACAAATTCGCCGTCCAGTTTGTCGCGCCATCCAACCACTCAAGGGAAATGTCCATTCTGTCAGCGACCGCTCCGCTATTTTTAAGCGGCACAATCACGGCTCCCGTCCCATTCTGGAGAAAAACGCCGTTCACCGGCGCCAGAAATTTGACTCGCGCCCCTGCCGCCGGTCGGTTGAAGCGGATAGCCTTTCCAGCCGTCAGCCCGGCCTGGTTGTACAAATACTGCACGCCGTAGATGCCGTCGGGGCCTTCCATTCCCACCGTGGCCTGGTTGACGATGCCATCCAGGGTTTGATATTGGATGAGAACATCGCCGTTCTCCCGCAAAATGACTTCAAAGGAAAGGTAATCACTGGTGCCCAACTTGGCAACCTGGTACCACTCAATCGCCGCGAAGTTTCCCTCCGCATCGCTGCCTCTCAGAATGGAGACGCGGCTTACAGGGTTGCCGCTTTGGTCGGAGAGCAGGGTCAAATCGTCCCAGAAAGGCGCAATCAACCCATTGGGGGGCACATCCCGCGGGATAGCCTGATTGGTAAAGGCTATGCTGGCTTCTCCGAAAGTCAGGAAGCCATTGGTAGACACATAAACAGCATCAAAAGCGCCATCAAAAAAAGGAAAAGAGAAACCCAGGGAGACGGGTCCCGCAGCGTCATCATCAGGGCTATCGAAGACCAGCGTCTCGCCCGCGCTGGCATCGACCCATTGGAACGCGACCCCGTCATCCACAACGTATCCGTAGGGGGTGGATGTCTCTTCCAGGGGACTGGCCGCAACCGTAACGGGTGTGCGCATCCACGCCATTGCAACGAGACTGGCTATCAGAGTGATAAAAATCGCTTTGCGGAAAGTATTCATTTCTACGGGTAAAAAGTGGAGAGCGAGCCGCAATCATCGCGGTCAAACTCGACCTGAATGTTGTAGACATCATTGCTGCTTATAGTCTTTTTGAAGGTGAAGGTCAGTTCAGCGGAGGTAAAAGGCTCGCTCCAGGTAGGAGAAATGGACCAACTGCCGGTCGCATCGTTGCCGGTCCAAGCAATCTTCGGCAAATCGGAGGGCTGCGGCACCAGATTGAAAGCCACCAGGCTGTTACCTCGCTGAGTCCAATCCAGGCTGATTGCAGTAATGCCAATGGGCGCTCCGGAATTGGTAATCGTCCACTTGAGTTTCGAATCCCCTTCTACCACTGGCTTGGCCGCCCCTGCCTGAGGGCAAGGCGGCAACGGCGTGGGAGTTTCCGTCGCAGTCGGCGTAGGAGAGGGTGTAATAGGCGTAGCGGTATAGGTAGGAGATGCTGTCTGCGTAGGAGTAGGCGTGCGCGTTTTTGTAGGCAGAAGCGTCGGCGAGGGCGTATCCGTGGGGACGTTGGGTGTCTCCGTGGGCGTAGCAGTAAAGGTAGGCGTAGGCGAGGGGCCGAGCGTAGGCGTGCCAGCAAACGGAGGTAAAGTCGGCGCCTGCCCCGCCGGGACACCCTTCAAAATGGTGCGCGCCGAGGAGGAACGCAGCGTAAACGGAGGTATGGGGAATACCGGAACGATGGTATGGTACTGGACGGTAGTTGTAATCACAATCCGGTCTCCCATATTTACCGTCGGCCCATAGCCTCCCTGAGGGCAATCACCATACCCAGCGCCTGTGGCGTAATTCTTGTAGCGAATCTGGATACCGCTGGCGTCCACACCCGCCAGGCGTCCAATCCGCAGGGCGGCCCCCCGAATGCCATCACAATCCTGGTAATAAGGCACCCCGCTGGCGCTCACTCCCACCGCAGAGCCGTAACGTGTCGCCTCTCGCGTGGCAGCCAGCGTCATGGAGTATGCAAACATGATATGACCGAAGGCCACAATACCCAGCACTACGAATAAAAAAATCGGCAACGCCAGGGCAAACTCCACTATACCCTGGCCATCTGCTGCATTTTCGTCTTTTTTCTCAATCATCATTGCACATCGTCTCGACCGTCTCAAAAAATTGCGTTTTTTTGCTTTTCGCAAGGAATTTTGCGTATCCAGTGACACCATTAATAACGAGACGAACACACCTTTGTTACACTCTGCATCAAAAAAGGGAAAGCACATTTGGGATGTTCTTGAGCATCTCGCCCCTGAAAAAACACCCTGAAAACAGCAATCCCCCCTTCCCTAGGGAAGGGGGGATACAGAGGAGATGGGTGCACCCTGGTTTCACACCCAAATTGCTGACAAATACCCAAAAGCGGCGGTTCTATCTTCTTATCATGGTTTCGGTGTGTTGGTAGGTTTGCGCGTAGGCTTGGGGCGCGGCGTGTTGGTAGGTTTGCGGGTGGGTTTCGGCTTCGGTGTCTCAACCGGCTCCCACTCCGTTGGGGTAGGAGTCATTGTTGGCCCGGCGCCAATCGTTGTAGCAGTGGCAGTCACCGTGAGCGTGCTCGTGGCTGTTATGGTAAGCGTGGATGTTGGCACAATAGTGGCTGTCGGCACAACATAAGTTCCCGTCGGTTGAGGGGTAACGAAAGGAGGTGCCGAGAGTGATGGCACCACGGAGGGCAAAGAAGGATGAGGAGGGAACAAGGCGGGGGGCGTCCAGACCGGAGGCGCCGTAGGATAGGCGCGGTGCGTCGCAGCCGGAGAAGGAATTGTGCCTGCGTGCCCCATCATGGCAGTTTGCAGCGAACTCGAAGCAATGCTATTGACCTGCACAACAGCGGCGATATCGGCCTGCAACGTGGGAGGGGCGACGTTTTGCAAAGTGTACAATTTTTTCGTCTGCGTTTCCAGGCTCTGGGATACCAGCGTGGCGGCCGTTTGCTGCACCTGCGGGTCGGAAGTCGTCTCCACCACCCGCAGCGCATCGGCCACGTGCAATTCATAACGCTTGAGCACATCATCCATCAGCGTCAGACGTTCAACCTGCAATAAGTGCTCGGCCTCTTCCAGACGGCGGTCAGCATACCCCATGTACAAACGCGCTTCTCGCAACGGATTCATCGTAAAGGTAAGTCTGGTTTTTTCCATGCGCAATTTGACCGCATAGAGAGGTTCCTCCGGCATGGCGCGCACACTGGAAACCCCCAGCAGCACCAATCCCACCAGTAACAAAGCCATCGCCCCGGCAAAAGAGCGCCACTGAGGGACTACAAACGCGCCTTGCAGCCACTGCAAGACAGCGCCTAACACTCCCTCGGTTTGGGGAGCGGGGGCCTGTTCGCGGGAAATTCTCTCCACAAGACGTTTGCGGGAAGCCGCCGCAAATTCCCGGCGCGGGGATACCACCTGGGCAGAGGCGTGCAGCCACAAGGCTGTTTCCAACTGCGGGCGCAAGATGTCAACCATATTGGGATACCGCGCCAACACATCTTCCAGGGGCATTCCCTCGAGCAGCACAGCATCCAGCGCTTCTTGCAGTACGGCGGCGGTATGTTCGCTATCGTTCATAAAATTCCTTCTATCTTCTTTCGCAAAGCCTGCAAGGCCCGGTGCTGCAAGACCCGAATCGCGCCTTCCGAACGTTCCATGACCTGGGCTGTCTCAGCAGGAGTCAGCCCACTCAGGAAGCGCAGAAGAAGTACTTGCTGGTAATCCTCTTTCAGGTCCTTCAAACCGCTACGCAACACATCTAATTCGGCCAACGAAACCGCTGCATCCGGCTGGGAAAGCGACCAGGCATAATCATCCAGAGAAACGTGTTCTACCTTCTGCCTGCCACGCCGATAATGGTCTATGACGATATTCCTCGCCACCCGCATTACAAAGGCCGTGAACGGCAAACCTCGCTGCTCATAAGCAGGCAAAGCACGCCACACCCGGAAAAAAATCTCTTCGGTCAAATCCTCCGCATCGTAGGGGTCACCGACCTTCGAGAACACATAGCGAAATACCATGTCCACATATCTGGTGTACAATTCGCCAAAAGCATCCGCATTGCCATCTTGGGCTCTACGAATGAGTTCCTGGTCACTCTGTTGCGGCAACGTAGCGGTCATAACAGTGCTACACCAATAGAAACGAAAGAAGGGTAAAATTTGTTACGCGAGCCACAGGTAGTCACCCATCGCACCCCTGGCTCAGCGAGTACGTTGAGGAAATACTACCATAAAATTGTACAATTCCCCCGGTTTCCAACACTTGCCAGGAGCCTGCCATGATATTTTGGAGCATCGCGCTTTTGTTTCTCGCCGCCCTTTTTCTGGGGGTAGATATCATCGTCCGGCGGATGTACACCTATGAAAGTCCATCCCCATCCAGGACACCCGCCGATTACGGCATCCCCTGCGAAAAGGTAGCCATCCCTGCCGCGAAAGGCGGCAGATTAGCCGGATGGTGGATACCGGCAAAGGAAGATGCCCCTACCCTGATTCTCGTTCACGGATGGAGCCGCAATGCCCAACGCATGATGCCCTACATCCGCGCCCTACACCCCCAAGGATACAACCTGCTAGCCTTCGACGCCCGCAACCACGGAGACAGTTCACCCCACCCTCGCCCCACGGTGTACAGTTTCGCCGAAGATGTGCTTGCCGCCGTCCACTTCGTGCAGCAGGAAAAGCCCCAGGCCGCCGCCCGCCTGGGGGTCATCGGGCTTTCCATCGGGGGCGGAGGGGCCATCAACGCCGCCGCCCTGGACGAGAACATCGCTTGCGTCGTAGCGGTAGGCGCAGTCGCCCACCCCGTCTGGACCATGCTGCCGGAATTCCGCAAACGCGGGGTTCCCGAAGGTGTGGCCCGCGCCATCTTCAAGTTCCTGGAGTGGCGCTACGGCCTGAACTTCGAGCGCATTGCCCCAGTGAACAACATCGCTGCGGCGCGGGCACACTTCCTGCTCATCCACGGCGAAAACGACGAGACCATTCCCCTGGAACACGGGAAGCGTATGTACGCAACCGCTCCCGCCGGGCAGGCGCAATTGTGGGTGGTGCCCGGCAAGGGACACAGCAACTGCCACACCCATCCGGACTTCTGGCCGCGGGTGACGGCTTTTTTGCAGGAGCACTGTCCGCCTGAAAACTGAGCGCCGCCCCCTGCCTCCGCGACCAGGCAACATCTCATCCATCAAGCAAAGGAATATGGTTATGCGCAAATCAATCTCCTGGCTGTTTCTCCTCCCTCTGCTGGCCTTCTGCGCCGCACCGCCCGTCCCCGCCCTGCCCACCACTTCTCCGGCTGCAGCGGCTTCCCCTACAAGCACGTACCTGCCGCTCATCACCCGGCAGGTCTCCACAAGTAACGGGCCGCAAATCGGCCCCTGCCCCCTGCTCCCCGCCGATAACATCTGGAACGCCCGCGTTGACGCCCTGCCCGTAGACCCGCACTCCGCCGACTACATCCAAACCATCGGCGCTGACACCGGATTCCACGCCGATTTCGGCTCCGGGACCTGGAACGGCGGCCCCATCGGGATTCCCTTCGACTTTGTAAACGGCAGCCAGCCCAAAGTGAGCGTCATTTTCGATTACGCCGACGAGAGCGACCCCGGCCCCTACCCCATTCCGCCGGATGCCTCCATCGAGGGCGGGCCAAACAGCGACGGCGACCGCCACGTCCTGGTGGTGGACACCGATAACTGCATCCTTTACGAACTGTACTACGCCTGGCCGCAGGCCGACGGTTCCTGGGAGGCCGGTTCGGGCGCTATCTACGACCTGAACAGTAACGCCCTACGTCCCGATAGTTGGACATCCGCCGATGCCGCCGGTCTGCCCATCCTGCCCGGCCTGGTGCGCTACGAAGAAGTAGCCGCCGGGGAAATCCGTCACGCCATCCGTTTCACCGCCCCGCAAACGCGGAACGCCCACGTCTGGCCGGCGCGGCACGATGCATCCAGTCTCAACGGCAGCCAGTATCCCCCGATGGGACAGCGTTTTCGACTCAAAGCGGATTTCAACATCTCCGGATTTTCCCCCCAGGTGCAGGTCATCCTGCGCGCCATGCAGACCTATGGCATCATCCTGGCCGATAACGGCTCATCCTGGTTCCTCTCCGGAGCGCCCGATGAACGCTGGGATAACGACATCCTGCACGAACTGTCACAGGTCACCGGCGCAGATTTCGAGGCCGTGGATGTCTCCTCCCTGATGGCGGATCCCAACTCCGGGGCGGCGCGTCCCTAGCGGGATTCCGCTTGCGGCACACGGAGTCACAAAGAGCACGGGGAATCCCCCAGACTTCCGAGATTTTCAGCAAGTCTCGGAAGTCCTTACCCCGTTTTGCCGGGCTACCGACGTCTTCTTTTCAGTCCACAAAGCGATACTTGACCAGCGTCCACACGGCCTCGAAAGCGTCTTTGAGGCCGATTTTCTTGCCTTCCTCGTAATCGCGGGGATTGAAAGTAATCGGCACTTCGAAGATACGCACCTTGCGCTTCAGGATTTTGGCGGTGAACTCCGGTTCAAAATCGAAGCGGCGGGCGTGGATGGTCATATCTGCCACCACTTCGCGGCGAAAGAGTTTGTACCCCGTTTCCATATCGCTCAGGATGGCGTTGTACAAAATGTTGGTCATCAGGGTCAGCAGTTTATTGGCGACCATGTGCCAGAACATAGCCGAACGGCGCGGCGCGCCCAGGAAACGCGAACCGTAGACCACATCGGCGACGCCCTCCTGCAAAGGCTTGAGCAGCGAGGGAATATCCCGCGGGTCGTACTCCAAATCGGCATCCTGAATGAGGAGCGCGTCCCCCGTGGCCTTGTGGATGCCGGTCACCACGGCAGCCCCCTTACCCTGGTTGCGCTCGTGATAGAAAACGCGCACCTTTTCGCGGGCCTCCAGTTCCTTCAAAATGGCGCGCGTCCCGTCCACCGATCCGTCGTCCACGATGACGATTTCATCGGCCACGCCCACCGCTTCCAAGCGGTTGATGATTTCTTCCAGCGTGGCTTCTTCGTTATAAACCGGGATGATAACGGAAAGTTTCATGGCGGCGATTATACCGTAAAGCCGCCCATTTGCACCACTCGTTGGTACAATACAGGCATGTCCATTCCTTTACCCACCCCCGCCATTTTCGCCCACCGCGGCGACAGCGCCCACGCCCCCGAAAACACCCTGGCGGCCTTTGAACTCGCCATCCGTAAAGGGGCCGACGCCATCGAACTGGACGCCATGCTGTGCGCCAGCGGCGAGGTAGTCGTCATCCACGATGAGACCCTGGAACGCACCACCGACGGGCAGGGACGAGTCAGCGAGACTCCCCTGGCAGCCCTGCGGGAACTGGACGCCGGCAGTTGGTTCGCCCCCCGCTTTCGGGGAGAGCACATCCCCACCCTGGAGGAAGTACTGGAGGCCATCGGCGGGCGCATTTACCTCAACATCGAACTGAAGAATTACGCCACACCCCGCGACCCGCTTCCGGAGCGCGTCGCCACCCTGGTAGAACGCTTTGGCCTGGAAGAGAACGTGCTGTTTTCCTCCTTCAACCCCTGGACGCTGCGCCGCGCCCGCGCCCGGTTGCCGCGCGTCCCCCTGGGATTGCTCACCGCTCCCGGATGGACGGGCGGGGTGCTGAACGGCCCTTTAGGGCGGCTCCTGGTTCCCTACGAGGCTTTGCACCCCGAAAGGCGCTCCGTGACCCCCGCCCTGGTAGCCGCCGTCCACCGTCGGGGGGCGCGCCTGCACACCTACACCGTGGAAGACCCCGCCGAAGCCCGCTATCTTTTCGCGCTCGGCGTAGACGGCATCTTTGCCAACGACCCCGCGATAGTGGAGGAGGGAGGATAGCCGATGAACGACAAACGGTGGACGGCAGATGAAATCATGGTCGTGTGCATGGCGCGGCAACTGCGCGACGGGGAACTGGTCGTGCAGGGACTCGCCACGCCGCTGGTGACCGCCGCCTTTCTGCTGGCGCGGCGCACCCACGCCCCCAATCTGTATTTTGCCTCCGCTATCGGACAGAGTTTGTGCCGCGAGCCTGCCCCCCTCAGTCTGACCAACATTGAGGCCCTGTGGTTGGAGCGCGCCACCCTCAGCGTGGGATTTACCCGCGTGGCAGCCGAAGTCCTGCCCACGCTGCACCCCAAAGAATTCTTCCGCCCGGCGCAGGTGGACGCACAAGGCAATTTCAACAACATCGCCTTTGGCAAGGACTACCGCCGCCCGCGCATGAGACTACCCGGCAGCGGCGGCATCCCCGATGTGAGCGTGAACAGTGAGAAGAATTTACTGCTTTACGTGCCGCGCCACTCCCGCCTGACCTTCGCGGAGCATCTCGACTTCCGTTCCGGGCTGGGGCACGCCCCGGAACGCACCTACGGGAGCGGCCCGCAGTACCTCATCAGCGACCTGGGGCAGTTCGACTTTGCCCACGGGCACATGCGCCTGCGTACCTTTCACCCTGGCGTAAGGCCGGAGCGCATCCAGAAGCGCACCGGCTTCCCGCTGGAAATCGCTCCCGACCTGCACGAAACGCCGCCCCCTACGGCGGAGGAACTGCGCCTCCTGCGGGAGGAGATTGACCCCCTGGGCATCCGCCGACTGGAAGCCCTTAGCGGAGCGGCCCGTCGCGCCGCCCTGCAAGATATCCTTGCCGCCGAAACCACTCCATGATGAGAAACGCCGCCCGGCTACTGCTCACCCTGACAATCCTGCTGACCCTCCTGGGGAGCGCGCTCCCTCCGGGGGACGGGGCGCGCGCCGCCTCTCCACAGCGCAGCCACCTTCAGGATACGCTGCCCCCTGAAAGCCGGGCCACCGCGCTTCTGGAATCCCTCACCCCCCAGGAGAAGGTCGGGCAACTTGTCCTGGTCGCTTTCCAGGGGCAATCCGTCGGGGAAAACACGCCTCTCTACAACCTGATTTCCCAGTATCACATCGGCGGGGTAGTGCTCCTGGCTTCCAACAACAATTTCGTCGGGCCGGACAACATCCTCCAAAGCACCCAGCGCCTCGTCACCCGGATTCAGCAGGATGCCTGGGAAAGTGCGCAGCAGGAGAATTTCGACCCTTACACGGAGAGCAACTACACGCCGCACTACGTTCCGCTCTTCGTCGCTACTGCCCAAGAAGGAGACGGCTACCCCTACAGCCAGATTTTGGACGGCTTGACGCCGCTCCCCAACCAGATGGCGCTGGGGGCCACCTGGAACACAACCCTGGCGGAGGAGACGGGCGTCATTCTGGGACAGGAACTCTCCGCTTTGGGTATCAACATGCTCTTCGGCCCTTCGCTGGACGTGCTGGAGGACCCCAACCCCGACGGGCCGGGAGACCTGGGGACGCGCACCTTTGGCGGAGACCCCTTCTGGGTGGGGAAGATGGGGCAGGCGTACATCCGCGGGGTGCACCGGGGAAGCAGCGGGCAGATGGCAGTGGTAGGAAAGTACTTTCCGGGGCGCGGCAGTTCCGACAGGCCGCCCGACACCGAAATCGCCACCATCCGCAAGACGCTGGAACAACTGAAACAAATCGAACTGGCTCCCTTCTTCGCCGTTACGGGCAACGCCCCGGATGCGGAAAGCCGCACCGACGCCCTGTTGACCTCGCACATCCGCTACCAGGGGCTGCAAGGGAACATCCGGGCCACTACCCGCCCGGTGAGTTTCGACCCGCAAGCCTTCAGCCAGTTGATGGGGCTGCCCGCTTTGCAGGTCTGGCGGGAGGGCGGGGGAGTAACAGTCAGCGACAGTCTGGGGAGTCAGGCCGTGCGCCGTTTTTACGACTCTTCGGGGCTGGATTTCAACGCCCGGCTGGTGGCCCGCGATGCGCTTCTGGCGGGCAACGACTTGCTCTACCTGGGAGATTTCCAGGCCAGCGACGACCCGGATGAATACACCACCATCGTCCACACGCTGGAGTTTTTCACCCAAAAGTATCGCGAAGACCCCGCCTTTGCTCAGCGGGTGGATGAAGCCGCCCTGCGCATCCTGACCTTGAAGTTCCGCCTGTACCCCCGGTTCGCACCCGACAGTGTCCTGCCCAGCCCCGAGGCCCTGGAAAGCATCGGACAGAACGAGAGTCTGGTATTCGATGTTGCTCGCGCCGCCAGTACGCTCATCAGCCCGGATGCCGACGCCCTGGAGAGCACCCTCCCCAACCCACCGCGGTTGAGTGAGCGGATTGTCTTCTTCACCGATTCGTATTCCGTGCAGCAATGCAGCGTGTGTCCGGAGGAAGCGGTGCTGCCGGTAAAAGCCATGCAGGAAGCCGTTTTGCGCCTGTACGGCCCTGCTACCGGCGGGCAGGTGCAACCGCGCAATCTGGTTTCCTACTCCTTCGACAACCTGACCACCATGCTGGACCTGGGGGCAGGCCGAACCGACGTGGAGTACCAGATGCGCAGCGCCCAATGGCTGGTCTTTCTGATGCTGGATGTCACCCCCCAGCGTCCCGCTTCCCAGGCCTTGCGCCGCCTGCTCAACGAGCGTCCCGACCTGCTACGCGACAAGCGCGTCATCGTTTTCGCCATGAACGCGCCCTACTACCTCGATGCCACCGACATTTCCAAACTGACGGCGTATTACGGGCTATACAGCAAAACTCCGCCCTTCGTGGATATCGCCGCCCGCCTGCTGTTCAACGAAATCCGACCCCTGCCCGGCGCGCCGCCTGTCTCCGTGGACGGTATCGGCTATGATTTGATTTCGGCGACCTCGCCAAATTCATCGCAGATAGTGGGCATCTATTTGGATTTGCCTCCCACGGGCGGAGAGGCATCGGTGGAACCCTCCGATGCGCTGGCGCAGGCCAGTTTACAAATGGGCGACCTGCTGCCTGTGCGCACCGGCATCATCGAAGACTACAACGGGCATCCCGTCCCTGATGGAACGCCCGTGCAATTTACCTTGACCTACAGCGGAGAGGACGCGCCCGCCCCCAAAGAAGTGAGCGCCACCACGGTAGGAGGCGTCGCCCGCGCTACCTTCCCCATCGAGGCCCTCGGAACCCTGGAAGTAGATATCCGCACCGAACCCGGCGTACAAACCGCCCCGCTGCGTCTGGACATCGCCGGGGAACGCCCCACGGCGACCCCCATGCCCAGCCCCACGGTCACATCCGTACCGCCGGCCACGCTTACGCCTACGGCGCAGCCCTCGCCGGGAGAGATTATCCCGACCCTGCCGCCGCCGCAAGACCGCACCGGCGCATTGCTGCAATGGCTGCTGGCCGTTGCCGTCGGGCTGTTCACCAGTTGGATGGCGTACCGCGTCACCCTGAAGGAGGGGCAGGTGCGCTGGAGCATGCGCGCCGGGCTGAGCGCTCTCATCGGCGGGCTTCTGCTTTACACCTATGCCGCCCTGGGGCTTCCCGGCGGGGACTGGCTCAATGGGCGCGCCGGGCTACTGGCGGGAAGTATTGCGATGCTTTCAGGAAACGCCTTGGGGGTTTGGGCAGTGTGGGTATGGCGCACCCAGGAAGCCCGTCGTCTAGTGCAACAACGAGACAATCAAACTCAAGAATAGCAGGATAACCGCAATCCCGACCAGGTTCCGCTCCACGGGCAGGGAGAACAAATCGGCCAGGGTGGGCGGCGGGAGGGTCTCCTGAGTACGCATGGAAGGCATCCAATCCCCCAGGAGCGCCTGCCGAAAAGCCTCCACGCTGGGGGGGCGCGCTTCCGGGTGCAGGCTCATCGCCCACAGGACGGCCCGTTCCGTGCGCGGGCTGATGGCGGGGTTGTAGGCCGTCAAGGGCGGCAGGCTGCCGGGGTTGAGAAAGCGTTCCCGCGCTTCTACGGGAGGATGACCGGTCAGAAGGTGGTAAAGGGTCGCTCCAAAGGCGTACACATCGCTGCGGACATCGGTGTGTCCTGCATCGCCCCCGTACTGCTCCAACGGAGTGTAAAGCGCCGTGCCGCGCCCCTGGATGACGGTCACGGTGGCCTCGTCGGAGGCCAGAATCTTCACCAACCCGAAATCCACCAGTTTGAGCAGGCCGCTGGGAGTGAGTTTCAGGTTGCCGGGCTTGATGTCGCGGTGAAGGATGGGCGGCGTCTGGCTGTGGAGGTAGGAGAGGGCATCGGCCAACTGGCTGCCCCAGGAAAGGACTTCGCTCTCCGGCAGGAATTCTCCCCGCTGCTGGGCGCTCATCATCAGGGTGCGCAAATCCTTGCCGGGGACGAAATCCATCACCAGGTAGTCGCGTTCCCCTTCCGAGAAGAAATCGGAGACTTTGGGCAGGTTGGGATGGTCGAGCCGCGCCAGAACGAGGGCTTCCTGCTGAAATTGCTGCCGCGCCTGGCTCAACAAGGTATCGCTCAAGGAGTAATCGTGCACGACTTCCTTGAGGGCGCACAAACGCCCCGTCAACCGCAAGTCGTCGGCCAGATACACACATCCCGCCCCGCCGCGTCCAATCACGCGGCGAACCTGGTAACGGTCGCGTAGTATCAACCCGGCTTCGAGGGTGCGGGGCATAAGGCGAATTCTCCTCCGGTGGCCTGGCGCAGGCCGAATGAGTGTCCTTTCAAGGGCAGGCGCTTTGGAATGTCTGCCGCCTGAAGGGAAGGGTGTCTCTCATTATACCAATCTACCACCGCGCCCGCCCTCCACGATAGGGTATAATCTCAAAAACACCTTGCATTGCACATAGACCTCTCCAAGAGAAATTGCCATGGACTTTCCCACCGATACCCCTTTTCTGGTTGCCCACGGGGGCGACTTAAATGGAGAACGCTGGCTTCTGAAAACATCCCTGCTGATAGGCCGCGGGCCAGATTGCGACATCATCATCCCCAGCCGGCAGGTCTCCCGTCATCACGCCCGCCTGAGCAGAGAAGGCGGGCAAACGGTGCTCGAAGACCTGGGCAGCAAAAATGGCACGTTTTGCAACGGGCAGTCGGTACGCATCGCGGTAGTATTGCAAGAAGGCGACATCATCCAAATTGCCCTGGCCCAGCAGTTTGTCTATTTGACCTCAGATGCAACCATGCCCCTGGAGGGAGACATCTCTCTAGGGAGCAAGATGGGCGCGGTCGCCGGAGGCACTAATCCCGTCATGCAGCGGCAACTTTATCTGGAAAAGGAATCCCGCCGCGTGTGGATACGCGGCCAGGAAGTGCAGCCGCCCCTTTCCGTGGCGCAATTCGCCCTGCTGGATGTTCTCTACCAGCACGAGGGGGAGGTGGTCTCCCGTCCCGAGGTAATTACCGCGGTATGGGGCAAGGAAAACGCTATTGGTGTTTCGGAGCAGGCTCTGGACGCCCTGGTGCGCCGTCTGCGCGACCGGCTGGCCGCCCACGACCCCTCCCACAACTACGTGGTGACGGTGCGCGGCCACGGGCTGCGGCTGGATAATCCTGCGGTGTAAGCATAGCATCTCGCGAAGGGGGTTGGCCCCCATTTTGACGCACGAAATCGCAACAGGTGACAGTCACTTTGGAAGTGACTGTCACCTGTTCGTTAAATCTACAGCCGCAGAATCAACCCCTCGCCGGGATGGTGGTCTTCGGGGGAGTGGGAGTGCCCCTGCCCAGCGTCCAAATCCGTCACGTGGCGCAAGAGAACGCCCAAAATGCGTTCCAGGCGGGCATAGGTACCCCGGTCTCCCATTTGTTCTGCCTGCGCCATGACAGCGGCCAGCACTTCCGCCAATCGGCGCAAATCTGCATCCGAGCGGCTGGTGAGTTTCGCTTCCAAGGCGGCCTCGTCTTCGATGCCCATCAATTCCTCCAACAAAGCGATTTCCTGCGCTCCGCTGGCTTTCTCCAAAATGGAAAGCACCTGGCTGAGTTTGGAGGAACGTTCCAAATCGCCCGCCTGCCGCGCTTTTTGCAGTTCCTCCTGCACGACATCCACAAAGACCTGGTCAATCGCTTCCAGGTTTTGAAGCAAGGTCTGTTCAAGATTGGCAGACTGCAAAAGGGCATCCAGGTTGCGGCGCGCCACGTCCACACGGGCCTGGACTTCCTGGTCAATTTCGTTGGTCATGGCAAGCACCTGGTCGCGCAAGGCCTCCAGGCGGGCCTTTTCCTCACCCTCGGCCTGCTCGATACGTTCAGTGAGCATTTGGAAGAAGGCGTAATCCATCACCGGGCGCGCCAAACTGACCAGCGTCCCCAGGCGGGCTTCGGAGGGAGCCTCTACCAGCAACTCCAGCAGTTTTTCGCGAGTGAGACCTTCTCCGGCTTCCCGCAAGGAGGCT
>JANTFR010000016.1 GCA_024763355.1 Anaerolineales bacterium
ACCGCCACGCCGCCCCCGCTCCCTACCGATGTTCCGCCCACGGAAGTTTCGTCATCCTACGGGCAACTCCCCCCCGGCGTGGAGAGAGGCGAGCGCTGGATTGACGTAGACCTCACCCATCAGCGCACCTACGCCTACCAGGGCAAGAACTTGATACAATCCTTTGTCGTCTCGACGGGCGTGTGGCAGCATCCCACCGTCACGGGGCAGTACCACATCTACGTCAAATACGAGGCGGCGGATATGGCCGGGCCGGGCTACTACCTGCCCGCCGTCCCTTACGTGATGTACTTCTACCGGGGTTACGGCCTGCACGGAACCTACTGGCATCACAATTTCGGCACCCCCATGAGCCACGGCTGCATCAACCTGCGGACGGAGGACGCCCGCTGGTTGTTCAATTGGGCTTCGGTGGGGACGCTGGTGAATATCCATTATTAGTCGAGTAGTCGGGTGGTCAGGTAGTCGGGTGGTCGGCAGGTTGGGAGTTGGTGGTTGGTGAAGAAAATCATGCCCCGCACCGCGGGCTGAAACCCCACGGCTGGCACACCCGCACGCCGCGCGTCGCACTTGGCACTTGCTTCGCACGCCAAAGGACAAGCGAGACGCACGTCCTACAGCGCACACCTGCACGTCGCACGTCGCACGTTGCGGGACAAGCGGGACGCATGTCCTACATCGCACGCCCGCACGTCGCACGCCGCACTTGGCACTTGCTTCGCACGCCGCAGGACAAGCGAGACGCACGTCCTACAGCGCACACCTGCACGTCGCACGTCGCACGTTGCGGGACAAGCGAGACGCATGTTCTACGTCGCACGCCCGCACGTCGCACGCCGCACTTGATACGTGGCACCTGATACCTGATACCCATGACACGCCCTCCCCTCACCCGTCGCGATTTTCTCAAACTCGGCCTCCTCGGCCTGGGGAGTCTGGCGCTGCGTCCGCTGGAGAACACCTTTCCCCCCGTCCCGCCGCCCGACCTGGAAGGGCAGCAGGGGCGCGTCCTGGCGGGGAGCATCCACGTTTACCGGCAGCCCACCTTCGGCAGCGAAAAAGTCAAGACCTACTGGCGGGATACCGTCCTCCCCATCACGGGCGTGACCATCGGGGACGCGGAACCGGCCTACAACCGCGTCTGGTACCGCATCGGGGCGGAAGGTTTCGCCCACTCCGGGGAGATTCAGCCGGTACGCACCACCCTCAACGAACCGGTCGCGGCCCTGCCCGAAGGCGGCGCGCTGGCCGAAGTGACCGTCCCGTACACGGAAGCGCGCTGGGGGGCCAGCGAGAGCAACGCCATCGCCTACCGCCTGTACTACGAGACCACCCACTGGGCTAACAGACTCGTCCACGATGCCCGCGGCGAGGTCTGGTATCGCTTGCTGGAGGACAAATGGGGGCTGCACTACTACGCCCCGGCGCGGCATCTGCGCATCATCCCCGCCAGCGAGTTAGGCCCTCTTTCCCCCCACGTCCCCCCGCAAGAGAAGCGCATCGAGGTCAATCTGGCCGCGCAGCTGGTGATTGCCTACGAAAACGAGCGCCCCGTCTTCGCCACCCGCGCCGCCACGGGCGCCATTTTCAGCAACGGGAACTATACCACCCCCATCGGGCGGCACTACACCTTCCGCAAGCGCCCCTCCCGCCACATGGCCGCCGGCGAAATCGGCTCCAACGGCTACGACCTGCCGGGCGTGCCCTGGGTGAGTTACATCACCGAGAGCGGGATAGCCTTCCACGGGACGTACTGGCACAATGACTACGGACGCCCCCGCAGCCACGGGTGCATCAACCTGACGGCGCAGGCCTCCAAATGGATTTACCGCTGGACTCTGCCCACCGTCCCGCCCAACGAGCAGAGCATCCACGAAGAGACCGGCACGCGGGTGGATGTGTTTTGAGAAGGGGAAAATCTGTGCCGGAATACCTCGTATGGGAATGCACGCAGCCCGCATGCGGCTTCCGTTTCCCCGCAGAAGCAGACTCGCTTGAGGGGGCTGCCTGTCCCCGATGCGGCGCGCCGACCCGCAGTGTCGCCCGTTACCCCGCCCCATCCCGCGAGGAGACCGCGCTCCCCGATGCCACGCCCCGCCTGGAGGCCCTGCTGGACAACCTCCGCAGCGCCTGGAACGTGGGGAACATCTTCCGCATCGCGGATGGGGCGGGGGTACAGCACCTGTACCTGTGCGGCATCACGCCCTCCGGCGACCACCCCCGCGTGCCCAAAACCGCCTTGGGGGCCGAGAAAACAGTCGGGTGGAGCAGCCACCCCAACGCAGTCCGCACCGCCGAGAGGCTCATCGGGCGCGGCTACATCCTGTGGGCGCTGGAAACAACTCCCCAGGCGGTTCCCCTATTCGACATCCTGCCCTTGCGAGAAACGCAGCCGCTCGTGCTGGTGGTGGGCAACGAACGGGCCGGCGTAGACCCCGGCCTGCTCTCACTGTGCGCGCGGCACGTCTATCTGCCCATGCAGGGGGGCAAGGAGTCGCTCAACGTATCTTCCGCCTTTGGGATTGCGGTCTATGCCCTGCGATATGCGCGTTAGAATCCGGTAAAAGTTGCTTTTTTGGGGGTACACAGCCACAAAGGGGATGGTAAACTTTAAGAGAACTTTCTCGTTGGACAGAGGAAACGCCAATGAACAAACCTGTTTTCGAAGGGTTGATTGTAGATGAATTCGACCAGCCGGTGGAGGTCTCCTACGTGGGAGACGAGCCGTGCTACGTGGTAAACGATGCCGGTTTCCGCCGCCATATCCCATCCGAGACGATTGACCGGCAGGTGCTGGAGGCCATGAGACGGAGCATCGAGGGCCACGAAGATACGGTGGCCGAAATGGCGGCGCGCCAGTTGGGGCAGGACGACATTTTCTCGAAGGCCATCATCCAGAACCAGTTACGCAATATTGACCAATCGTTGGCGCAACTGATGCAGATGGGACTGCCGGAAGAAGTGCGCGCCTACCTGGGGATGATGGGCTTCCGCATCCGCATTAACTTGCACGGAGAGGTGCTGGCGGTAGAGCAGCCGGGAACGATTGCGCCCGACGACGAATGAGCAGCGAAGCGAGAACGCTATGCCTGGAAACGTGGTTGACGTTACCGACACAACTTTCGATTACGAGGTGATTGCCTACTCGCAGCAGGAGACGCCCGTGATAACCCACTTTTGGGCGCCCTGGTGCATTCCGTGCCGCCCGGTAGACAAGACCCTGCAAGCCCTGGCCGAGGAACATCGTGGCGGGTTCCGTCTGGCGCGTCTAAACGTAGACCGCAACCCCAAAATGACGCGCCGCTTTCAGGTGCAGAGCCTGCCCACGCTGCGCGCCTTCCACCTGGGGCAAAGCATCGCTACCCTGACCGGCAACCTCACTCCCGACGACGTGCGCGCCTTCGTGCGCCAGGTACTGCCGGATTCTTCCCGCCTGCTGCTGGAAAAAGGGGACAGTCTGCTCAAACTCGACCTGCCCGTGGAAGCGGAGGGTGCCTTCCGGCAATATCTGGAGACACACCCCGAAAACGCCGACGCGCTGCTGGGGATGGGCAAGAGTTTACTCTTGCAGGGGCGCGGGCGGGAGGCGCTGGACATCCTGCAGAACCTTCCGCCGGAGAGTTCCGCCTACGCCCAGGCGCAAGCCCTCTTGCCGTTGGCCGAGGCCCTCACACAAGCGCGATATGCCGACCCACTGGAAAGCGCTTCCCCCCTGGAGGCGGCCTACTGGCGGGCGGTGCAACTCATCCAAAAGGGGAACCTCGCCGCCGCACTGGACGGCCTGCTAGACATCCTGCGAGAGGACAAGAACTTCGGGGGCGGCAAGCCGCACGAACTGGTGCTGGCGCTCTTTGCCCTGCTCGGCGAGGAAAACGATTTGACCGTGCAGTACCGCAAAGAGTTGAGCAGCGTGTTGTTTTCGTGAGAGAGCACTAAAAATGTGTTGCGGGGCATAACGGTGTGCAAAATTCTGCAATAATGAACACGAGCAAATATCTCATCCTAACTACAATTATTCTTTCAACATTCATGGTTTCATGTGGGGAGAATACGATTAAGAAAACAGTTACTCCATCAAGAATTACAACAGTAGCACCAAGTCCGTTTTTTTCGCTAACCAATACTCAAACGCAGAATCCCACACATACAATTGCGCCAACGGAAACCCCCTATCCAACTACGACCAATACGCCAACGACAACAATCCAACCTACGTCTACAATTCCGAAAGGCACAATAACAGCGCTGGAAACAGTGAAGGCATTTGTGCCAATTTGCGACCCCGGTGTTTTTTGGGAAACATCCCCAGATGGGCATTGGATTGTAGATAAGTACTGTACTGGAGGTAATAGCGAAAATGCTCTTTTCCATATGAAGGTTTTGAACATTCTTGATGGTCGAGAATGGCAGGTAGATTTCGATACGGTCAAATTTGGATATGAAGATGGGAGTTTTTGGCCGGCACATTGGTCAAAAGATGGCAGATTTTTATTTATCAGTGTTTTCAGGCAAATGGACGGTGGCGGTTTTGAGTTCGTGAATGCCACAATGTTGTTGCGTTTAAATTTGACAACAGGTGAAGTCATTCAAATTTTGCCGGATGGCTTTCACACATTTGCCTTTTCACCTAAAAGCGAGAAATTGGCGTACGTTACAGACCATATAATAAACATCCTGGACTTGGAGGGTTGGAGGAAAGAAACTTATAAACTAAACATGGGGTATTGCAGAATAGGTGATTTAATTTGGTCGCCAAATGAAGATGAAATCATTTTCCAAACAAGAACATGTGCCAACGATGATTTCTCTGAATTTCTTTGGGATGGTTCACAAATAAGTAGACACATTGGTGTCCAAACAGACCGGTCAGAGGCGATATAGCATGCCTCGTCAATAGAACGTTACCAAAAGAATAGGTTGCAGGGAGCCCCCTCATCTGGCAAGATATTGGTGAACGAAACCTTATCGAACCGAGAGAAGAGGCTCCCTATGTCAGAGTATCGTCGAAAAGACCTGGATTTGTCAACCCGGATTGCGATTGGGGTCGAGATGTTACTGCCAGCCGAAGTACGAGGCTGGGGCCGGGCGAGTGAATTGGCAGATGAATATGGCATCTCACGCGCCCTGCTGTACCGTTTCAAGGCTCGCGTGCAAGCAGCGCTGGAAGAAGCCTTGAAGCCGAAAGCGGTTGGACGGCCACCGAAAGAGAAAATGCTGCGGGTCGACCGGGATACGGTGCGCAAAGCGATTGCAGTAATGCCTGTGCTGAACGGGTCGGTGCGCAATATTCAGATTGGGCTGGAAGTGCTGTTCGGTGTTCACCGGTCAGTCGGCTATATCAGTCAAACCTTGCAAGCAGCCGGTCAGGCAGCGAAAGCACGCAATGATGGGGTGTGCGTGCCGCTGCCGGTGTTGGGTGAAGCGGATGAAATCTTCGCTGGACGTCAGCCTTGCTTGACGGTGGTGGATGGTCGCTCATTTCTGGCGCTCAACCTGGCCGCCGCTGAGAGCCGGGATGCCACCCACTGGGGATTGACGTTTCTGGATTTGGATGCCCGGGGCGTAGTCTTTCAAGACGTAGCAGCTGATGGCGCCCGCGGCATTCGTGTGGGGCTGCAAGAGGCGGAGTTAGCCGTCCCCCTGCGTCCAGACTTGTTTCACCTGCTGCGGAAAGGCAAAAAACTGCAAAATCGGCTGGAAAAGGCGGCTTACAAAGCCATTTGCATGGCCGAAAAGGCTATCCGAGCCGAGCAAGAAGCCAGCCAACCCACCAGGCGGCGAGGCCGTCCCCTGAAAGTCGATTGGACTGCAGCAGAGGCCATTGAGCAGGAGACCCAGGCGATTGCCACGTACGAGCACTTTTCCTGGTTGCTGGTTGAAGTCCGTCAAGCGCTGGAGCCGATTACCGAATTTCACCGCCTGCAAGACCCGCATCAGGCACAGCAAACTTTGGAAGTCGCCATCGCGTTGCTCCAAACCTTGCCTAACAAAGGCATCGCCGATTTTGTCCAGCAACTGCAGAATCATCTTGATGAACTGCTCGCCCCCCTGCGCTGGCTGCATAAAACCCTCGTACCCTGGTGCCAAAATCTCCCACCCGATTTGCTAGCCTGGATTCTGACCGCCTGGCAAAACGGCATCCAGCCATTGAAAATCATCCCCCCGCAGTGGCAGAGAACGGCAACTGCCATCTGGGATGCCCTTGCTCTTTTCCACCGCAGTTCATCTCTGGCCGAATCATTACATAGTTGGCTGCGTCCTTACCTGTCCATTCATCGCGGCATGCCGGATTGGCTGCTCCCCTTGCTGCAGTTGTTCTGGAACCATCATGTCTTTTCCAGAGGCAAACGGGCTGGTTTCAGCCCTTTGCAGTTAGCCGGTGTCAAAGACGCCCCCTCGCTGGCTAGCGCATTTGACGCCCTCTTTGCCATCCCCGCTTCTGCTTGAACAGCGGCCTATTCTTTTTTCAAGGTGCAAAAAAGTGTCTACTAATTTCTAGCGGTTTATGAACCATCCCATTTCTTTCATACAATTTTGTTGCGTTGAATTTGAATAACGGTACATGGAGCCAAATTCTTTCATCAACTGAAGAGTTGCCCCGCGCGCTACAATGGGATGACGAAAATCCAGTGTATACGGAAAAGGATTACTTTGCTCAAAACCAAGACAAATGTTGGGTTCTGAATGTAGGGAAGGGGGAATTACAATCTACGATGTGTCCATAATCGCCACACAACACCGGCTACAGCGGCGAATAGCGGCTATGCCGCTCGCGAATCGGGGCGCGATTTGCAAAGTCTGGTACTGGATGGAATAGCCGTGGTGGTTGTGCAGTCAACGCCGCTACCGCTGAGCCACACGTTGGACGGCACACGCCATCCTGGCGTTCAACCCGGCAACTGAACGCTAACCTGCCACTCTGCGTGCCTTCGGCAAGAGGGACAAGGCAGAGCCTTGTCCTACACACAGAAGAGCCGCCCGGTGAGGCGGCTCTTTTCGTTTACGCTTGCGCCGAAAACAAGGTGACGGTCACTTTGGAAGTGACCGCCACCTGCGCTTGCCAAGAGCGCTCATTTACGGCGCAGCCAGCGGTTCAGGCCATAGCGCAAGGGGTTATAGCGGCGGACGAAGATGACATCCACGGGGGCTTTCTCGGCCACCTCCTGCGAGATGGAGCCGAACAAACGCTGATTGATGAGGCGGTCTTCCGAAGCACCAATCACAATCTGGTCGTAATTCTCGGCGCGCTCCAAGATGGCGGCGGCGACATCATCCGCCAGACCAACCTCCAACTCGATGAAGGGATTGTCCATATCGAGGACACTTTCAAGTTCCCGCCGCCGGGCCTCCATGGCCGAGCCGTTTTCGCTCATCAGGTGCAAAACCGTGACCTTGATTTTTTGGCGTTCTTCGGGGTCGGTAATTTCCTGCGCCATGAATTGCGCCTGCGTCAGGGCAATGTTGAGGGCCAGCAGCATACTGGGGCCTTCGGAGACCGGCACAAGGATACGCTTGGGCGGCCCGGTGACTTTCTCATGCAGGCGGGCTACGGCCAGGTCGCAGGGGGGTTGGGAGGCAATCACGTCAATGATGTTGCCAAAAGCCACGTCGGCATCTCGGCGCACGCCCGGCCATCCCATGAGAATGAGGTTGGCTTTACGCTCCTTGGCCGCGGCTAGGATGGACTGGGCAACGTTGCGTCCCAGGCGGAGTTGGGTCCGGACGGGCACATCGTAGTGCTGCCCGATTTCGATGGCGGTTTCAAAAATTTCGCGCCCTGTCTTGAGCAGAGAACGTCCGTCGCCCAGACCAATCTGAGTGGGAACGCGCTCGACGTGCAAAGCAAAGACTTCGCCGCCCTGCTGTTTCGCCAGAATGGCGGCCAAATGGGAGAGGCGGCGCGCTTGCTCCGGATTGGCAAGGGGGAGAAGGACGGAATATTCCCGCGAGGCAATGGTTTCTTCCAGAAGAATGGTATCGGCTCTCTCCGCTTCTTCGTGTTTGCGTCCCCACTGCATGTAGAGGAAGAGACCAACCAATGTCCAGGCGATAGTGGCCGCCCAGGCAATCCAACTCACGGAGAACAACTCGTAAGCCAGCACTCCCTGTACGAGAATGGTGGCAATCGGCAACCAGGGAACGAAGGGCACCTTGAAGGCGCGGGGCAAATCGGGGTGCGTCTTCCGCAAACGGATGAGGGAGAAGTTGGTCAACAGGAAGAGCACCAGGAAGGTCAGGGAGGCTCCACTGGCGACATCTTCCACCGGTAGCAGCAAGGCCATGAAGATGATGAGCGCCCCGCTGGTGTAGATGGCCAGGTGGGGAGTGCGGTTCTTGGGGTGGATGACGCTGAACCATGATGGCAGGTCGTTGCCGCGCCCCATCGCAAAGGAAACGCGGGAACTGGAATACACGGTGGCGTTCAGCGCCGAGGTAGTAGAGGCCAGCCCGCCCAAAATCATAATCAGCGCCCCGTAGGGCATGATGTTTTTGGCGGTGAGAATCATGGCCTTTTCTCCCTCCTGCCCCAGGTACATCCAATTGGGGAGACCGGAGTTCTGCACCAGCGCCCCGATGGAGACGAAACCGACCAGCAGGTAAATGGCAACCGCGATGGCGATGGAGTAGAAGATGGCTCGCGGCAAGTTGCGCTCCGGGTTGACCAGTTCTTCGCCGCTTTGGGCGATGATTTCGTAGCCTTCAAAGGCCACGAAGGTCAGGCCCATGGCGGCAATCACGCCTCCGATGCCGTTAGGGAAGGGGCTGGGGTCGGCAACGAAATTCTGCACCCAGGAGCCATCCTGCAGCATGGCAACCAGCCCGAAAGCCACCAGGGAGAGCAAGACGACGATTTTGAAGATGGTGATGACGTTGCCCACCGCCCCGGTCTCGGAGGCGCCGCGCACGTTGATGTAAACGAACAGCACAACGGCCAGTACCGTCACGATTTTGGCCGTGAGATGCTCGGCGGAAAGGCCGAAGAGCACCGGTTCTTCACTGAAGTGCATCCCCGCCAGTTTGAGCAGTTCGACGAAGAAGGTTCCAAAAATAACAGAGTACAAACTGCAGGCCACCGAGTGGCTAAACCATGAAATCCAGCCGGCGAAGAAGCCCCAAAAACGGGAAAGACCTTCCCGCACCCACAGGTAGCCTCCGCCCGCCTCAGGGATTGCCGCGCCCAATTCAGCGTAAGTCAATCCCGTGAGCGAAGTTACCACCCCGTTGAGGAAAAATGCTACCAGCAACCCTACGGGGCCAGCGTGACCGGCTGCAATACCGGTCAGGCCGAAAATACCCGCTCCAATCATGGCTCCTACGCCAATCATGGTAACGTCCAGCAATCCCAATCCCCTGGTAAGTGTTACGGTGGGGCGGCCTGTCGAATTCTGAGCCATGTGTCACATCCTTTGTAGCAATGGAACTATCGAAGGGTTCCCTTCATCTGCGTTGATGCTGCAGGACGGGCCTTGTTCCATGGCGCTTGCAAAGCGCCTGGGTAGATTTATCTTGAAAAAACAGTCAATGTAGGTACGCAACGCTCCATGTCGCACCAGCCGGAGGATTGCCCCGGCAACAAAGCGGAGATATTACAGCAAATCCAGATGGGCGTCAAGTGTTGGAGGGCCAGTTGTTGCCCTATCAAGGCACAAGGCGCACAAAACGTCGTTTCCCTACTTGCAGGATGCCGGGAGAACAAGGCATATTGATGTCCGTGACGATTTCTCCATCCAGCCGCACACCGTTTTGCTGCACCATACGGCGGCCTTCGCTCCGAGATTTGACCATCCCGGCAGCCACCAAAACGTCCAGAACAGTTTGCCCAGCCTGCAAACGGTATTCAGGGATATCATCGGGAATGCTTTTCTTCTGAAAAACGCGCACGAATTCTTCTTCCGCCTTTGCTGCCGCGGTTTCTCCGTAGAAGATACTGACGATTTCGCGTGCCAGGCGCATTTTTGCATCCCGCGGGGAAAGTTCTCCCCGTTCCATGGCGTCTTCTATACGCGCGATTTCCTCCGGCGACCAGCGCGTTACCAGCCGAAAATACTTCCCCATGGCGAAATCGGGGACGCTCATCACTTTGCCGTACATATCCTGGGCAGTGCTATCAATAGGGATGATGTTCCCCGTGGATTTCGACATGCGTTGCACGCCGTCGGTGCCGGGCAGAATATCCACCAGAATGCCGACCAGCGGCTTCTGTCCCAAGGCTTCCTGAAGTTTGCGCCCCGCCACGATGATGTTGAAAAGTTGGTCGGTGCCTCCCACTTGCACGTCGGCGCGCATGGCAGCCGCATCGTACCCTTGCATGAGAGGATAAAACGTCTCATGTAAGAAAATGGGAGTTCCCGAAGCAATCCGTTTGGCGAAATTTTCTCGCGCCAAAAACTGCTGGATGGTAAAGTTTTGCCCCAGGCGGATGAGTTCCACCAAAGTCAATTTGGAAAGCCACTCGCTATTGTAGCGAACGATGGTTTTCTCTTTATCTAACACTCGAAAGGCTTGCTCCGCATAGGTTTTGGCGTTTTCCATCACCTGTTCGTGCGTCAGGATGGGACGCGCTTTGTTTTTATCGGATGGGTCTCCTACCAAGGCTGTGTAATCCCCAATCAAGAAAGTGACCTCGTGCCCCAGGTCCTGAAATTGACGCAACTTGCGCATGGTAATGGTATGCCCCAAATGCAAATCCGTTGCCGTGGGGTCATACCCGCAGTAAACGCGCAGAGGACGGTTCTCAGACTGGGCTTCCAGCAACCGCTGGCGCAGTTCCCTGGCCATCGTTTGCTTGAGTTGTTCATCCCCGTAAGCCGTTCCCTGCATCAAGTAGGCTACTTGCTGGTCTATGTTCATATTCGGTCGGTTCATAAAAGTCTCCCAAACAAAAAAATACGCCCCCTGCGGCGGGGGCGTGCCCGGCACACCGCAAGGAAAAGCGTATGTCACTCTCGCGCATAATATCTGCGACCATTATCGGTCGCTTTTTCCAGGCGCAAACCGCTACGTTGGCACATTTCTTGCACGATACGCTTTCCGTTAGGAAATCCCACCCGCGCGGATGAATCTTTGCCAATAGCCTGGATTTCCGCCAATGTCCGGAAACGGAAGTGTGCGTCCGGGCCCCAAACATGCACCACCTCTCCCCAGCGGGAAGGCAACACTTCAATGCGCTGGACATCCTGCCAGGAAGCCGAGACCGTGCGCAGACCATTAGAGAAGAAGACGCCCTCATCCGTCAGGCGCAACGTAGTACGGCGGTCCATCCAGTTTCCTAGAGAAGTACCAAAGGCAACTACAGTCAGCACCCCCCAAAAGACAGGCACAAAAAGCGGGGTGCTCCCCATCCGGGCAAGCCACATCCATGCCAATGTCACCGCGGCCCATATTCCCCAAGAGGCAACTTCTCCTTGTCGGGACATCACTACGGGATGGAATTCCTGTGCTTGAGCGGTCATAAAAATGATTATACCAACTTTTGGCCCAACCCACCGGCTAACGGACGGCACTTTATCCTGGCATCGTGTTCTCCCGCCAGACCTCGCAAAATCTTAATCTCGGTTCGCCCCATTTTGGGGTACACTTTTTTTCATTGCAAGCCTTTTGATTTCAGAAGACTTGCTACAAACAACTACGCTCCTTATCGTCAACCGCGCATGATATGCAACCACACCCCATTCCATCACAATCACTTTCCGATTACATAGAGACCATTCTCACGCACCGCATCTTCTTGCCCCTGACGGGTATCCTTTTGTTTACCGTCCTGGCAGGCACCTGGGTCGCTACTGCCCAATTGCGTGCCCAGCAACTGGCACGTGCACACACCATTGCCCAACACACTGGCGAATACATTCAAAATGCGGAACGAGTGCTGAAGATGCTTTCTATGTCTCTGCCATCTATGCATACCGGTGACGAACAAACCCACGCTATTTTGGATGCCATAGACCAGGTCTCTCCCTATTTCGACGCCCTATACTGTGTAGATTACGATGGGAACATTACAAATTTTGTTTCCAGACATTCCGCCAGAACCGCAAAGCGCGTCCCCGATGATGCCCCCTATCTGGCTCCGGAAAACCGCGTTCAGAAGCCTTATATCTCGCCACCTCTCACCTCGTCAATCACTGGCCAAACCACAATATACGTCAGTTATCCCCTGGAAGGAGAGCAAGTGGTCGTTGGAGAACTCCAGATGGAGGCCCTGCAAGGGGCTACCACACTCGACGGATATGCTTCCCAAGGGACTGTTTTCATTCTGGATGCGGATGGGCACTTGCTGACCTTTTCCCCCAACGCACCAAACGACCAAAAACTCCCTATTCTGCAATACAAGGGCGGGAAAGATACCTGGACCGCAACATACTCATCCGATGGCATCTGGTATCACGGGGCAGCTGCCCGGATATCGGAGACGCCCTCCTGGTATCTCGTCGTCCAGACCCCCTGGCTTGCTATCATGCGTGTGCCCATCGCCTTGTTGGGCAGCACGCTGGCGCTTTTCATCGTCAGCGGCTTTGCGCTCTCACGAGGCATCCGAAAAGACCTCACCAAGCGCATTGTGGGGCCCCTACGTCTCCTCGGACAACAGGCCAAAGCCCTGGGAGAAGGCCGTTATACGCTGGTATCCCGCGAATTGACCATTCCCAACACCTTCCAGGAATTACAAGCCCTGGTACAAGGCTTTGGCGAGATGTCGTTGGCCATCCAGCAACGCGAAAAGGCGCTCGAAGAGAATGGGAGGCAATACCGCCTCCTCGTGGAAACTTCCCCAGACGCAATTATTCTGGTTTCCGCGCAGGGGGAAATTCTGTTTTGCAACCCCCAGGCAGCCCGTCTCTATCAGGCAGATTCGCCCGAAGAAATGAAAGGATTACAAATCTCCCAGTTCGTCTCTCCGGCAGAGCGCAAGCGGCTGGCCAACGACTTGCAAGAACTGCGGGAGAAAGGACGGCTGGACAACGTAACGCTTCGTCTAAAACGGCGTAACGGAAGCATCTACCCCGCAGAGGCCACTGTTGCCGCATTGACAAACGGCAACGACACATCGAAACGTTACATTATCATTGCCCGAGACATCAGCGAACGAGAGCATCAGGCTGCCTTCACCACTTTCATCAACGAAGTGACTTCCACAGCACTGCAAAGCACAGACTTCACCGCCATCCTGCAAACCATCGCCAACAAATTAGAAGAATATTTTCACGCTACGATTTGCTACATCACCCAGTGGGACGAACAACGCAGTCTTACCATCCCCACCGTGGCATCTGGGCATTTGAAAGACCTGTATCCCACCCTGGCGGCGCGCCCTCAAGAGGGCACGCTTTCTCGGGCTGTTATCCAGGCCGGAGAACCTATCGCAGTGGAAGACGTTCATAATTCCCCCCTGGTTGCTCCGGACATCGCAGTCACTATTCCAGAGACATCCTTCCTGGCCTTGCCCCTTGTCAGCGGAGAACAGAAAATCGGCGCCGCTTTGATTGGCTTCAAAGAGCGCCGAACCTTTTCCAAGAAAGACCTGGAGCAAGGCGCCCACCTGGCACAACAGATTTCCCTGGCCCTTGCCAAAGTGCGCCTGCTGGAAGAAGAACGCCGCCGACGCCAGGAAGCGGAAAAATTGCGCCAGGTCACCGCCACATTGACAAGCAGCCTCAACCCTATCGTTGTTCTGGAGCATATTCTGGACGCCCTGGCGGACGTTCTCCCTTACGACCGCAGCACCATTTTTTTAGAAGAAGGCTCTCGTCTAAAGGTGGTTGCACTCCGGGGGAACTCAAATGCGAAGGTAACCGCCGGGATGCTGCTCCCATTGGAAGGCGACTCTCTGGGACACAGAATCCGTCGTACCCGTCGCCCTGTAGTCCTGGCCGATGCTTCCAAAGACCCGGATTACCAGGGATGGAACGGTACTGCCGATACGCGAGGATGGATGGGCATCCCCTTGATTGCCCAAGACCGCATCATCGGCTACCTGACCATAGACAGCCTGACCCCCCACGCCTACGGGCCAGAACAGGCCTACCTCGCCCAGGCCTTTGCCAACCAGGCTGCCACCGCTATTGAAAACGCCCGCCTCTATACGCGGGAACAACGGGCCCTGGAGCGGTCAAGATTCCTGTACGACATCGCCCGCCGGCTCATCAGCGCCACCAACATCCCCGATTTGTTGCAATCTGTTGCCACAGAATTACAGAAGGCCTTCTCCGCCCAGGCTTGCTCGTTGCTTCTCTTCGACATCCACACCATGCACATCGAAATCAGCGCCCACAATAGCAGGAATCATCGCGTCCGCACGCCACGCGCTTCCCTGCTACGCTTGGGATTGCACGGCAATGTTCTGGAAGAAAACAGAGCCCGGCTAGATACCATCGAAAATCCGCGCCAGGAAACCCCCCTGCTTCACTACATGTACGGTATCGAGAGCAGACACACAGTTATGATTGCCCCCCTGAACGTCGTTCACAACATCATCGGAAGTATCATTGTTGTCAACACACCCAATGCCTCGCCCTACACCAACGCGGAATTGGATTTGCTCACCACGATTGCCAACCAGGCCGCTATTGCCATTCAAAATTTGCGGCTCGTGGACGACCTGCAAAAGTCCAATCGCGACCTGACCCTGGCGTATGATGCCACCATCGAGGGATGGTCCAAAGCGCTGGAATTGCGCGACAAGGAAACCCAAGGACATACGCTACGGGTAACAACATTGACATTGGCGCTGGCAAAGGCCATGGGGATAGGCAAACAGGCCCTCGTCCACATTCGCCGTGGCGCGCTCTTGCACGACATTGGGAAAATGGGCATTCCCGATGCCATTTTGCTCAAGAAAAGCACTTTGACTGAGGAAGAATGGGAAACCATGCGTCGGCATCCCGTCTACGCGCGCGACATGCTCGCTCATATCGCTTACTTACGCCCAGCGCTAACGATACCCTACTACCATCATGAACGCTGGGACGGCAGTGGCTACCCCAACGGGTTGCAAGGCGAGGAAATCCCGCTGGAAGCCCGCATCTTCGCCGTCGTGGATGTATGGGACGCGCTGACCAGTGAACGCCCCTACCGCGAAAGCGCCTGGAGCACGGAAGACACGTTGCACTACCTGCAATCCAAAGCGGGCACCCTCTTCGACCCCAAGGTGGTAGATGCCTTCGTCAATCTGATTCGCACTCAGGGCATACCGGTCTCCGACGTATCCTGAAATTCGGAGAAAATCTGGCGGGCAGGCTGATTTTTGGGGGATGCTTCAATCGGAAGTCTTCACAACGCACCCTCCCCACCTCCAGTGGGGGAGGGGTTGGGGGTGGGGCAGAATTGGAATTACTACCCGCCGCGGAACGACGCAAAACCAAATCGGGAGCAAATGGGGGTCTCAAATTGGGAGACGCCACTGCGGAAAGACGCGCTTATTTGATACAATAAGCCTGTCATTTCCTCAGGAGGCCTCTCATGCCACGACAAACGCTTGATTACCAACTCGAAACTTTGACGGATAACCTCCTTGCTCTCGGCAGCATGGTAGAGCAAGCCACCCTGGACTCCATTCGCGCTCTCAAGCAACGCGATATGGTCGAGGCAAGGCGCATCTACAAACAGGACGAAATCATCAACGCCAAACGCTTCGAGGTCGAGACGCGCGCTATCACCACCATGGCTACCCAGCAGCCCATCGTAGGACGCGATTTGCGGATGCTGGCCTCCGTTCTGGAGGTCTCCACCGAATTGGAACGCATGGGGGATTACGCCAAAGGCATCGCCCGCATCACCCTCCTGATGGGCAGCCAGCCCCCCATCAAGCCCTTGATTGACATCCCGCGCATGGCCGAGATTGCAGTCCACATGCTGCACCAGGCGCTGGGCGCTTTCGTGGAAGGCGATGCAGACCTGGCGCGCCGCATCCCCGAACAAGACGCCGAGGTAGACGCCCTCTACAACCAGGTCAACCGGGAGCTGCTGACCTACATGATTGCCGACCCTTCCATCATCAATCGCGCTAACTACCTCATGTGGGTAGCGCACAACCTGGAACGCATGGCCGACCGGGTCAGCAACATCTGCGAACGCGCCATTTACGTGGCAACAGGAGAACTCATTGAACTGGACGTATCCAACGACGAATGGATGCGGGATGTAGGCGTGAGCATCACCGGGGAAGACCTGGAAGAAGGGGTTGAGGACGAGGAAGATATCGAAGAACTCGACGAAGATTAACCCACAAGAGGAGCGCCCATCTATGACTGCCGGAAAATTCATCGCTTACCTTGCCGCCGCTATCCTGATTTTCTTCGGTGTGCTCTTCATTTGGGCCACTTTTAGCCCCCAGGGACAAATCGGCTGGCTGTTCGTCGGCCTCGTCAGCGTGGGTATCGGGTTCGGGTTGATTTACCTGGCAAGCCGCCGCAAAACGCCCGCTCCGGGGGAGGAAACCACGCTGAAGATAGACCTGCCCGGCGAGGTCAGCCTGGAAAAACTGCAATGCAGAAATTGCGGGGGGACCTTAACCGCCGACAACATCAAACTCGTGGCCGGCGCTCCTGTGGTGACCTGCCCCTACTGCGGCACATCGTACCAATTGAACGAAGAACCAAAGTGGTGAGGAATTTTGCCGCATGTCTCGACAACGCCTGCTTGCCCCCCTGCTGATTCTGTTCCTGATGCTGGCCCTTCCGGCCTCGGTCGGCGCGCAGACCTATCTGTTCTCCGTGCCGCAGGAGGTTGTGGACGTTTACCTACAAAACGACGGCACCCTGACCCTGGATTACACCATCACCTTCCAGAACGACCCCAAAGCCGACCCCATCGACGCCGTGGACATCGGCCTGCCCACCAATTCCTATTGGGAGTCCACCGTCACCGCCGAGATAGACGGGAAATCCATCCCCGATGAGTACATCACGGAATCGCCCTACGTAACCTACGGGCTGGCCGTCAACCTGTACGAGTTCAGCATCCCGCCGGGGAAGAGCGCCACCCTGCACGTGCACATCGAGAACGTGAGCGCCGAATACTACCCCGATACCACCGACTCCACCGACGCCAGTTTCAACTTCGCCCCCAACTGGTTCGGGGCGGAATACGTCAAAGGACGCACCGATTTGCGCGTCTCTTTTCACCTGCCGCCGGGAGTCGGTCCCAACGAGGCCCGCTGGCATGCCGCGCCAAGCGACTTCCCGGATGAGCCGGAGACCGCCCTCGACGAGAACAGACGCGTCACCTACACCTGGCACGCCACATCGGCCTCCGCCGCCCGGCGATACGTTTTCGGTCTCTCCCTGCCCCGCCAATACGTCCTCTCCACCATGTACCTGGAGAAAGAACAGGCCGATGTCTTCATCCACGCCGATGGCAGTGTGGAGGTGCAGTACGGATTCACTTTCCTCAACGATTCCACCGAAAGCGTGCTGGACGAACTCTCGGTAGATTACCCCTACACCGCGGCCGCGCCCGCCAATCTGCGCGCTGCCGTGGATGAGACCCCCCTCCCTCCTCCCGAAGTGGCCTACGGCACGCTGGATATCCGCCTGGGGAAACAAGCCCTCCATCCCGGAGAGCGCAAGACCGTCTCGGTATCCTACACCATCCCCGAAAAATGGCTCACCGCCTCCTGGTGGGATGAGAAATACAGTCTGGCCGTTCTGGATTTCTCCTTGCAGCAATTCTCCGGCGATTGGCTCTTCGGCGGCACGGATATCCACATCGCCTTCCACCTGCCCCCCGGCATGAGCGCCGACCAGGTGGACTGGAGCGACAGTCCCGATGCTGTCCAGGCCGAACCGTCCGTTCAGCCGGACGAACAAGGCAACACCACCCTCGTGTGGGAGATGCCTCAGGCCGACCCCGGCGAAGTGCATCTCTTCGTCCTGAAGATGCCCTCCGATTTCTTCCCCGCCGAGGCGGTTTACCGCCAGCCCCAGCCCTCCCTACTGGAACGCATGGGCATAGACGAAGACGCGCTCGTCGGCCTGATTTGTTTCGCCGGCATGTTTCTCGGCATCATCGGGACGATTGCCCTGGGAGCATGGAACGCCAACCGCCGCAAACGCCACTACCTGCCGCCCAAAATCAAGGTTTCCGGACGGGGCATCAAGCGCGGCCTGACTGCCGTCGAAGCCGCCATCCTGATGGAACAACCCGCTGACAAAGTGCTGACGATGATACTTTTCAGCACGGTCAAGAAGGGCGCGGCGCGCGTCGTCAGCCGGAAGCCTTTGAAAATCGAGGTACTCGACCCCGAAGCCAAAAACTTGCGCGCTTACGAGCAGAAATTCCTGGAGGCCATGCAAAAGACGAACAAGCGCGCCCGCCGCAAGGCACTGCAATCGGTGATGGTCTCGCTGGTGCGCGCCGTCAACAAGAAAATGAAGGGCTTCAACTACCGTCAGACCAAAGCCTACTACGAAAAAATCATCAAAAAAGCCTGGGAACAGGTACAGGCCGCCGAGACGCCCGAAGTGCAAATGGAGGCCCTGGAAAAAGCCCTGCCCTGGACGCTGCTGGATGAAGATTTCGACGACCGCTCGCGGCGGGTCTTTGGCTCCCGCCCGGTGTACCTGCCCTATTGGTGGAGCGCCTACGACCCCGGCTTCGGGGGACGCGCAATCCCCAGGGGTACGGGAGCCGCCGCGGGCAGGTCTGCTTCTTCCGGGGGCAACGTTTCCCACGGGCTGCCTGTCCTCCCCGGCGGCGAGTTCGCCGCCTCGGTGGTGACAGGAATCCAGAATTTCTCGGCACAAGTCATCGGCGACATCACCAATTTCACCGGCGGGGTGACTGCCCGCACCAATCCCATCCCCAAGAGCAGCAGCCGGGGCGGGGGTCGGAGCGGAGGCGGAGGCGGCAGTTCGTGCGCCTGCGCCTGTGCCTGCGCCTGTGCAGGGTGCGCCTGCGCCTGTGCAGGGGGAGGAAGGTAAGATGCCCGATTTAGAGCACAATTTCATGTACCGCATGGTACGGCGCTCTCGTCTGGCGCGCCACGTGATACGCGATATCGGCTTCGCCCTGGATATGCAACTCCTGGCTGCCTACAAAGAGCCGGAAGAATTGGCCCTCCTCCGGCGCGTCAAAAAGGAGAGCGACATCTACCTGACCGCCGGGGAAGCCTACATGGTTTACACGCTGGCGCGGGCGCAATCCGGCCTGCCGGGAGCAATGGCCGAAGTGGGGGTATACCGGGGCGGCTCCGGCAAATTGATTTGCGAGGCCAAAGGAGAGCGACCGCTGCACCTCTTCGATACCTTCCAGGGACTGCCCGGCACACACCCCCACGACCGCGGCTTCTTTCAACCCGGCCTGTTCGCCGGCAGTTTGGAAAGCGTGCAGGCCTACCTGCAAGACTACCCTCAGGTCTTCTTCCATCCCGGCATCTTTCCCGAAACCGCCGCCGCCGTGGAGGGGACGCGGTTCTCCTTCGTCCATCTGGATGTGGACATTTACGCCAGCATGAAGGCCGCCCTGACCTTCTTCGCCCCCCGTCTGGTTCCCGGCGGGTTGATTCTGGTACACGATTATCAGTACCCCGGTGTGCGTCGCGCCTTCGAGGAAGTTTTCTCCGCAAACGGGCACACCGTCGTACCGCTCAACACCAGCCAGTGCATCGTGCGCGGCCCGTGCGCCTCCTGAAACCGCCATGCGACCTTTCTTCCCCGCTCCGCCCAAACCGCCTGCTCCCGGCCTGTACCACTATCTGCGCCAGACCCCCCAGGAGAAAACGCGCCTCCACCTGCGGATTGACCCTGACGGGCACGGCACGCTGCTGGTCAATGCCAACCAGATTGTGCATCTCAACCCCACGGCAGCCTTCATGGCTTACCTGGCGCTGGAGGAGAAACCTCGCGGCGAGGCGGTGCGCGCCTTGCGACGCGCGTACCGAGTCCCGTCCCGGCAGGCGTCTGGTGACTACACGCAATTTCTGGACGACCTGGAGGAAATCCTGCGCCCCGACGGCTGCCCGGTTTGCACGCTGGAAGACCTGGAAATCTCCGCCCCCTTCAGCGAACGCCCCACCGCCCCCTACCGCATGGATTTGGCCCTCACCTACCGTTGCAACAACGACTGCCCGCACTGCTACAACGTCAGTACCCGCGACGACCCCGAACTGAGCACCGCCCAATGGAAATCCATCCTCGACCGCCTGTGGGACCTGGGCATCCCCCACATCGTCTTTACCGGCGGCGAACCCACCCTGCGGGAAGACCTGCCCGAACTGATTGCCCATGCCGAGGCCAACGGGCAAATCACCGGCCTGAACACCAACGGACGCCGCTTGCGCGACCCGCGTTTCGTGCAGCGCCTGGTGGAGGCCGGCCTGGACCACGTCCAAATCACGCTCGAATCGCACGACCCCGCCATCCACGACCTGATGGTGGCCCGCCGCGGGGCCTGGAAGCAAACCGTGGAGGGCATCCGCAATGCCCTGGCAAGTCCGCTCTTCGTGATGACGAACACCACCATGCTGCGGCACAATGTCCCTACGCTGGACGCCACCCTCGATTTCCTGGCCGACCTGGGCGTGCCCACCGTGGGGCTGAACGCCCTGATTTACGCCGGACGCGGCAAGCACGTGGGGACGGGGGTTTCCCCTCAGGAGTTGCCCCCCTTGCTGGAGATGGCCCGCACCAAGACGCAGGCCGCGGGGCAGAAACTCATCTGGTACACCCCCACCCAGTACTGCCACTTCGACCCCCTCCAACTGGAACTGGGGGTCAAGGGCTGTACCGCGGCCCTCTACAACATGTGCATCGAGCCGGACGGGGGGGTGCTGCCCTGCCAGTCCTACTACCGGCAGGTCGGCAACATCCTGCGCGACCCGTGGCCGCAAATCTGGGAGCATGAATTATGCGTCTCCCTGCGGGAACGCCAGTACGTCCCGGCGGCCTGCAATGATTGCGCCCTGCTCCCCGAATGCGGCGCCGGCTGCCCCCTGGCGCTGGAAGATATGCCCGCTCCCCAACCGGTAGTGCTCCCCCTGGAGGAGGAGACCGAACCGGCCTTCGTGCTGAAACCGATGCTGTAGGAGCGCGGGGGCGGGGTGCGAGAGTAATCGGCCGTCAGTCGTCGGTGGTCGGTCGTCAGTCGTCAGCATCCCCCATTCATCCTTTCGCCCTTCGGAGACCTTCTCTTGGCCAACCTCATCACCCTCCTTCGTTTTCCCCTTCTGTTTGTGTACGTCGCCCTGCTATACTGGGGCAATGCCACCGCCCAGTACTGGTGCGTCCCCTTCATCGTGGGCATCATCCTGCTCGATAGCGTGGACGGCATCATCGCCCGCGCCCGCGACGAAGTCAGTTTGCTAGGCAGCGTACTGGATATCGCCACCGACCGGACGCTGGAAATCATCCTGTGGGTAGTCTTCGCCCACCTGGGACTGCTCCCTCTCGTCATCCCGCTGATTGTCATCACCCGCGGCACTACGGTGGACGCGGTGCGCGCCGTAGGGATGAGCGAGGGGAAGGCCGCCTTCGAGCAGGTACAGCACCCCATCAGCCGCTTCATCGTCGCCTCACGCTTCATGCGCAGTTCCTACGGCCTTGCCAAAGCGCTGGCCTTTGCCGTCCTCACCCTGGACCTGGCCATGCAAACTGCCCACCACACGCTCTCCGCCCCCGTCCACCTGACGGCGGTGACTCTCTCCTGGATAGCCGTCACCATGACGGTGGTACGCGGCCTGCCGGTACTCATCGAAGCCTACCCCATGCTCAAGGGCAAGTCCGCATGAGCAGCCATCTCCAGCCCCGCAAACACCACAAGACCTCCCGCTTTCAGCAATTCTCCAACAGCAAATACGGCGTGGAAATCGCCATCTGGCTGGCGCGCCGCCTTTCCCCCTACGGAGCGGCGCGTCTGGCGCACTGGCTGGCCCATACCCTGGTCTCGAAACGCTCCAGTTCCCTGGTGCAGTCTATCCGTCTCAACCAGTGGGTAGTGCGCGGCCAACGCGCCACCGCCGGGGAACTCGACCAGGCGGCGCGGGAGGTGCTGCAGCATGCCGGGCGCTGCACCTACGACATGTACCGCAACATGCGCGACCCGGAGGGGCTGGATGCTCTCGCCCCATCCACCCCGGTTTCCGAGAAACTGGTCGCCCAGAGCCGGGATAGAAGTTTCGGCGCCTTCGTTGTCGCTCCACACCTGAGCAACTTCGATGCCGTCCTGCTCGCCAACGCCTACCGGGGTTTGCGCGCCCAGGTGCTCACCTACGCCAAACCCACCAGCGGCTACCAGATTCAAAACCGCATTCGGGCTGAAACCGGGCTGGACATCACCCCCGTCAACGAGGCCTCCCTGCGGAAAGCGGTACGCACCATGCAGGAAGGCGGTTTCGTGATTACCGCCGTAGACCGTCCCAGCCATCGGCGCAAGGCGGAACTGCGCTTTTTCGGGCAGCCAGCCCCCCTGCCTTACGGTTACGTGCGCCTGGCAATGGAAGGCAGCGTCCCCATTTTGGTGGCTACCGCCTACGGAAAGCCGGACGGAACCTACGGGCTGCGCATCTCGGAACCCATCGAAATCCCCGGCCATCATAAAGACGAAGAAGCCGTGCGGCGCAATGCCGAAAAGGTGCTCGGCATCATCGAAAACTACATCCGCATGGCCCCATCTCAATGGCTGATGTATTACCCTGTCTGGCCCCAACTCCTTCCCCAGGTTCCCTTGCTCCCTGAACATTGACCGCTCCATGAGCAAAAAGAACACCCGCCTGCAAACTTTCATCAACAGCAAGTACGGAGTCAACTTCGCCTTGTGGCTGGGGCGCACCCTGCCCCCCAGGGCGGGTTACCGTGTGGCCGACTGGCTGGCCGCTCTGGTCTCCCGCCAACGCCACAGTTCCCTGGTCAAAGCCATCCGTCTCAATCAGTGGGTCGTACATGGCAAAAACCTTCCTGACCCGGCGACCCAGGTACGCGCCGTCCTGCGGCACGCGGGGGTGTGCATCTACGACCTGTACCACAATTTCGACGACCCGGAGGCCATCAAGCGCCTCACGCCCCCCACCGAGGAAATGCGCGGCCTGATAGCGGGCAGTCGCAGCGGAGAGCGAGGCGCGCTGGTGGTAGCCGCCCACACCAGCAACTTTGACGTCGCCCTCCTGGGGCTGGCCTTCCACGGGATGCGAGGACAGGTCTTGAGTTACGGCGAACCCACTGGGGGATACGAAATCCAGAACCGCATCCGCGCCAGCACCGAATTACGCATTACTCCCGTTGAGGCGGATACCCTCCAGGAGGCCGTGGCGTTCATGCGGCAGGGCGGCTACGTTTATACCGCCGTGGACCGTCCCAGCCGCCGCTACCGCGACAAACCACTCACCTTTTTCGGGCACCCCGCCGCCTTGCCCGCCGGATACGTCAAACTGGCGCTGGAAGCGGGCGTCCCCATCCTCCCTATCTCCGCCTATCAGCATCCCGAGGGGCACTACGAAGTGTTCGTGGCCGAGGCTGTCTTTCCCGACCCGGCGGATTCGCTGCAGCGCAACGCCGAGCGCGTTCTTGCTCATCTGGAGGAGTTCATCCGCCGCGCCCCGGAACAATGGCTGATGTACTACCCCGTATGGCCCGACCTGTGGGAAGAGATGCCGTGACCGCCGCCCTCCTGATACTCTTCCTGCTTGGATTTACTTACCGCCTCCCGCCGATTGCCCGCCTGGATGGGCGCGCCTTTCTGGTGCTCCACCGCCCCCTGAGCCGCCCCCCGTGGAGAGCGGCTTTTCGCGCCCTCTGGCATTTGGGGAGAACTCCGGCGGCGATACTCGCCCTGCTCTTGCTGGCCCCCCTCATGCAGGGAGATTACCGGGGCTGGGGCTTCCTGGGGCTGGCATTGGGTCTGGCCGCCCTGGTGGAGCGCCTCGTCAAACGAACGATGAAACGCCCGCGCCCCTTTGCCGCCCTGCCGGGGGTTTCCATGCAGCAGCCCCGTCAACCCCGCGACCCCTCCTTCCCCAGCGGAGACGCCCTGCGAGTCTGGTTCCTGGCAGTGGCCTACACCCACTACCTCCCGGCGGGCGCGCCCCTGTGGTACGCCCTGGCCCTGCTGGTCAGTCTGGGGCGCATCGCCCTGGGCGTCCACCACCCGCTGGACGTCCTTGCCGGAGCCTCTCTGGGGGCGTTGAGCGCTCTCCTGGCGCTGTACATCCGATGATTTCCCATACCTGGCGCTGCGTCTTCCTCCACATCCCCAAAACAGGGGGCAGCAGCATCGAGGCCAAACTGGGAATCCCCGTCACTACAGGCCGCAATCAACAAGACCATCGCGCCCTGTGCCACATCCAGCCGCTCACCGCGGCGGAAATGCTCTCCCTGTTGCGCCGCGGAGACCGCGAAACCATCTTCAAGCGTCTCAAATACCGCTTGCAAAGGCGGGATTTTCTCACCCCGGAGCAGTATCGTACCTACTTCAAGTTCTCCTTTGTGCGCAACCCTTGGGCGCGCGCCCATTCCTGGTACAAGAACGTGATGCAAGACCCCCTCCACCAGGAGGAACTCGGCGTTCCACCGGACTGCACCTTTCCCGACTTCATCGCAAATCACCTGGATACCTGGGCCATGCGCCCACAACTCTACTGGCTGCGCGACTGCCGCGGCGATATTCCGCTGGATTTCATCGGGCGCTTCGAGCGTTTGCAGGAGGATTTTGCCCGCGTCAGCGCCCGGCTGGGGCTTCCCGATGCCACCCTGCCGCATCTGGTACGCAGCGGCGGGCCTCCCTACCAGGAAGCCTACGACCAGCACAGCCGCGCCCTCGTCGCCCGCCGCTACGCCGAAGAAATCGCCCTTTTCGGCTACACCTTCGAAAACGGCTGACCCTCCCCTACTTGCCCACTTTCACAATGCTCGCCTTCTTCATCTCCCCCCACGGCTACGGCCACGCGGCCCGTGCCTGCGCCGTGATGGGTGCCATTCTGCGCCGCCGCCCTCAGACCCGCTTCCGCATCTTCACCACCGTCCCGCCCGCTTTTTTCAAGGCATCCCTGCCCGCCGGGACTTTCACCTACCACCGCCTGGAGAGCGACGTCGGCCTGGTGCAGAAAACCCCGCTGGCGGAGGACATCGCCGCCACCCGACGGGCGCTGGCGCGGCTCTATCCCCCCTCCCCGGCTCGCCTGAATGCGCTGGCCGAGGAGTTGCAAGGCTGCCGGGCCGTGCTGTGCGACATTTCACCGCTGGGCATCGCCGCCGCCCGCCGCGCCGGTCTGCCCTCGGTGCTCATAGAAAATTTCACCTGGGACTGGATTTACCGTCACTACGGGGAAGCGTCCAACGAGGCTGCTCCCTCTGCCTCTGCCTCTTCCTCACCCTCGTCCGCACCCCCACGCCTTGGCTATGCGCAATCTCCGCTCATTGACTATGCGCAAATTTTGGAGCCGCTTTTCGCCCAGGCCGACTTCCACATCCAGACCCGCCCCTTGTGCGCCCCGCACCCCGCGGCGGATGTGACCCTCCCCCCGATTGCCCGCCGCCCCCAAAAATCCCGCCGGGAGACGCGCGCCGCCCTGGGTGTGCCCCTCGATGCCCCGATGTTGCTGCTCTCCCTGAGTGAACCGCTGCCCCCCGCCCCGCTGCGGGAACTCCTCCACCGCTACCCCCGCCTCCACGTCCTCCTGCCCGGCGGGGAATACCTGCCCTCCATACCGCGGCTGTCCACCCCGCCCCGCGAGGCCTGTTACCACCCCAACCTGGTGGCCGCCGCCGATTTCATCCTCGCCAAAGCGGGGTACAGTACGGTGGCCGAGGCCTATCATGCCGGCGTGCCCTTCGCCTACCTGAGCCGCCCCCAGTTCCCCGAAACGCCCGTCCTGGCAGCATTCATCGAAGCAAACCTGGGAGGCCTCGCCGTCCCCGCCCTGGATTGGGCAGAACACACCTGGCCGCGCCTCCTGGGAGACCTGCTCTCCATGCCCCGCCGGGAACCACGCGACCCCAACGGAGCGGAGGCCGCCGCGAAATTCGTCCTCGAACACATCGCCGGGGAGTAACGCACCGGCAACCTGACAAATGGACACACAAAGTCACGGAGCGCGGGGGGAATCACCGCCAAACGCCGGGAAAAAACCGCCTTCTCCGCGGGGCAGAGAGATTTCCCCGGGACGGTGTTCATCCAGAGCGGCTCTTGTCAAAATCTCGGAAGTCTGGGGCAACGTAGAATTGTATAGAAAGGAGACGATTTCATGCACACCAAACGCACATCTATTTTAGCCGTAATCCTCGGTTTGTTACTGGGACTGAGCGGCGCCGTTTTCCTGCTTCGGG
>JANTFR010000017.1 GCA_024763355.1 Anaerolineales bacterium
CGCTGGAACCCCACATGCTTATCAGGTTGCTGACCACCCGCTGGGCGACGGCGGCCTTGAATCTTTGGGTGTGGCCGATGACCCACAGGGTCATGTAGCCGCCGTAACTGCCGCCCGTCACCCCCAGGCGTTCGGCATCCACGTAGGGCAGCGCGGCGACGTAATCCGTCCAGGCCATGATATCCTCGTAATCCACCGTGCCCCAGGCTCCCCAGATGGCTTTGGCGTGCTCCTCGCCGTAGCCCTGTCCGCCCCGCGGGTTGCAGAAGAAGACCACGTAACCCTGCGCCGCCAGGTAGTAGAACTCGTGCATAAAGAACTCTCCGTACTGGGTGAGCGGCCCGCCGTGGATTTCCAGAATGGCGGGGTACTTTTGGGCGGGGTCGAAACCGGGCGGTTTGAGAATCCAGCCCTGCAGGTCGTTGTCTGCGGCTCCCTTGAACCACACCTCCTCGATTTCGCCCAGGTCCAGGCGGTTGAGCAGGGAGCGATTCAAGCGGGTCAGGGTGCGGCTGGGACGTCCGCGTCCCTTCCCCAGACGGTGGACGCGAATCTGACCGGGGTCTTCCATTGTTCCGAAGAAGTAAGCCAGACGGCTCTGGGTTTTGTCGAAGTTGAACTGCCCCACCACGCCGGGTTCGTCAATCACGGGTTGCAAGTCGCTGCCATCACGGGCGATGCTGTGCAGGCTGGTGCGGCCGTGGCGGGAGACCTGGAAGTAGATGCGCGCCCCGTCCACGCTCCAGGTGGGGCGGGTGGTCTTGTGGGCGCCGGCCAGGTCGTTGATGACGTCCGCACCGACTTCAAAGTCAAACTTGCCGGTCAGGTCCTGGGGCGGGGCGCTGCCGTCCACGGGCATGACCCACAGGCGGCTGTTCTGCCACCAGTCGCCGGGATGGTCTGCGCCGAACCAGGCCAGGAGTTTACCGTCGGGAGAGAAAGAAGGCGAACCCTTGCCGCCTGCAGGGGTTTCCAGTTTCCGCATCTCGCCGCCCGCGGCGGGGATGAGGTAAATGTCGATGAAATCGGGATGCAGGTCGGGGTCTTCGCTGCGGTTGGAGCAGAACACAATCGTCTCCCCGTCGGGCGACCAGTGAGCGTCGCTCTCGCTGTAGATTTCGTCGGGGTCGCTGGTGAGTTGCGTCCCCTGCCCGTTCTCGGCATCCACAATCCACAAATGCTGCTGGTTGTCGGGGTAGAAGCCCAGCCCGTCCATCTTGTAGAAGGGGCGCGTGATTTTACGGTACACCACCCCCAGTTTCTTGGCGCGTTCGTCCTCTTCGCGTTCCAGTTCGGCCTTGCTCTTGGCTGTGAATTCCACCAGCAGACGGGAGCCGTTGGGCGACCACTCGAAAGTGTTGATGTAGCCTTTCAGGGAGGTCAATTTGCGGGCCTCGCCGCCGTTGAAGGGGATGAGGTAAATCTGGGTGTCCTTCTCATCATGCCGGTTGGAAAGAAAGGCGATTTGCGTCCCGTCGGGCGACCAACGGGGATGGGTGTCGCTATGCTCCCCGAAGGTGAACTGCCGCGGATTCCCCTTGGGAGTGATGGGCGCGACCCAAAGGTTGGTGTACTTCTTTTCGGTTTTCTTGTCTACGCGCTGCACGCTGTAAATGACGTGCGTTCCGTCAGGGGAGATTTGCAGGTCGGTGATTTGCCGGAAAGTGTAGAGGTCTTCGGCGGTAATAGTGCGTCTTCTGGGCATGTTCGAACTCCTTGTCAAGGTAGTTAGGTATTCGTCTAATTGTTGCTATTGTAGCACGAAAACGCGTTTTCTTGACGCGCAAATAGGACTCGCTGCAAGGCGACCATTGTGTGGGTTAATTTCTCCCTTGTGAGGCAAATCATGAATTGCCTCACAAGAGGGGGAACCCCTCACGTCTCCAGCAGCGAGCGCAAGAGAACGGCCTGTCCTTCGGGCGAAGTGGGTAGGGGAATGGTGGGCAAGGCGTTGACTTGCTCGACTGCAGGAGCGATAATTTCCCAGGCCTCGGCGATAGCGGCGCGTATTTCGGGGGGCAGGTTCTCGAACTGTTGCCAGGCTTGCAATACCCCCAGGGCGCGAGGCGCATCTCCACAGGCGTGCAGCCAGAGCGCCGTCCCGATGACAACATCTTGCATCAAGGTGACCACCTGCGTTTCCAGGGCAAAATCCAGGGCGCGCTGGAGGGCGTGCCGGGCCTGTTCCCGCTGCGCTTTTGTCAGGTAAACCCGCGCCAGGCGCGCCAGGCTCAGCCCCTCCCCGTAATGGTTCTCGCAGGAGCGGAAAAACTCCAGCCCCTGATTGAGATTGAGATGGGCGGCATGAACGTGTCCTTCTGACAAATCTACCAGGGCCAGGGAAAGGCGGGCGAAAGCCGCATTGTTGTGGTCTCCCATTTGTTCCAGGGCGCGGATGCTGCGTTGCAGCAGGCGGCGTGCCTGGGCGAGGTCGCGATTTGTCAGGGCGATTTCCCCCAGGGTCATCCAGGTGCGCGCCTGCCCGCGCTGGTCGCCGATGCGGGCGTAGGCTTTAGCCGCCTCGGTAAGATATTCGTGGGCCTCCTGCAGGTCTCCTTCCATGCGCGTCAGCATCCCCAGGTTGGTGCAGGTGGTGGCGTAGCCGTGCTGGTCTCCGATAGCCTTGCGCAGGCCGCGGCTGGTGAGATAATGTTGCCGCGCCGTGAAGTAGGCTCCTCGCATGAAAGCGATGTTGCCCAGGTTGTTCAGGCAGGAGGCGATACCCCATTCGTTTTGCAGTCTTTGATAACGCTGCAAAGCCCGCGCGAAGTATTCCTCGGCAGTGGGGTAGTGCGCCATCCGATAATGCGCATAGCCAACGTGGTTGAGGGCCATCGCCGTACCGGCATCATCCCCAATCATGTCGTAATAACGCAGGGCTTCGAGGTAATGCCTCTCCGCGTTCTGGTAACGCCCGCGGGCATCTTCCACCCGTCCCAATTTGTCCAGCGCGAAGCCCATCAATTCGGCATGGGTTATGGAGCGGCTCAATTGCAAACTTTTTTTCAGGCGGGCTTCGGCTTCTTGCAGGTGCCCGATGTGGATTTCGAAAGCCGCCCGGTAGGCCAGGATGCGGGCGAGCACCCGCCTGCGGACCTCATCGAGTTCACGGGTGGGGGGGCGGTGACGTTGCAGGGTCTCGATGCCTTCCCGAAAAGCGGCGTTGCCCTCGTTGTACCATGCCTGGATGGTGTAAAACAGGTATAACCCGACCGAGAGCGTTTCCAGGTCTTCCAGCCGGGGTTCTTCCAGCGTCCAACGCCAGATAGTGCGCAGGTTGGCGATTTCGTTCCCCACCGTTTGCAGCGCTTGCGGCTGGTCTTTGCCTTGCAAGGCGGCGGTCTGACGGCGCATCCAGCGGGCGTAATAGCCGCAGAGACGTTGGCGGGTGGCCCTGGCGATATGCCCCTTGCTCTGGGCGTAGTAGCGCACCGTCTGGAGAATTTGATACCGCTCATCCGGTGTTTTCTGGATGAGCGACTTCTCCAGCAGGCGTCCCAATATCGGGAGCGGGATTTCCGCTCCCTCGCGGGCGGCCTCCAGCGTGAAGGCGCCGGGGAAGGCGCTTAGCGCTTGCAGCGCGGCTTGCTCCACGGGGGTAAGCAGGTTCCAGGAGTACTCAAAAACGTGCCGCAAACTGCGATGCCGTTCCGTCACATCCTGCCGTCGGGATTGCGCCAGTTCCGGGCTTTTGCGCAATTCCTCCAGGATTTGCGTGCAGGAGATGACGTTGACCCAACTGGCGGCCAGTTCGATGCCCAGCGGGAGACCATCCACCAGGCGGCAGATTTGCGCCACTACGGGCAAATTTGCCTCGTTCAGGCGGAACTCCGGTTGGACGCGGCGGGCGCTTTGCTCGAAGAGTTGCCAGGCAGCCACGTCTTCGGTGGCGCTGCTTTCCGCGGGCGTGGGAAAGCCCTCTACGGGCAGGAGACACTCCCCTTGCAGGCGCAGCCGTTCCCGCGAGGTAGCCAGCACCTTGCAGCGGGGTGCGCCCTCCAGAAGGCGCGTTACCAGCGGCGCAGCCGCGATGACGTGTTCGAAATTATCCAGCACGAGCAGGGTACGTCTCTCCTGCAAGTGGCGAATCAATTGCGTTTCGGGATTTTCCTGGCTGTAAAACGTAAAGCGCAAAGATTGAGCGATAGCAGCCAGTACCCAGCGCGGGTCTTGCAGAGGGGCGAGAGGCACGAAGTACACCCCGTCGGGAAAGTCGTCAATCGCTTCCGCCGCGCTTTGCAGGGCCAGGCGCGTCTTTCCGCTGCCGCCGGGGCCCAAGAGGGTCAGCAGGCGGCACTCCGGGGCGCGCAGCCGCTTCCGGATGGCGCGCAATTCATCCTCGCGCCCCACGAAGGGCGTGTTCTGGGGGGGCAGGTTGTTGGGGCGCGCCGAGAGCGAGCGCAGAGGCGGAAATTCCTGCAAGGGCAGGTCGGGATGCTTCAGCAGGTAGATGTGCTGGGGACGCTCCAGGTCTTTGAGGGTGTGCATGCCCAGGTCTTCCCAGGCAGCCCCGGCGGGGAGTTGCAGCGTTTTTTGAGCCTCCGCACTGGCCAGGATTTGCCCGCCCCAGGCCGCGCTCAGGATGCGGGCTGTGCGGTTGACGTCCGGCCCAAAGTAGTCTTCCCCGCGTTGCTCGGCTTCCCCTTGATGCAGGACCATGCGGACGCGCAGTTCCCCGATTTCTCCCCAGTTTTGAGCGCTCAGCGCTTTTTGGGCTTCCAGGGCGCATGTCAGGGGCATGCCATGTTCAAATACGGCAAAAAAACCGTCTCCGGTGTGCTTGACCACCCTGCCGCCATGCCGCCGAATGTGCTCTTGCAAAATGCCGTCGTGGACCGACAAGGCCCGCGCCATGGCAGCCTGATGATGCTGCCACAGACGCGTCGAATTCTCGATGTCGGTCCAAAAGAAGATGGGCATGAAAGAATTATACCGCCGCTTTCATCCCCTCCTTGTTTTTCTCGACCTAGGGATGTGGAGAGAGCCTCCCCTCCAAGCCCGCCCTCCAGCAGGCCAGCAGGTTGGGCACCGCGCCTTGCGGTTCCTGCGGGGAGAGCACCAGCACGGGACGGGCAGGCAGGGTTATCGCCAGGGGGCGCACCGCGGCGTCCACCCAGAAGGAGGGCAGATATCCGATGGCTTGCGGATTGGCCTCCAGCCCCTCCAGCATGGCCTGGGGATGGGGGGCCAGACGGGCGGCGGTGGTGACGGATGCGCCTTCCAGCAGGGATGCCTCGAACTCCTGCCGGAAGGGATGCCCCTGGGGATAGGTCCACGCTTCGAGGGGGGACGCGGGAGCGGACCCCCTTTCGGAGGGCGCGTAACCCCGGTAGAGGGCAGCCACCTCGAAGGGAGTCGGTCCCCCGCCTGCCCTTTGGGCGGAGACCACTACCCGCAGGGAGTCGTACCCCAGCAGGTAGGCGAAGCCGCTTTCGGGGGGCGCTTCTCCCCACCACAGGGTCAGGTCGGCAGCGGAAGGCTCCAGACGGGTGGGGGGACGTTCTTCCATGCGGGGGGCCAGGGCGGGCAATTCCCCGAAACAGGCGCTGAGGGCGGGCAGGAGGGGGGCCATCCCCGGCGCGTACTGGATGCGGACCACCTGCGGGGTAGGGATGGAAGGCGGCGCGGGCGGCGGCGCGGCACATCCCGCGGCCAGAATTGCGTATAGCCAAAGAATAACTGGCACGTGGCGTTGGTTCATTGGTTCATCGGTGCATGGGGCGGGTGGGGCGCACCCCGCACGTCGCACGGTCTCCCGTTTCTCTCACCCCAGCACCAGCACCAGCAGCCCCAGGGCGGCGCAATAGGCCGCGAAGACGTACAGCGAGTGGCGCGTCAGGTAGCGCAGCAGCCAGCGGATGGAGAGGTAGCCCACGATGGCGGCGGCGGCGAAACCGGCCAGGAAGGGCGGCAAGATTTGGGCCAGGTGCGGCAGGGCGAGCAGGTCTTTGAGCGCCAGCGCCCCGGCGGCCAGCATGACCGGCACGGACATCAGGAACGAGAAGCGCGCCGCCGTCGGGCGGTCCAGGTCGCGAAGCATCCCGCCGGCGATGGTGCTCCCGGAGCGCGACACGCCGGGGAAAATCGCCAGGATTTGCGCCGCGCCCATCGCCAGGGCGTCCACCCAGGTGAAGGTCTGTTCGTCTCGGCTGCGTTTGCCGATGCGCTCGGCGATTACCAGCAGCGCGGCGGTGAGCAGCAGGAAACCCGCCGCGGCGCGCGGACTGGCGAAGGCCGCCTCCACCTGGTCTTTGACCAGCAGCCCCACCACTCCCGCCGGGATGGTCGCCAGGATGAGATACCACCCCATGCGGGAATCGGCTTCGGCGAGGGGAGCGCGCTGTACCAGCCCGCGCCCGAAGGCCAGGGCAATGCGCCACAGGTCGTCCCAGAAATAGACGATGACGGCCAGCAGGGTGGCAACCTGGACGAGCACGTCGAAAATGAACGTGTCCTGGGCGGGCATTTCCCAACCCAGCAGGTGCGGCAGGAGGACGAGATGCCCCGAACTGGAGATGGGCAGGAATTCGGTCAATCCCTGTACGATACCGAGGATGATGGTTTGGAGAAGGGTGAGTTGGTTCATTGGGTTATTGGTTCATTGGTGCATCGGTTCATTGGTGCATTGGTGCGTTGGTTCATCGGTGCATTGGTTCATTGGTTCATCGGTGCATTGGTGCGTTGGTTCATCGGTGCATTGGTTCATTGGTTCATCGGTGCATTGGTTCGTTGGTTCGTTGGTTCATCGGTGCATTGGTTCATTGGTTCATTGGTTGCCAGGGCGAACCCTGCCCCGCACCTCGCACGCCGCACCTCGCACCGTCCGCTGTCCGTCGTCCGCGGTCTGTCGTCCGTCGTCCATCGTCCATCGTCTGCCGTCCATCGTCCTACCGTCCATCCCCCCGATATTCCGCGTAGAAAGTCTCGAAGCGGCCTTCGAGGATGGCCTGACGCATGGCGCGCATCAGTTCCAAAAGGGTGTGGATGTTGTGGATGGAAAGCAGGGTGGAGGCCAGCATCTCTTTGGCCTGAATCAGGTGGCGGAGGTAAGCGCGGCTGAAGTGTCGGCAGGTGTAGCAAGTGCAGGTCTCGTCAATCGGGCGCGGGTCGCGGGCGTGCTCCGCTTTTGCCATGTTGAGGCGTCCCCGGCGGAGAAAAGCGGTCTTGTGCCGCGCCAGACGGGTGGGGGCTACGCAGTCGAAAAGGTCCACCCCGCGGGCGACGCCCTCTACCAGGTCTTCGGGAGTGCCAACGCCCATCAGGTAGCGGGGCTTTTCGGCGGGCAGGATGTCGTTCACCACTTCCAGCATGGCGTGCATTTCGGGTTTGGTCTCTCCCACGGCCAGCCCGCCGATAGCGTAACCGGGAAAATCGAGCGCGGTGAGAAAGCGCGCCGAGGACTCGCGCAAATCGGGATACACGCCGCCTTGCACGATGCCGAAAAGCGCCTGGTCGGAGCGGGTCTTGGCTGCCAGGCAGCGTTCCGCCCAGCGGTGGGTGCGCTCCACGGCGGCGGAGACCTGGGCGTGCCCGTAGGGGTGCGGACACTCGTCGAAGGCCATGATGATGTCTGCGCCGAGATTCTCCTGAATGGCGATGGATTTCTCGGGGGTGAAGCGGTGTGTCGAGCCGTCGATGTGGCTTTTGAAAGTCACCCCGTCGGCGTCAATCTGGCGGATTTTTGCCAGCGAGAAGACCTGAAAGCCCCCCGAATCGGTCAGGATGGGACCGGGCCACTGCATGAACTCGTGCAGGCCCCCCAGTTCGGCTACCAGGTCATCGCCGGGGCGCAGGTACAGGTGGTAGGTGTTTGCGAGCACGAGGCGGGCATCCAGTTCCTGCAATTGGGCGGGGGTGAGGGCTTTGACGGTGGCCTGGGTACCCACGGGGGCGAAAATGGGGGTGGGGATGTCCCCGTGGGGGGTGCGGAACACGCCGGCGCGGGCGCGCCCCTCCCGGGCCAGGAGGTCGAACTCGAAGGGTACGTTTGTCATGGGGCGGATTATACCCGAAGGGTGATATAATCCGCCGTTGTTACGAAACCGCTTCCGACTCCCCTCGGAACAAATTCTGGCTCTACACGGAGTTGACCCCAAATTCTGGGGAGTACGAAAAGGTTGTTGGAGGAAATCCGCCCGACCTGGGCGAAAGAACGCAGATTTCACGCAAATACCCGCAGCGCAGGCAAACGAAGCGGCAAAAATCAGCGAGAATCAGCGTGCATCGGCGTCATCAGCGTTCTGCTGCCCGGCAGGATGGAGTGTGCCGTCCAACACGTTTTCAGTGCTTCCAAATTCTGTTTTTCCTGGAGAACGCCCTTATGGAAAAAATTCCCAATCTCCCCGGTCCCAAAGCGCAGGCCTTGATTGCGAGGGACCGCCAAGTCATTTCCCCTTCCTATCCCCGCGCCTACCCCTTCGTGATGGACCACGGCAAGGGCGTGGAGGTGTGGGACGTGGACGGTCACCGTTTTCTCGATTTCTCTGCCGGCATCGCCGTGGCCTCCACGGGACACAGCCACCCGAAGGTGGTCAAGGCCATTCAGGAACAGGCCGAGAAATTTCTCCACATCTCCTCGGATTACTACCATCCCGTGTGGGTGGAACTGGCCGAAAAGTTGACCTCCCTGGCTCCGTTTGAAGAAGATGCGATGGTTTTTATGGCGAACTCCGGTACCGAGGCGGTGGAAGCGGCCATCAAACTGGCGCGCCACCACTCCAAACGGAGTTACTTCATCGCTTTTCTGGATAGTTTCCACGGGCGCACGATGGGTTCCCTGGCGATGACGGCCAGCAAACCCAAATACCGCCGCGGCTTCATGCCCTTGATGGGCAACGTGGTACACGTGCCTTTCCCCAATACCTACCATCCCGTTCTGGCAACCCGCCCCGGCGAGGGCTACGGAGAGGCCGTAGTGCGCTATATCGAAGAGAACATCCTCGGCCACCTCCTGCCCCCCGACGAAGTGGCCGGTATCCTGATTGAGCCTATCCAGGGCGAGGGCGGTTACGTCGTCCCGCCTCCGGATTTCTTCCCCGCTCTGCGGAAGTTGTGTGACCGGCACGGCATTCTTTTGATTGCGGATGAGGTGCAGGCCGGGATGGGACGCACTGGTAAGTGGTGGTCTATCGAGAATTTCGGCGTCGAACCGGATATCGTCTGTTCGGCGAAAGGCATTGCCTCCGGCATTCCGCTGGGGGTGATGATGGCCCGCAAGAGCGTGATGACCTGGCCGAGCGGCTCCCACGGCAACACCTACGGCGGCAACCCGATTGCCTGCGCCGCTTCCCTGGCGACCATTGACCTGATTGAGAACGGCTATCTGGAGAACGCCGCCCGAATGGGCGCAATCGCTCTGGATAAACTGCGCCAGATGCAGGCCCGTCACCCCTCCATCGGGGATGTGCGCGGCATCGGCCTGATGATTGGCGTCGAATTCGTCGCCGACCGCCAGACGCGGCAGCCCGCGCCTGCGTTGCGCAGCCGCGTCGAGAAACTGGCCTTCGAGTACGGTCTGCTTTCCCTGGGGTGCGGGACGAGCACCATCCGCATCTCGCCACCTCTGAGCATCACGGAAGCGGAACTCCTCGAAGGGTTGGAAATTTTCGAACACGCCATCACCCTGGCAGAGCAGGAGATGCTCCAGCCTGCCGCGGCGTGATGCTGTCTACCGGATGCCGGTCACTTTCGAGGTGACCGGCTCCCTCTTGCTTTTATGCTCCCCGATTTTCGTATTCGCCAGCGGGATTATCTCCTCGAAATCGCTCAGGCGTTGACCAGCGAACTCGACCTGGACGTTCTCCTGGCGCGCATCGTCCGCATCGCCGTCGAGATGCTGGCCGGGCGCGCCGGGCTGATTGTCCTGCGGGATGAGGACGCCCGCTGGCGGGTTGCCGCCGTCCACGGCATTCCCTCCGGCTTCGTCCGTTACCTCAGCGCCCATCTCTCCAACGTGACGGTGCAGGAGGCCCCTCAGCAGGAACTTACTGAGGTCAACGAATTGCTCCAAAGTCTGACCAGCACGGCTTCGCTGGGATTACTGACCGGGGTTGGCCTGCCTTTGATATCCTTCGAGCGTCTTATCGGGGTCATTTACATTTTTCGCGGCTATGCGGGGGTGTTTTCCGCCAACGACCGTTCTCTGTTACAGAGTTTTGCCAACCAGGCCGCCATTGCCGTCCACAACGCCCAGATGTTCACCCAGGTCAGCCGCGCCAAGCAGCGCATGGATGCCCTGGTGGACACGATTGCCGACGGGATTCTCATCCTGACGCCGGAGTACCTCGTGGAGCGGGTCAACCCTGCCTTTTTGCGGATGTTCAAGGCCGAGGCGCGGCAGGTCATCGGCGTCCCTCATCGGGATGTGATTGCCTGGGTGCGGCGGCGGCACGGCACGACGCTGGAGCAGGCCGAGGCGGGCGGCTGGCCGCTCAATCCACGGGCCACCCTTTACGTGGAAGGGGATGTGCGCCGTTTCGACGGCAGTCCGCTGCCGGTGGGCATCACCTATGCGCCGCTTATGTCCCCCGAAGGGCATCTGCTCAACGTGATTGCCACCGTGCGCGATATCACCCACTTCCGTCAGGCGGAGGAACTGAAGAGCACCTTCATCTCGGTTATTAGCCACGAACTCAAGACGCCGGTGGCGCTCATCAAAGGCTACGTGGCGACCCTGCGCCGCGACGACGTGGAGTGGGATTCGGAAATCGTCAAGGACAGTTTGCAGGTCATCGAAGAGGAAGCCGACCGTCTGACGGAACTCATCGAGAACCTGCTGGAGGCCTCCCGTTTGCAGGCTGGCGGTCTGAAGTTGCATTTTGCCCCCGTTGCGCTGGATGCCCTCGCCCGCCGGATGGCCTCCCGCTTCGAGACGCAGACCGACGACCATCGTTTTGTGGTGGCGTTTCCCTCCGATTTTCCCCTCGTGGTGGGCGACGAGGAGCGCCTGATGCAGGTGTACTCCAACCTGCTTTCCAACGCCCTCAAGTATGCCACCGAGGGCGGTGAAATTCGCATCGAAGGGCGGGTGCAGGGCGATTACGCCCTGGTGTGCGTCTCGGACGAAGGCCCCGGCATCGCCCCTGCAGACGCCCCGCACATCTTCGACCGCTTCTACCGCGCCGACGAGGCCAGCCGCAATACCAAAGGGGCCGGCCTGGGCCTCTACCTGACGCGCGCCATCATCGAAGCGCACGGCGGGCGCATCTGGGTGGATACCCATTATCGGGAAGGGGCGCGCATTTGCTTCACGCTTCCGCTGGAGGGGCGGGTTTGAAAAATGCAGAAGGCGGAAGGCAGTATTCCTCTATCTATCATTCTGCTTTTCTGAGAGCGCAATGTTCAGACTGCCGGAGCGGAATCCGGCCAAATCCAGGGTGACGAAGGTGTATCCGGCCCCCCGCAGGGCGGCGACGATGTCGGCCCGCTTTTCCAGGGCGACGGGGAAATCCCGCGGCTCCAGTTCCAGGCGCGCCACCTGTCCGTGATGGCGAACGCGTACCTGGCGGAAGCCCAGGCGGCGCAGGGCCAATTCGGCGCGTCCAATTTGGGCCAGGATGGAGGGGGTGATGGTCGTCCCGTAGGGCACACGGGAGGAGAGACAGGCCGCGGCGGGCTTGTCCCAGTTGGGCAGGCCGAGTTGCTTTGCCAGTTGGCGTACCTCCTCCTTGTGAAACCCCAGTTCCTGAAGCGGAGAACGCACCCTGTGTTCCCGCGCCGCCTGTCTGCCGGGGCGGTAATCGCCGACGTCGTCGGCGTTGGTGCCGTCCAGCAGGGCGGCGAAGCCGTTGGCCTGGGCGTAATCAATCAACTCCTGATAAACGTGTGTTTTGCAGAAGTAACAGCGGTTGGCAGGGTTCGCCAGATAACGGGGGTCTTCGGCCTCGTGGGTGGCGATGCGTTCCAGGCGCACCCCGATATGGCGGGCAATCTCTTCGGCCTCCGCCAGTTCGTAAGGCGGCAAACTGGGGGAGACAGCAATCAGCCCCACGGCGCTGTCACCCAGGCAGTCGAAGGCCACTTTGAGGAGCAGCGTGCTGTCCACGCCGCCGGAGTAGGCTACCGCCGCGCTTCCCAACGAGCGGATGTACGTTTGCAAGCGTTCGTATTTGTCCATGCGGAGAGTGTACCGCAAATGGACGAGGGGTGCGAGGGGTTGCGGGCTCAGGAGTTGCGAAGTTAGGGGTTGCGGGTTAGGGGTTGCGAAGTTAGAAGTTGCGAAGTTAGGGGTTGCGGGGGTCGAGGGATACATCACCCGGTCTCTCCGCTCAACTACCCAACTACCTAACTTCCCCCTCACTTCACAATCAGCGCCGCGTGGGGGGCATGGTAGGCAATTTTGCGGGCTACGCTGCCCAGCAGCCAGCGGGTGATGCCGCTCTCGCCGCGGTGGGCGGTTATTACCAGGTCGGCATCCATCTCTTTGGCTTGCTCAATCAATTCGGTGGCCGCGTCGCCGCGCCGAAGGGCAATTTCCACCGGGAAGAGGCCTTCCATGCGGGCAGAAACCTCTTTCAGCAGGGCTTCACCGTTTGCCACCTCCTCTTCCGCCTGACGCTTCAAGGCGGCGCGGTCTTCTTCACTCAACTCCGGCACGACCAGTTCTTCGCCGGGGTACACCGGCCAGGTTTGCAGCAGACGCTCCGGAGTGAGTTCTGGAGGCAGGACGTGCAAGAGGGTACCGCGCACGCCATCCGGGAAGGGGAAGCGGTGCAGATAATCCAGCGTTTTCTCGGTGAAGGGAGACGTATCCACCCCAATCAATGCCTGGCGCAGGCCGTTGTACGGGGCGTGAGCAATCAGTACCGGCTGTTCGGCGTGTTCCACCACCTGCTGTGCCACCCCGCCCAGCAGAAAGCCCAGCGTAGCGCGCAGCCCCTGCGCTCCCAGGGCTATCAAGTCGGGTTTGCGCTGGGCGGCGCGCTCCAGAATTTGTTCGGCGGGGTTGCCGGTGAGTACCTCGGTTTCTATTTGCGCGGGGATGGATTCCAATTCGGCGCGGCTGCGTTTCAGGATGGTCTCGTGCGCCCAGTAGTCGGAGGCGTGCCGGGGAATCATGACCGACACGACGTCCACGATGTCATTGTCTGTCAGAGGCAGGTCACGGACGAGCCGCAAAGCGGCATAAGCGTGCTCTGAACCATCCACAGCCAGCAAAATTCGGAACGGTACGATGTTTGCGTGCATAGCAACCTCCTGCAGCGAAAAATACCCGCTCGATATCGCCGACGAGGATGCTGCCCCATGTGCGTTGACGGCTGAAATGTTCCAGGGGAACGTGGCTGCCGCGCGGCAGCCCGGCATTTTTAGTGTAGCCTTTTTTACGAGGCGGGTCAAGAATTGTTGGGTATAATTTTGGGGTATTGGTTCATTGGTTCATTGGTTCATTGGTTCATTGGTTCATTGGTTCATTGGTTTGTCGGCGCGCTGGAACGCGGGGAGCAGGACGCACATGACACATGACACTTGACACCTGGCACTTGACACTTGGTACTTGGCACTTGGCACTTGGCACTTGGCACTTGACACATGATACATGACACTTGATAGGAGATTCTCATGTCGAAAACCGTTCTCGTCCGCCTGTTTCTGGGTGGTTTCTTGCTGGTCACGCTCTCGGCGTGCGGGATATTGGGGAACTCACAGCCGCCCCCGGTTGTGGAGACCCTGCCTCCGGTTGCAACGCTCCCTCCGGGGGAGACCGCCGCTCCCTCTCCCACGGATACCCCCGCCGCGCAGGTGGGCGTCCCGCCGCTGGTAGCCTCGCCCACACCCTCTCCGGCGAGCAATCTTGCCGCTACGGAAACCGCCCTCCCCTCCGGCGCGCAGGGGCCGACAGAAACGCCCTGGCCCTATCAAGTGCAAATTGGGATGCCCCGCCGGATGCCCAACCTCTTCCACGGGGATGGCGGCTGCGATTGGATGGGCGTCGGCGGGCAGGTATTGGATGTCAACGGCGCGCCGGTTCAGGATTTCATCGTGGTGGAGGTCTCCGGAAGGATTGCCGGCCTGCCCGTTGACGAGTTGACCGCCGTCGGCATGGCTCCGGCTTACGGCCCTGCGGGCTTTGAGATAACCCTGGCAAATCAGCCCCTGGGGAGCACCGGCGCTTTGCAAATCCGGCTTTATGACCGTGATTTGAACCCTCTCTCCGCCCCGGTCACTTTCGATACCATTCCCAATTGCGACGAGAATTTGATACTCATCAATTTCACCGCCAATCCGGCCAGTTTCCCGACGGTCACCCCCTCGCCCGTCCCCACCGCCGAGCCTGCCGCGCAAATCTACCTGCCCGTCATCATGCGCGACCGTGGATGGTAGACGGTGGACGATGGACGGTAGACCGTAGACTGACCACGGACGACTGACAACGGACGACAGACCACAGACGACAGACCACTCGACCGGGCAACTACCCAACCAGGCAACTATCCGACTACCCGACCACCCGACCACCCGACGTACCCGACCACCCGACTATCCGACTACCCAACTCCCCTCCCATGCCCCTCCTCGACCACTTCGGCCTTCTGGCCCCTTTCTACGAAAAACTGATACCTTTGCAGGATGACAAGCCCTTATGGGAATACCTGCAACTCCCTGTGGACGGCCCCCTTCTGGATGCGGGCGGCGGCACGGGGCGGGTTGCTGTTACCCTGAAAGATTCTGCCCCCCAGGTGGTGGTAGCCGACGAATCCTTCAAGATGCTGCGCGAAGCGGTCCGCAAGGACGGTTTGCAGCCCGTCGGCACTCAAACGGAACGTTTGCCCTTCCCCGAGGGCACTTTCGTCCGCGTCCTCATGGTGGATGCCCTCCATCACGTCGATGACCAGCGCCGCACGCTGGCGGAATTGTGGCGCGTCCTTGCTCCCGGCGGCTTGCTGGTCATCGAAGAGCCGGACATCCGCACCTGGTCGGTCAAATGGATTGCCGTGATGGAAAAAGTGACCCTCATGCGCAGCCACTTCCTGCCCCCCTCCCGAATTGTGGATTTGCTGCCCGTGAATGGGGATGCCGTAGACGTTCACACCGAAGGCTTCAACGCCTGGATTGTCGCCCGCAAGCCCTCCTGACTCTTCTGCTCTCCTCTCCATGCTCTTTCCCCTCCTCGGCTACATCTCCGGTTCCCTGCCCTTTGCCGTGTGGATTACCCGCTGGCGCAAAGGCATAGATATCCGTGCCGCCGGTTCCGGCCACGCCACCACTACCAACGTCATTCGTACCCTGGGGTTTGGATGGGGCGCTCTGGTGCTGGTGCTGGATACCGCCAAAGGTTTCCTGCCCGTTTATCTGGCCTTGCGCGCCGGCGGGGCGTGGTACTGGCCCGTCCTGACCGGCGTGTGCGCCGTAGCGGGGCACATCTGGCCGCTGTTTGCCGATTTTCGGGGCGGGATGGGGCTGGCAACCACCTCCGGCGGCCTGCTGGCCCTCTACCCTTTGAGTTTCTTCCTGGCGTTGGGGGTTTTGATTGCCATCCTGCTCGTCTGGCGGCACGGAGCGCGCGCCACTGTCTTGACGGCGGTTATCTTGCCCCCTGTGTTTTACCTCTTGCGATTCCCTGCCCCACTGGTATGGTTTGCCGTCCTGGACGCCGTCCTGATTGCCCTGCGCTTTCTCTCCGATTGGCGGCGCGAATACCGCGAGTTGTGGCTGGACAGGGAGTGAAATCAGCCCTTCAGCCGGTGCATCGCCACCACGGCCTGGCCCAGCGCCAGGCCGCCATCGTTGGGGGGAACCTGCCGATGGAAGCAGACCTCGAAATCGTCGTTGCGTAAGGTCTCGACGGCGCGCCCCAGCAGGGTGGCGTTTTGCCAGATGCAGCCGCTCAACACCACCCGGCGGATGCCCCGCTCTTCGCGGATTTTGCGGCAGCCCTCGTGCACCATCATGGCAATCGTGTTGTGGAAGCGTGCCACGATGACGCCCTGCGGGACGCCCTCGCGCAAATCGGCCACGATACGGCGGATGGTCAGCACGGGGTCAATCACCTCGCCGGTAATCAGGATGGGGTATAGCCCGAACTGATGCGAGGCCACGCGGGCCTCCAGTTCCATCGCGGCCTGCCCCGTGTAACTGATTTCGTGGCGGATGCCAATCAAGGAGGCGACGGCATCGAAGAGCAGCCCCACGCTGGAGGAACGCTGTCCGGTGGTCTCGCTCTGCATTTGCCGCTGGATGGCCTGTAGCGTGCGTCGGTCGCCCTGCCGGAGGACGTGCTGAACGGGGGGCAAGTCTTGTGTCCAGGGGATGCCGGCGCGTTCCAGCCAGGCAAGCGCCTGCCGCCAGGGATGGCGCACGGCCTGTTCGCCGCCGGGCAGGGGAATGTCGTCCAGGTGATAGGCGCGCTGGAAGTCGGTGTAGGTGCTGAGCAGGAATTCTCCGCCCCAGTTCTCCCCCTCTTCTGTGCTGTAGCCGGTGCGGTCGAAGGCCACTCCGATGACGGGTTCGTCGTCGGGAATCTGGTGCTCGGCCATGCAGGAGACGATGTGGGCATGGTGGTGCTGCACCCGGACGAGGGGCAGCCCCTCCGCCTCGGCGCGCTGACGCGCATACCGGCTGGAAAGGTAAGCGGGATGCAGGTCGCAGGCAATCGCTTCCGGGCGGATGCGGAGCAAATCTTCCAGGCGGGCGATGTGCTCGGTGAAGACCCGCAATGTGCGCTGGTTCTCCCCTCCGTGGAGGTGCTGACCGGGGAAGGCGTACTCCTGATTGGTGAGGCAAAAAGTGCTTTTCAATTCTCCCCCCGTTGCCAGGAGGGGAACGCCTTTGTGTGCCAGACGCAGGGGAGCCGGGACGTAGCCGCGGGCGCGCCGCAGGGGATAGGCGTGCCCCTGGAAGACACGTACCACCGAGTCGTGGCAGCGCGTCTGGATGTCCAGGTCGTGCATCAGGATGGCGTCGGCCAGGGGCGCGAGCCGCTGCCGCGCTTCGGCATCCGTTTTGACCAGGGGCTCTCCGTTGGGGTTGCCGCTGGTGACCACCAATGCCGGAGGGAAATTGGGCGCGCTTTCCAACAAGAGACAGTGCAGGCCGGTGTAGGGGAGCATCACCCCCAGGGTGTTTTGCGCCGGAGATACTTCGGGGGCGATGGGCGCATCGGGGCGGCGTTCCAGCACGACGATGGGGCGCTGGGGGGCGTTTAGCAGGTCGCGGGCGGCCTGTCCCATCCGGCAGAGTTGCTCCGCAACGCGCATCTCTCCCACCATGACGGCGAAAGGCTTGTCGGGGCGGCGTTTGCGGCGGCGCAGTTCGGCCACGGCCTCGGCGTTGGCGGCGTCGCACAACAGGCGGTAGCCCCCCGTATCCTTGACGGCGACGATGCGGCCCTCCGCTAAAAATTGCCGGGCTTTTTCTATAGCGGAAGCACCCCGCAAAGGGGGAGAGTCCCCGTCTCCGGGGGTTTCCAGCCACACCTGCGGGCCGCAGGTCTCACAGGCGATGGTGGAAGCCCGGTAACGACGGCCGTCGGGGGCATCGTATTCCTCGGCGCACTGTGCGCACATCTTGAAGGCAGCCAGGGAGGTATTGCCGCGCTGATAAGGTGGCTGCTTCAGGATGCTGAAGCGCGGACCGCAGTTGGCGCAGGAGATGAAGGGGTAGCGGTAGCGCCGGTCAGCGGGGGCAAAGAGTTCCCTGCGGCAGTCTTCGCAGATGCCGATATCCGGCGGGATGGCTTCGGGGGGCGGGAGGCTTGGCTGGTCGCGCATGGGGGGAGACCTGATATTTCAAGCGAGGTCGTCTTCTTCCTCTGCCTGCCAGAGCGCCAGCATGAGGGGCGTTTCGAGATAGAGCAAGGCCAGCATGATGAGGGCTGAGGAAATACACCAGATGCAGGTTGCCCCGATGACGAAAGGCTCCAGAAAAGTGAGATAGGCGCTGAACAGGGTTCCAAAAAGGGTCATGCCCCACAGGGTGAGGGCGGCGGGCACGCGTAGGGGAGCGGGGGCGTAGGTCTGGAACGCCCAGGCGACCAGGATGGCAATGTACCCGATGATGCCGAAGACGCCGACGGGGAGGACGCCGAAGAGGGTGGCGTAGCGGCTCTGCTGCACGGAATTGCAGTTGCCCACCGGCCCGCAGAGGGCCTCCACCTTGTTGATTTCCACGTAAGCCATGTAGAAGGCCACCGCTGCGCCGGCCAGCGCCAGGACGACTATCCACCAGGCGGGCGGACGGCGTTTGGGCGGTTCGTCGTTGGAGAAGGCCAGCAGAGATTGGATGAAGCCGGCCAGGAGGAGCAGCAGGACGATGACGGCCAGGGTGTTGCCAATCGGGTCTTGGGAGAAGCGGATGAGGAAAGTGTTCATGAGGGAGAGACGAGGGGCGGATGAGAAGACGGACTGCGATAAATCCTCCCTGTTCTATCATATTCTGCCGCGCCTGGATAGCATCTTCCATCACGGAAAAAGCCTGTTGATTGTCACTCGCTGGTATGCTACGGGGAAGTGCGGAGGACGTTCAGGACGCGGTCGAGCAAGCGAGGGAGCGCGGCGTGCACGAGGGGGGAGAGTGGCGCGCCGAAATCGAAGGTGTGCGCGTTGACGGAAAACAGGTATGCCTTCGGGTGTTGCCCGTAGAGGGCCTGCACGGCGGCCAGGAGGGTCTCCGGGGTGAAAAAGTGGGATACTCCCGATGCGTTCAGGCAGGAATTGGGCTTCAGTTCTGCGGCGCGCAATTCCCCGGCAGGTTCCCCCAGGCGGGCATCGATGAAAACAGCCAGGGAAGCCGCCCCCAGCGGCTCGGCCAAATCCATGCTGAGTTGCTGTACGTGGACGGTCTTCACTCCCGGCGGCAGGGCGCGTGCCTCCAGGGCGCGGATGGCTTCTGCTCCCAGAGCGTCGTCCCCGCGCAGGGGGTTTCCGATGCCGATGATGAGTTGGTTGCATTGGTTCATTGGTTCATTAGTTGCATTGGTTGCATTGGTTCATCGGTTTGTCGGTCGTCCGCCGTCCACCGTCCGTCGCCAGTCATCCGCGGTCTGTCGTCTCCCGCACACCGCACGCTTTACCGTCTACCGTCCACCGTCTACCGTCCGCCGGCTATCGTCCGTCGCCGGTCATCCGTGGTCTGTCGTCCCCCGCACACCGCACGCCGCACGCTTTACCGTCTACCGTCTACCGTTCTCGCCGGTCATCCGTGGTCTGTCGTCTGTCGTCCGCCGTCCACCTCCCCACCTCGGCGTGCAGAGTACCGTCGGGGGCGAAAATCTGTACCTGCATGGGCATTTGCCCGACGGCATGGGTGGAGCAGGACAGGCAGGGGTCGTAGGCGCGCACGGCGGCCTCCACCCGGTTGAGGATGCCTTCGCGCACCTCGCCGTTGCGGATGTAGGTTTTGGCTACGCTGTCCACGGCGGCGCTCATTGCCCAGTTGTTGTTGCCGGTGGCGACAATCAGGTTGACGCGTTCCAGTTTGCCGTCCTCGTCCACGCGGTAATCGTGGAAGAGCGTGCCGCGGGGCGCTTCCAGCACACCCACGCCACGGGGCTGCATCTCGCGGCGGGTGTTGAGGATGTCCGTGCTGAGGATGTCGGGGTCGTCCAGCAGGATGTGGACGCGTTCCACGCAGTAGAGGGTCTCGATGAGCCGCGCCAGGTGGTAGTAGAGGGTGTTCTCCACCGGCCCCGCGGGATTGAGCGCCTTGAACGCCCGCAACTCCGCCTCCGCCAGGGGCGTTCCCAACCGGGCGGCCACGTTGAGGCGTCCCAGCGGACCGACGCGGTACGTTCCCTGGGGATAGCCCATCTTTTTGTAGTAGGGGAATTTGAGGTAACTCCACGCTTCGACGCGCTCGGCGATGTATTCCAGATAGTCCTCTCCCCGGAAGCGCGCCCAATCCTCCCCCTGCGGCCCAATCAGGCGGATTTCACCCTCGTAGAGTTCCAGATTGTCGCCGGGCGCGACTAATCCCATGTAGCCGCTGGGGAAGACGGCGAATTTTTCAATGTCGGCGCGGTTGCCCTCCGCCCAGCGCTTCATGATTGCCAACCCCGCCCGGACGGTTGCCAGCGCCTCCGCATAGTTCCCCAGAATTTCATCGCGCTCCTGAGGCGTGAGGGCCTTGTTCACCCCGCCGGGGACGGCAAAGTTGGGATGCACCTTGCGGTTCCCCAGGATTTCGATGATGCGCTGGCCGAATTTTCGCAGGCGGATGGCTTGCAGGGCTACCTCCCGATTGGCCTGGATGAGACCGACCACGTTGCGCTTTTCGGGGGGCGCATCGAATCCCAGGAGGAGGTCGGGGCCGGCCAGTTCGAAGAAGTGCATCCCGTGGCTTTGGATGACCTGCCCCATGTGCATCAACTCGCGCAGCAAGCGGGCGGGGCGCGGCGGGGGAGCGTTCACAATCCGGTCGGCAGCTTTGGCGGCTGCCAGGTGGTGGCTCACCGGACAGATGCCGCAGATGCGGGGCGTGATGCTCGCCATCTCGAAAAACATGCGCCCTTCGCAAAATTTCTCGAAGCCGCGAAACTCGTTGATGTGCAGGTAGGAATGGTCTACGTTGCCCAGCTCATCCAGGTAAATGGTGATTTTGGCGTGCCCTTCGATGCGGGTGACGGGTTCAATCGTGATTTTGCGCATGGTGGGGGTAGTTAGGTAGTTGGGTAGTTGGGTAGTTAGGTAGTCAGGTAGTTGGGTGGTTAGGGGGGCGGGTTGGGAGCACTAAAGATGTGTTGGAGGGCACACTCCAGCCTGCCGGGCAGCAGAACGCTGATGGCGCTGATGCACGCTGATTCTCGCTGATTTTCGATGGTTCGTTTGCCAGTGCTGCGGGTATCTGCGTGAAATCTGCGTAATCTACGTTCTTTCGTCCAGGTCGGGCGGATTTCCTCCGGTCTGCCGGTGCTTCGCACGTCGCATGTCCGCACGTTGCACGGCCCGCCGGCCTCTTGTATCATTCCCAGTGTAAGTTCTCATCCTTGATTTCCGGCATGCGTCCGTGCGCCAGTTCGTTCAGCACGTAGAAAATCACGTCGGCGTGGGGCGGGCAGCCGGGGACGAAGACATCCACCGGGACGACTTCGTGCAGGGCGCGCACGTCTTCGGGCACGCCCAAATCGGGGTGTTCGGGGATTTGGGCGCTCTCGTCGTTGCTCTCGGCCTCGAGGTAGGCGCGGCGCAGGGCGGCCAGCGTGCCGCACAGGTTCCGCTGGGCAATCACGCCGCCGAAGACGGCGCAATCCCCCAGCGCGACCAGGATTTTGGCGCGCTCCCTCATGCGTTTGGCGACCTCCACGTGGGTGCTCAAATTGACCGCGCCGCTCAAGATGCCGACCTCCACACCTTCGGGGTCGGGACGCTTCAAATCGGTGATGGGCGTAGCCCGGATGTCGGCGGCCTCGGCAATTTCGATGAGGCGCTCGTCAATATCCAGCAGAGACATGTGGCATCCGGCGCACGCGCCCAGCCAGTCGGAGGAAATTTTTGGGGGCATGGGAGGGTAGTCAGGTAGTCAGGTAGTCAGGTAGTCGGGTGGTCGGGTGGTCGGGTGGTCGGGTGGTCGGGTAGTCAGGTAGTCGGGTGGTCAGGTAGTCGGGTGGTCGGGTGGTCGGGTGGTCGGGTAGTCGGGTAGTCGGGTAGTCAGGTAGTCGGGTAGTCAGGTAGTCAGGTAGTCGGATAGTTGCGTGGTCGGGTTGCCCGTGGTCCGTCGTCCGTGGTCCGTGGTCAGTTGCCCGTGGTCGGTTGTCCGTCGTCCGTGGTCGGTCGTCCGTAATCGGTTGTCAGTCGTCCGTGGTCAGTCTACGGTCTACCGTCCATCGTCCACCGTCCACTCCCTCCAGCGCCGTCTGCCACTCCAGCGAGAGGGGAATGCCCAGGAGGAGGGCCAGGCGTTGGAGGGTCTCCAGGGGGGTGTGGATGCCTTCCGGCGGGCGCAGGGCGGCGCGGGCCTCTTGCAGACGGCCTTCCAGGTTCAGGTAGTGCCCGCCTTGTTCCGTCCACAGAGGAGCGGGGAGCACCACATCGGCCTGGGCGGTCAGTTCCGAGCGCCAGGCAGCCTGGATGGCCAGGAAGGGGACATTCCGCAGGCGCTCCGGCAGGCTGCCGCCGGGGTCGTCGTCGCCCAGCAGGACGAAGACCGCCTCCATCCCCGCTGGTTCGAAGCGCTGCTGCAATCCGTAAGCCAGGGCGGCGCGGCTGTTGGCTTTGCCGTACAGGAGCAGGATTTTCGCCCCGAAGTTCTCGGCCAGCCTCAGGAGGGCGGCGATGGAGGCCTCGTTGGCCCCTCCCGTGAAGCCGCGTCCGATGACGACGATGGGAGCGGAGGCGCTTTGGAGGAGCGCGGCGGCCTCGGAGAGCGCCGTGTCCCCGGAATCTGCCTCAGAGCGAACTCCCTTGGAGAGGGCGCGCAGCGTGGAGAGCGTTTCCGCACCCGTGCAGGGCAGGAGGACATCGGCCTTTTCGCCCAACGGGGTCTCCGGCGTGCCGCAGAGGATGAGACGGGTCTTCTCCGGCAGGTTGCGCTTGAGGAAGAAGCCCGCCACGGGATGACGGTTCACGAGGTCGGCGCCGAGGACGAGAACGCAGTCGGCGGCGCGTAAATCTTCCAGGGCGGCGCGGCGCTGCGGGGTCAGGCTCCGTTCCAGGGCGGGGTGGGTGGGGTAGCCCTCTTCCAGGCAGGCGACCATCGGGGAGCGCAATCCCTCCCGAAAGAGGCGGGTAAAGGCGGCCAGATTCTCGGCGGGGAGGCGGGTGGAAATCAGGGCGGCGGTCTTCTCCGCAGAGACGCGTAATTCCTGGGCGATGCGTTCCCAGGCTTCTTTCCACGTGGCGGCCTGCAACGCTCCATCCCGGCGCACGAGAGGCGTATCCAGCCGCTGACGGGTTTCGTAGAAGGGGCGCAGGCGGCCCTCTTCGCACAGCAGGCCGTGGTTGACGGGAGCCTCCCAACGGCTCTGGATGCGTACCAGGCGATTATCGCGCACCCGCAGGGTCAGGCCGCAGCCTACGCTGCATCCCACGCACAGGCTGGGGGCGGCTTCGGTCTGGGCGCTGAGGCCCTGGTAGGCGCTGTGCCGCTCGATGAGCGCTCCCGTGGGGCAGACCTCCACGCAGGTGCCGCACTTAATGCAGGAACTCTCGCCCCAGGGCAGGCCGTTGTCGGCGGTCAGGAGGGTGTCGGCTCCGCGGGATGCCATGCCCCAGGTGCGGTTGCCGACCAGTTCGTCGCAGGCGCGCACGCAGCGGCGGCACAGGATGCAGCGGTTGTTGTCGAGGACGAAGTAAGGGTGGGAGGCGTCCACGAGGTAGGGATTCCAGGGGGGCTGCATCGGCCAATGGTCCATCTGCTCGGTAAGGGCGGCGTTTTGCAGGTCGCAGTCGCCGCCGCTAACCTGGCAGTACATGCAAAAGTGGTTGCGCTCGCCGAAGAGCATCCCCAGGACGAGACGCCGCGCTTCGCGCACTTTGGGCGTGTCGGTGCGGACTTCCATCCCCTCGGTGACGGGAATGGTGCAGGAGGTCTGCAACATCCGGGAGCCTTGCACTTCAACGACGCACAGACGGCATCCGCCGTAAGGGGTGAGGTGCTCGAAATCGCACAGTTTGGGGATGGCGATGCCGTGCATCTCCGCAGCGCGCAGGACGGTGATGCCGGAGGGTACTTCCAGAAGTTGGCCGTCAATCGTAATGGTGGGCATGGGGTGTCAAGTACGAGGTGTCAAGTGCCAGGTGTCAAGTGTCAAGTACAGGTGTCAGGGGTCAGGTGGACGGTGGACGGGGGACGGTAGACCGTAGACCACGGACGACGGACAACGGACAACCGACCACCCGACTACCCGACTATCGGACAAACTCCCGCCGGGCAGACTTTCAAGCGCACGTGGGCTTCCACTTCGGCGTGGTAGTGGCGCAGGATGTCGCGCAGGGGGACGGAGGCGCTGGTTCCCAGGCCGCAGTTGGAGAGAGTCGCCATGGCCTCGGCAATGGTTTCCAGTTCCTCCAGGTCGTGCATCGTGCCCTGCCCGTGGCTGATGCGGGTCAGGATGGCGTGGGCGCGGCGGGTTCCCACCCGGCAGGGGGTGCACTTGCCGCAACTCTCCACGCGGAAGAAATTCATCAGGACGAGCGCCAGGTCAATCACGCAGGTATCTTCGTTGCAAATCAGCAGCGCTCCGGAGCCGAGAGAGACGCCCGCCTGCTTGTACGAGTTGAAATCCATGGGCGTATCTTGCAAACTGGCGGGGACGACCGAGCCGCTGGAGCCGCCCGTCTGCGCCAGTTTGAGGCGCGTCCCGTCCGTCATCCCGCCGCCGTAGATGGCGATGACTTCCCGCAGGGTGATGCCCAGGGGAACTTCGATGACCCCGCGGCGGTTGACGTTGCCCAGGATGGTGTAGACCTTCGTGCCGGGGCTGCCGGGCGTACCGAACATGCGATACCACTGCCACCCGTTGCGGGTGATGGCCGGCACGTTCGCCAGCGTCTCCACGTTGTTGACCAGGGTGGGCTGACACCACAGGCCGCAGGTGGTGGGATAGGGAGGCCGGAAGCGCGGTTCGCCGCGTTTGCCTTCCAGCGATTCCAGCAGGGCGGTTTCCTCGCCGCAAATGTAAGCCCCTGCGCCGCTGTGGACGTGGATGTCGAAGGAGAAGCCGCTGTTCAGGATGTTCTCGCCCAGAAAACCGGCCTGCCGCGCCTGCGCGATTGCTTTCCGCAGGCGTTCCTGTGCCAGACGGTACTCGCCGCGCACGTAGATGTAGCCCTCGTCGGCCCCGACGGCGAACGCGGCAATCGTCATCGCCTCGACGATGCTGTGCGGGTCGC
>JANTFR010000018.1 GCA_024763355.1 Anaerolineales bacterium
CGCCTGGAAATCACCCTGCTCCCCGCGGCGCTGGAGGTGCAGACGGTAGAGGGGGCGTAGCGCGGCGTGCGGAGGACAGACCGTGCGAAGTGCGGGGTGCGGCGTGCGGACGACCAATCAGACCAATCAGACCAATTAGACCAATACGACCAATACGACCACTCAGACCAACACAGCCAATGCAACCAATGCACTAATGTCCCCCCTCGCCATTCACTCCCTCACCCTTGGTCCCGTGCAGACCAACACCTACATCGTCGCCGATGAGCGCACGCGCACCGCGGCGGTGATAGACCCGGCCTGGGAGGGGGAGCGCATCGTAGAGGCCGCCCGGCAGCGCAACTGGCGCATCGCCCACATTTGGCTCACACACGCCCATTTCGACCATCTCGGCGGAGCGGGCGCGGTTTCGGATGCCTCCAATCCCCCTGTACCGGTGGCGCTGCATCCCGCCGATTACCCTTTGTGGCGTGTGGAAGGCGGCGCGCCCCTCTTCGGCTTCCACATTGACCCCGGCCCGGAGCCGACCATCGAATTGCATCACGGTCAGATTTTGCATCTGGGGGAGGTCACTTTCGAGGTGCGCCACGCGCCGGGACACACTCGCGGGCACGTCATCTTTTACTGTCCGCAGGCCGAGGCCGCCTTCGTGGGGGACGTCATCTTTCGGGGCAGCATCGGGCGCACCGACCTGCCCGGTGGAGATTACGCCACGCTGCTGGAGAGCATCCGCACCCAGGTGCTCACTTTGCCCGGCGAGACGCACCTCTACACCGGCCACGGGCCGCCCACCACGGTCGGGGAAGAGCGGCAGGGGAATCCGTTCTTGCGATAGGCCGAAAACGCAAAACACCCGAAGTCGCCGAGACTTCGGGTGTTTTTGTATCGGCACAATCTCAATTATCCGGCGCGCCGGCGGCCACCCAGGCTTCGATGAGGGCAATCTGCGCCTCCGTCAGGAAGGGCGGCCCGTCGAAGGGCATCTGGGGGACGGCCTCGCCTTTGATGCGGCGTTCTGGGAAAATGGGCTGAATGTCGGCAGCGTAACCGTCTGTCTATCACCTCAGGGCCTACTTGGCATAATCCACCGCCCGCGTTTCGCGGATGACGGTGACTTTGATTTGACCGGGGTACTGCATCTTTTCTTCGATTTCCTTGGCGATGTCGCGGGCCAGGATGGTGGCGGCAGCGTCGTCCACGTCCTGGGGACGGACGAAGACGCGGATTTCACGCCCGGCCTGCAAGGCGTAACTTTCCGTGACGCCCTTGTGCGCCGTGGCGACCTCCTCCAAAGCGCGCACCCGCTTGATGTACTGCTCGAGGCTCTCGCGGCGCGCTCCGGGACGCGCGCCCGAGATGGCGTCGGCGGCCTCCACAATCACGGCCTCCACGCTCTCCTGTTCCACCTCGTGATGGTGGGAGGCCACGGCGTTGACGATGCGGGGAGGGACGCCGTAACGCTTGATGAACTCGGCCCCGATGCCGGCGTGCGTGCCCTCCACGTTGTGGTCCATGGCCTTGCCGATGTCGTGCAGGAAGGCGGCGGTCTTGGCAACCGTCACGTCCGCGCCCAATTCGGAGGCAATCACGGTGGCGAGTTTGGCGGTCTCCACGGCGTGGTCGAGTTGATTCTGCCCGTAGGAGGTGCGGAACTTGAGACGTCCCATCATCTTGACGATGGCAGGATGCAGCCCCGCCACCCCTGCATCGAAGGCGGCCTGCTCCCCGGCCTCCTCGATGATGCGCTCCACGGCCTGCTGCTCTTTGCGGAGCACCTTTTCAATGTAAGCCGGATGGATGCGCCCATCCAGAACGAGTTTCTCCAGGGCGCGGCGGGCTACCTCGCGGCGCACGGGGTCGAAACTGGAAATCGTAACCGCCTCGGGGGTATCATCCACAATCACGTCCACGCCGGCAGCCTGTTCGAAGGCCTTGATGTTGCGCCCGTTACGCCCAATGATGCGCCCTTTCATGTCATCGGAGGGCAGGTTAACCACTTTGGTGGTAATCTCGCTGACGTGCTCGGAGGCGACGCGTTGGATGGCATCGGCAATCAGTTTGCGGGCGCGCTTCTCCCCCTCGTCGCGGGCCTCGGCCTCAATCTGGCGGATGATGCGGGCCATGTCCTCCCGCGCCTCGCGAGCCACCTTCTCCAACAGCACGTCGCGGGCCTCGTCCACGCTCATCTTGGCGACCCGCTGCAATTCATCCAGTTGCTTCTCTTCGGCCTTCTTCAGTTCGTTGAAACGCTTGTCCAGACTGCTTTGACGGCGGTTGAGGTTCTCCTGGGTGCGTTCCAGGCGCTCGGAACGCTGTTCCAGTTCCTCCCGGCGGCGCTGCAAGCGCTCGTCGAATCGCTCTAACTCCTGACGGCGGCGCTCGATTTCTTTCTCGGCCCGCTCGCGCAAGGCCAGGGTTTCCTCCTGAGCCTTGATACGGATTTCCTGCGCATCGGCGCGGGCACGCTGCAAAATGTTGCCCGCCTCAGCCTCTTCTCGCTGGATGCGTTCCTCACATTGACGCTGCTTCCAGATATACCCAACAGCGCCGCCCAATCCCAGGGCCAGCACAATGAGTAGAACAACAAGTATCGGGTTCATGGGGTTTCCTCATTTTCGTCATTTTTAAGGTTGGATTGCAAGTCATCCCACAGGCGGTGCCCCGCTTCGGAGGCTGCTTCGTAGGAAAACCCGCGTCGGGCCAGGTAAGCGCCCATCTTCTGGCGAAATTCCTGCCAGGGAAGGCGGCTCAAACGGCGCAGCCGCTTTTGCCCGGCCCGATATGCCAGGTCGGTTTCGTTCGGGAGAGAAGATTCCAGAACAGCCTCGGTGATTTCATCGGGAACGCCGCGCTGCCGCAATTCCTGCCGCAAGACTCTCGCTCCGCGGGGGCGAAACGCCAAGCGGTTCTCCACCCAGGCATGGGCGAAGGCGGCATCATCCAGCAAGCCGTTCTCTTGCAGGCGTTCCAGAACCGTCTCGACCACAGCCGGGGGCGTTTCGTGTTTCTCCAGGTTGCGGCGCACTTCCGCCCGCGTGCGAGGGCGATAAGAGAGAAAACGCACCGCCCGCTGGTAGGCTACTTCTACGGCGTCCTCAGCCTGCAAAGCGGCGATTTTCTCTTCCGTCAATTCCTGCCCCACCCGCAGCCAGGCAGCCACGATGCGGCTCAATCCAAAGGCAAATTCGCCATCCAGAAAGACGTTGACACGCCGGGGGTTGCGTTTCTGCAGACGCAGAGCGGTGATTTTGCGGCTCATAGGCGGTAGGGAAAACAAAACAGCCGCAACTTGCGTTCCACAAGCCACGGCTGCACCATTGCAAAACGACGTATTCGTAAAATTTACCCTGATTCCAAATGCAGAAAAAGGTCGGCTACCTGAACATTCGAGAGAAATACAGGAGCCTGAACGCCTTTCCGGATGAAAAAGCGGGGGATATTCGCATCGTTGGAACGGACGCGCCCCTGAAAAGGGTACGCTGCCCCGGATAATCTCTCCCCAGCGCACATCGGGAAACGGTTCCCGGTGCTGCCGTTATGGAGAGGAAGAACCTGAGTAACAAAGAGGCTATTTGCAAGAAGAACGGGAAGATACCGGTGTTTTTCTCAAACGAATGGTTTTACGCATACACGTTTCGGAAACATCTTCTCTGAAGAAACAGCCTTTTCATCCTCAGGCAAAATACGCCTGTCGTGCAGCAAATCCTGCGTGGCATGGAGAACGTCTTAAATTGCACGCGTGTTCGTATGCAAAAGTCTTTTTCGTCCAACGCCATATCGCCCGGCTGGGCAATAGGCGAGAGACCTGATAAACCTTTGTAAAAGTTTACATTATTCCGCGGAATGTGACAAGGGTTATTAAGAAAATCATGCCAATTGAGGTATTTCGTTCCCAGGCTTCAGGGTACAATAAAGTGGAAGCGGTTTCGCAATCCAGCCCCAATCGGCTGGCTTACCCTGTTTTTGGAGGGCACCATGAGCAGCATTACCAAACAAGATGCCCTGGAATACCACCGTTTGGGTGGCAAACCAGGGAAGATTTCGATTTTGCCGACCAAGCCCCTGGCGACTCAGCGCGACCTGGGGTTGGCGTATACACCGGGTGTCGCCTTTCCCGTTCTCGACATAGCGGAAGACCCTAACCTGGCCTACGAGTACACATCCAAGGGGAATCTGGTGGCAGTCGTTTCCAACGGGACGGCCATTCTGGGGCTGGGCGACCGCGGCGCGCTGGCCTCCAAGCCGGTTATGGAGGGCAAGGGGGTGTTGTTCAAGAAGTTCGCCGATATTGACGTTTTCGACATCGAAGTAAACAGCCACGACCCGGAGGAAATCATCAAGGTCGTCGCCGCCATTGCACCTACCTTTGGCGGCATCAACCTGGAAGACATCAAGGCCCCGGAGTGCTTCTACATCGAAGAAACCCTCAAGGGGATGCTGGACATCCCCGTCTTCCACGACGACCAGCACGGGACGGCAATCATCTCCAATGCGGGCCTGCTCAACGCGCTGGAAATCGCGGGCAAGCGCCCTGAAGAAATCAAACTGGTGGTCAACGGAGCGGGCGCAGCGGCGGTCTCCTGCACCAAACTGGCTATCAAGTTGGGCGTCAAACCCGAAAACGTCATCATGCTGGATTCGCGGGGCGTGCTCTACAAGGGGCGCACGGAGCGCATGAACAAGTACAAGGAGATGTTCGCCGTCGAGACCGATGCCCGCACGCTGGATGACGCCATCGAAGGTGCGGATGTGTTCTTTGGCCTCTCGGTCGCCGATGTGCTTAAGCCCGAAATGGTCAAGAAAATGGCCGACCGGCCCATCATCTTTGCCATGGCGAACCCCGACCCCGAAATCCGTTACGAGGTCGCCAAAGCCGCCCGCCCGGATTGCATCATGGCAACCGGCCGCTCCGACTATCCCAACCAGGTCAACAACGTGCTGGGCTTCCCCTTCATCTTCCGCGGGGCGTTGGATGTCCATGCCAGCGCCATCAACGACGAGATGAAACTGGCCGCCGTCAAGGCGTTGGCCTCCCTCACCAAAGAGGACGTTCCCGACAGCGTGTTACGCGCTTACGGGATAGAGAGTTTGAAGTTCGGTGAGGACTACATCATCCCGAAGCCGTTCGACCCGCGCGTCCTGTGGTGGGAAGCGCCCGCCGTGGCGCAGGCGGCCATGGAAACCGGCGTAGCGCGCATCACCATTGACATTGACGAGTACAAAGAGCGCCTGAAGATGCGCCTGGGCAAGGGAGAACAGGTACGTTCTTTCATCGTCAACAAGGCCAAATCCACGGCTCCCAACAAGCGGATTGTCTTTGCCGAAGGCGAAGAACCCAAAATCATCCGCGCCGCGGCGCACGTGGCAGACGAGAACATCGCCGAACCGATTTTGGTGGGCAATCCCGAGGTCATTCAGGGGCACATCGAACGCCTGGGGCTGGAATTCTCGCCCGAGATAGTCTATCCGCCGAAATTCGCCCGCCTGGACGAATACGTGCGGGCCTACCACAAGATGCGCTGGCGCAAGGGCGTCACCCTTTCCGATGCCCAGAAGCAGGTACAAGAGCCAAACGTCTTTGGTCCCATGATGGTCAAGATGGGCGATGCGGATGCCTTCGTCTCCGGACTGACCTACGAATACCCGGACGTCATCCGCCCGGCGCTGCAAATCCACCACACCCAGGAAGGCGTGCAACGCGCCGCGGGCGTGTACATCATGATTGCTAACGACCGGGTGTACCTGTTTACGGACGCGACGGTCAACATCGACCCCACCGCCGAAGACCTGGCCGAAGTCGCCTGCCTGGCGGCCAACTTCGCCCGCCAGATGGAAATCGAGCCGCGGGTCGCGATGCTGTCCTTCTCCAATTTCGGCAGCACACCGCACCCCCTGTCCGCCAAGGTAAGCAAAGCGGTGCAACTCATCAAGGAAAAATGCCCCGACCTGGCCGTGGACGGCGAAATGCAGGCCGACACCGCCGTGGTTCCCGAACTGATGGAGGAACGCTTCCCCTTCAGTCAGGTCAAAGACGCCAACGTACTGGTCTTCCCCTCGCTGGAATCGGCCAACATCGCCTACAAACTGCTGGCCCGCCTGGGGAACGCCCAGGCCATCGGGCCTATCCTGTTGGGGATGGGCGCGCCGGTCCACGTGTTGCAGGCCGGCGACGACGTGCGCGATATCGTCAACATCGCCGCGGTAGCCGTAATGGATGCCGCCAGCCGATAATTTCCGCTTTTGCCGCATGACTCAGACCTCCGGAGTTTAAGAAACTCCGGAGGTCTTTTGTATAATCGGGTACAATGGAGGCTAATACTATCGGGACAAGGAAATGGGAGGTTCCTTTGAAAAAACAGCGCATCTTGTTCGTTTGCCTGGGCAATATCGTCCGCAGCCCCTTGGCCGAGAACCTGTTCCGGCACCTGACGCAGCAAGCCGGCGTGGGGCACAAATACGAGGTGGATTCTGCCGGCACCGGCTCCTGGCATGTGGGAGAACCGCCCGACCCGCGCATGGGGCGCGTCGCTGCCCGCCACGGCCTGCAATACGGCGGACGCGCCCGGCAGTTCAAACGTGACGATTTCGAGCGCTTCGACCTGATTATCGCCATGGACACCGATAACCGCGCCTACCTGTTCAACAAGGCGCGCACCGCCGAGGAGCAAAATAAAATCCACATCCTGCGAGAGTTCGACCCTCAGGGAGGCCCTAACGCATCGGTTCCCGACCCCTACTACGGCGGTCCCGACGGCTTCGAGACGGTGTATCAGGTCATCGAACGCTCCTGCAAGGGGCTGCTGGAAGCACTGGAAAAAGGACGCGTCGAGGTGACGGCATGATACCCAAAGCGGTGCAAGACTGGCTGCAAACCCAGGGCTACGGTGAAGTAACGGAAACGCGGGCCGCATCAGGGGGATGCATCAATAACGGGATGCACCTCACCACCCAAAAGGGAGTCTGCTTCTTCCTGAAAACCAATCGGGGTGCGCCCCCCGATATGTTCGCGCGGGAATCGGAGGGATTGCGCGCCCTGGCACTTCCCGATGCTCCCCGCGTCCCCAAAGTGTACCTCGTGGGAAAGCATTTCCTCCTTCTGGAAGGATTGGGGCACAATACCCGCCCCACCCCGGATTTCTGGCCCCGCCTGGGCAGGGAACTGGCCCGCCTGCACGCCCACGTCAACGACCAGTTTGGCTTCGCCCACGATAACTACATCGGCAGCACACCGCAACCCAATCCCTGGACGAAAGACGGATATCAATTTTTCGGCGAGTACCGCCTGCGTTTTCAGGCGCGGCTGGCTCGCAAGCGCGGCTTGCTGAGCGCAGCCCAGGAGCAGGCCGTGGAACGCATCATCCAGCGCCTGCCGGAACTCGTCCCTCCGCAGCCCGCATCCCTCATTCACGGGGATTTGTGGCGCGGTAACGTGATGGCTGATGCCAACGGAGCGCCTGCCATGATTGACCCCGCGGCGCATTTCGGCTGGGCAGAAGCCGAATTGGGGATGACAGCCCTGTTCGGCGGTTTTCCTCCCGATTTTTACAACGCCTATTACGAAATTCATCCCCTTCCGCCAAAAATCGAGGAGCGGGTGCCGGTCTACAATCTGTACCATCTCCTCAACCACGTCAACCTGTTCGGGACAAGTTATCTGGGGCAGGTACAGGCAATCTTAAAGCGTTTCGCCTGAAACGAATTTTTTAGAAAACTTGTTCGGGGGAGCAGGAGAGGAAATGCTATAATCCCTCTGCATTTTTGCATTCAGTTGAGGCCTCACAGGTCTGCCGTGTATCGTTCAAAGCGCGTCAGGTACCGCAAATTTGCCCTCGCGGAGATTCTCGTGATGTTTTAAGACCTGTAAGGTCTGTTGCAGCATTCTTCATTCTGCGTTTCTCATTCCCCATGTCCTTCGTTCACCTGCACAACCACACCGAATACTCCCTCCTGGACGGCTTCAGCAAGATAGACAAACTGGTGCGCCGCGCCAAAGAGATGGGTATGCCCGCCGTGGCTCTCACCGACCACGGAACCATGTTTGGCGTAATTGAGTTCTACAACGCGGCCGTCAAGGCGGAAATCAAGCCCATCATCGGGGTGGAGGCTTACATGGCAGCGCGCTCCATGCGCGACCGCGACCCCAAAAAGGACAAGAAATCCTATCACCTGCTGCTCCTGGCCGAAAACGAGACCGGCTACAAGAACCTGCTCAAAATCGCCAGCGCCGCTCAGTTGGAAGGCTTTTACTACTACCCGCGCATCGACCACGAATTCCTGGCGCAGCACGCCGAAGGGCTGATTTGCACCACCGGCTGCATGTCCGCCGAGATTCCGCGCGCCATCCAAAACGGGGACTTCGACAAAGCGCGGCGGGAACTCGACTGGTATTACGAGGTCTTCGGGCCGGAGAACTTCTTCTTCGAACTTCAGGAACACGACATCCCCGAACTGACCGAAATCAACAAGCACCTGCTGGACCTGGGTAAACGCTATCAGGCGCGCTACGTGGCAACCAACGATGTCCACTACGTAGACCAGAGCGACGCCCGCCTGCAAGACATCATGCTCGCCATTCAGACGGGGTGTCTGGTCACCGACCCCAACCGGATGCGGATGAGCAGTCCGTCCTACTATCTCCGCTCCCCGCAGGAGATGGAGCGTCTCTTCGGGCACGTCCCCGGCGCGCTGGAGAACACCCTCCTGATTGCGGAGCGCTGCCAACTGGATTTGGGCTTCAAGGGCTACAAACTCCCTCAGTTTCCCGTCCCGCAGGGCTACGATGCCCAATCTTACCTGCGGAAACTGTGTGAAGAGGGGCTGGAACGCCGCTACGGGGAGCGTGCCCACAACGACCCGGTGGTGCGCGAACGCCTGGAATACGAGTTGCGCATCATCCACCAGATGGGCTTCGACGCCTACTTCCTCATCGTGTGGGATTTGTGCCGCCACGCCCAGGAAAAGGGCATCTGGTACAACGCCCGCGGTTCCGCTGCCGGCTCCATGGTGGCCTACACCCTGGGCATCACGATGGTGGACCCCCTGGAATTCGGGCTGATTTTCGAGCGTTTTCTCAATCCGGGGCGCGTTTCCATGCCCGATATTGACCTGGATTTCCCCGACGACCGCCGCGCCGAGATGATGCAGTACTGCGCCGTCAAATACGGCGAGGACAAGGTCGCCCAAATCATCACCTTTGGCACGCTCAAGGCCCGCGCCGCCATCCGCGACGTGGGTCGCGTCCTGGATGTGCCCCTCCCCGAAGTAGACCGCATCGCCAAGACCATCCCCAACATCCCCGGCAAGCCGGTCAGTATCCCCCAGGCGCTGGAGGAGGTTCCCGACTTCAAGAAACTCTACGAGGACGCGGGACGCGACCCCACCAAAGCGTACATCAAGGAACTGATTGACACCGCCGCCCAAATCGAGGGGGTGGTACGCAACGCCGGTACGCACGCCGCCGGGGTGGTGATTACCGACAAGCCTATCGTGGAGTACGCTCCCCTGCACCGCCCCACCAGCAGTTCCGAGGACGTGCCCATCAAGACTGTCACCCAGTTTGAGATGGCGATTGTGGATTATCTCGGCCTGCTCAAGGTGGACTTTCTGGGGCTTTCCACCCTCTCGGTGATGACCCGCGCCTGCCGGATGATTGCCGAACGCCACGGCAAGACATACGACCTGACGACCATCCCCACCGACGACCCCGCCAGTTACGAACTGCTCAGCCGCGGCGATACCGCCGGCGTCTTCCAGGTAGAAGGGGCGGGGATGCGCCGCAACCTGATGGAGATGAAACCCCGCACGTTGGAGCACGTCATCGCCATGATTTCGCTCTACCGCCCCGGCCCGATGGATTTCATCCCCAGTTACATTCGCCGCATGCACGGGGAGGAGGAAGTCACCTACCTCCACCCGGCGCTGGAACCCATCTTCAAGGAAACTTACGGCATCCCGGTCTATCAGGAACAAATCATGCGCGCCGCGGTGGAACTGGCCGGGTACACCGCCTCCGAGGCCGACAACCTGCGGAAAGCGATTGCCAAGAAGAAAAAGAAGCAACTGGTCAAACACCGTCAGAAGTTCATCGCCGGCGCGGTGGAACGCGGCATCCCAAAAGAGACCGCCACCCAGATTTTCGACGATTGGGAAGAGTTCGCGCGCTACGGATTCAACAAGTGCCTGCCGGGAGACGTGGAAATCGTGGATGCCGCCAGCGGCAGGGTGATTCGCATCGAAGATTTGTACCGCGGCGAAGAAACGCTCAGCGAGACGCTGACCTGCGACACGGAAACGCTGAAATTGCAAACCGGGCGCGTCGCCGATGTGGTTTACAACGGCGTCAAACCCGTTTATCGCCTGACCACCGCCCTGGGGCACAGCATCGAGGCTACCGCCAACCATCCTTTTTACACTTACGAAGGCTGGCGCATGCTGGACAAATTGCGCCCCGGCGATTTGATAGCCGTCCCCCGCCGATTGCCCGTGGAGGGGCGCAACGCCTGGCCGGAGCACGAGGTGATTGTGCTGGGGCACCTGCTGGCCGAGGGCAATTTGTGTCACTCCCATTCGGTGTACTACTACACGCAAGACGAAACCCTGCTGGCCGATTACGTGCAAGCCGCCGAACGCTTCGAGAACGTGACCTGCACCGTCTCCACCCACAAAGGGACCTTCTCGGTTTACGCCCGGCGGCAAGAACGCAGCCGGCCACCGGGCATCGTGCCCTGGGCGCAAGACCTCGGCATCTGGGGCAAGAAGGCTGTCGAGAAGACCATCCCTCCGCAGGCATTCGAGTTGCCAGACGCCCAGATTGGCCTGCTTCTCAGCCGCATGTGGGAGGGCGACGGGAGTCTCAACGAGCAAACGCGGGCGCTGTACTACGCCACTGCATCCGAGCGCCTGGCTCGTCAGGTGCAGCATCTCTTGTTGCGCCTGGGAATCATCAGCCGCCTGCGCCGTGTGGAATTCCCCTACAAGGAGGGACGCACCGGCTACCAGGTCTTCGTCACGGGCGGGAGCAATCTCGCCGCCTTTGCCGACCGCATCGGCAGGCATTTCGTCTCCCCCGCCAACCGCTCCCGCCTGGAACGCATTACATCCCAGGGAGCAGTTTTGGATGCCAGTTCCAAAGATGTCGTTCCCCTGGGGGTCAAAGAACTCGTCCGGCAGGCCAAAGCACGGCGGCACATCACCTGGGAGCAGTTCAATCGGGAAAGCGGCATCGCCCAGCGGGAGTTCTATCCCCTCAACTCGGCGGGTAAAGGCGGATTTCGCCGCCATACGATTGCCCGCGCGGCCGAATACTTCGACGACCCCCGCCTGCGGCTTTACGCCGAGAGCGATGTGTACTGGGACCGCATCACCGCCGTCGAGTACGTCGGCGAAAAGCCCACCTACGACCTGGAAGTACCCGGCACGCATAATTTCGTCGCCAACGACATCATCGTCCACAACAGTCATGCCGCCGACTACGGCGTGCTGGCCGTGCAGACCGCCTACCTCAAGGCACACTATCCCGCCGAGTACATGACCGCCCTCCTGTCGGTCTTCAAGGACAACACCGACAAGGTCATCAACTACATCGTGGACAGCCGCCGCATGGGGATAGAGGTGCTGCCCCCCAACGTCAACGCCAGCGCCTGGGATTTCACCATCGAAGACACCCCCAAAGGGCCGGCCATCCGCTACGGGCTGGGGGCCATCAAAAACGTCGGCGTGGGGCCGGTGGAAATCATCATCAAAGCGCGGCAGGCCGAAGGCCCCTTCCGCGACATCAACGACCTGCTCCAGCGGGTGGATTTGCACGCCGTGGGCAAGCGCGCCCTGGAGAGCATGGTCAAGGCCGGGGCACTGGACGATTTCGGGGAGCGCGCCAGCCTGCTCGAATCGCTGGAGCGCATCATCGCCGCCAGCCGCAGCCACTTCCAGGCCGCCGCCGCCGGGCAGATGTCCCTCTTCGGGGCGCACACCGGCATCGAGCAGAAGATTACCCTCTCCCGCCCATCCCGCGAAATCACCCCCCGCCAAATGCTGGAATGGGAGCGCGAACTGATTGGCGTTTACGTCTCCAGCCACCCCCTGGCCCCCCATCAGGAATTGCTGGAACGCGTCGCCACCCACAAGGCCAACGAACTGAAGGACGTGCCTCCCGAAGGGCGCGTCAAAGTGGCCGGGATGGTCACCCGCTTCCGCCCCCACCAGACCCGTACCGGCAAGACGATGGGCTTCGCCACCATCGAAGACATGTACGGCAGCATGGAACTGGTCATCTTCCCCCGCGCCTGGAGCAAATACCACCAACTCGTCCAGGAGGGCAGCATCATCATCGTGGACGGCAAACTGGATTCCCAGGGCGGCGACCCAAAAATCCTGGTGGACAGCATCGCCACCAGCGGCAGCATCACTGTGCCCGCCGACCAGGTCGAGCGGCTGGATGCCCTCATCGAGGGAAAGCCCCGCCCCGCCGAGACGCCGCCTCAGGAAGCGCCCGCCCCTGCGCCCGCCCGCGCCGTGGCAGAGATGCCGCCTGCCTACGAAACGCAGGATGCCCCCCCGGCGGAAGTCCCTCCGCCCCCCGCCGAAGATTGGGATTTCGACGACGACGTGCCCCCGCCGCCCGAACCGCCTCCCTGGGAGTGGGAGACCGCCGCCCCCGAAGCGGCCAGCGCGGCCCCAATTGCCTCTGCCCCCCCAGAGAACCCCGCTCCTCCGCCGCCGCCCGCAGAGGCCCCTGCTCCCCCGAAGGCGGCCCCCGCCCCGACAAGCCCGGCAACCGGCCAGCCGTCGGCCAGCATGGTCATCCCCCCGCCGACGCGGCAGGCCCCGCCTGCGCCGTCCATTCCCTCTTACGCCCAGCCTCCCGCCGCCGCGCAGACCGAGGTAGGCGAAGAAGGCATCCGGATGGTACGCGTCATCCTGCGCACCACCGGCGACCCCCTGCGGGACAAACTGCGCGTCCGGCGGGTCTACCGCGTCCTGTTCTCCTACCCCGGCGAAGACCGCTTCGCCTTTCAGATTTTCGAGGAGGGGCGCGGCTACCTGGTGGAATTCCCCAACTTCACCACGGGGGTATGCCCCGAACTCATCGAGCGCCTGCGCTTCATCGTCGGGGCAGAGAACATCGTCATCGAACCGTTGCCGGTTCAGTAAGTAAAAAGGTGACAGTCTGTGCCCCCACCCCCTGGGGTAAAGACTTCCGAGATTTTGACGAGAGCCGCTCCGGGCGAACATCGTCCCTCGGAAATCTCGGAAGTCTGCTCCTCTTCCCCCACAATTCCACGTTGACCCGCAAAAAGGTGACAGCCTGCGCCCCCACCCCCTGGGGTAAAGACTTCCGAGATTTTGACGAGAGCCGCTCCCGGCGAACATCGTCCCTCGGAAATCTCGGAAGTCTGCTCCTCTTCCCCCACAATTCCACGTTGACCCGCAAAAAGGTGACAGTCATTTTGCAAGTGACTGTCACCTGATACGGACCGTTAGGGGTGCGTCAGGTTGTAGCGGGCCTGCAAGGCGTTGTAGATGTAGTTCTGCCACATGCGCACGATGCGGTCTTTGCCGTAATCGTGTGTGGAGTAGGTCTGGATGATGAGACGGTTGTCCAGGCAGGCCACCGCCGTGAGATACGAAGAGGGGGTGTTGGTGCGGGCGCTCCACAACGGCACGGCCTTGCTGCCGGGAGCCAGGCGCAGCAGGTCGCCGAGGTCGCCCGTCCAGTAGCCGGTGGGGTTGCGCAAGGAGATGCCCTCGTTGGGGTAATGAAAAATGGGATTGCTGCCCTCCACGGCCCACAAAAGTTGCTCGTTGGTGGGTTTGTTCCACCAATCGGACTGAATCTCCACCCCGCAGCGTGACAAAATGGTGCTGACCTTGCCCGCTCCGATGGCATCCAGGTCCCATTCCTCGATGATGACCGAACTGCCCTGATTGAGAGCATCGTTGAGGTAAACGTAGAATTCGCCCGAAACGGCGGTGCGCAGTTCCTTGCCGGAGATGATGAGGTCCCAGCCCTGCCCGCCGGGGCCGTTGGAGAGCAACTGGTCTTTGTAGTTGCCCAGGGCGTCGCCCACATCCACGTAGCGGAGGCCCAGGCCGTCCAAGGCGGCCTTGATGTAGCGGGTGGTATTGAAATTCCCGGCCATGTCCTCGTAAAGCAGGATGCTGGCGGTGGGAAGCCAGTCATCGAAACTCTCCTGCGGAACTTCGGTGGCCGCGGGCGCTGCAGTCGGGGGCGAACTGGTGGGGGGAGCGGCGGTGGGCTGCTGCGCCTGGACGGTCTGCTGCGCCGCCAGAGCGACCTGGGTCTGGATGGCGGCCTGGGTGGACTGGGCTGCATCCTGCGCCTGACCGGAGGCGGCCTGAGCGGTCATTTCGGCCACCTGCTGGGCGACGAGGGTAGATTGAGCGGCCTGGGCAATCTGAGTCTGGAGCGCATCCTGGGTGGCCTGGGCGTCCTCCGTGGGAGCGGGCGTAGCGGAGGGCTGCTCCGGCGGAGGCAGGGGGGAAGCGGCGGGGGGCTGGCCCGCGGGAAGGTTGCAGGCCGCCAGGAGGAGGGCAAGCAGCATCAAAGGGAGGAGGTTCCGCAGGGAAATACGAAGGGGCGGCAACTTTGCAGGCATGAGGTTTCCTTTCGGGGAGGCAACATCAAGGGACGGTCATCTTCTCATCAAATCCAGGTGGGTTCTTCGTAGGTTCCGAAGACTTCTTTCATCACCCCGATGATTTCGCCCAGGGTGGCATAGGCGCGCACGGCATCCAGGATGTAGGGCATGGTGTTCTCGGTTCCCTGGCAGGCAATCCGCAGGCGGTCGAGGGCCTGTCCGACGCGTCCCTGGTCGCGCTCGGCGCGCACCTGCTGAAGGCGCGCTACCTGACGTTTGTAGCCGTTGGGGTCCATCTCCTGCAGGGGGATGGTGAGCGGCTTGTTGTCTTCATAGGCGTTGACGCCCACGATGTAACGGCGCTGCTCGTCAATCTCGCGCTGGTAGCGGTAGGCGGCATCGGAAATTTCGCTCTGGAAGAAGCCTTTTTCGATGGCCGGAAGCACGCCACCCAGTTCCTCGATGCGGCGGAAGTAATCGTACGCCTGCTTCTCGATGCGGTTGGTCTGGGATTCGACGAAGAAGGAGCCGCCCAGGGGGTCAATCGTGTTGGCAACTCCGGATTCGTGGGCGATGATTTGCTGGGTGCGGAGGGCAATCGTGACGGCGTGCTGGGAGGGGAGCGCCAGGGCCTCGTCCATGCTGTCGGTGTGCAGGGATTGCGTGCCCCCCAGGACGGCGGCCAGCGCCTGGATGGCGACGCGCACGATGTTGATTTCCGGCTGCTGGGCAGTGAGGGAAACCCCGGCAGTCTGCGTGTGGAAGCGCATCAGCCAGGAGCGGGGATTTTTGGCCCCGAAGGTGTGACGCATTTCCCGCGCCCAGATGCGCCGGGCGGCGCGGTACTTGGCAATCTCCTCGAAGAAATCGTTGTGGGCGTTGAAAAAATGCGAAAGACGCGGGGCAAAGGCATCCACATCCAGGCCGCGGGCTATCGCCCAGCGGACGTACTCGAAGCCGTCGGAAAGGGTGAAGGCCAGTTCCTGGGCGGCAGTGGAACCCGCTTCGCGGATGTGGTAGCCGCTGATGGAGATGGTGTTCCACTGGGGGAGGTGCTGCGTGCCGTACTCGATGGTGTCCGTCACCAGACGCATGGAGGGTTCCGGCGGGAAGATGTACTCTTTTTGGGCGATGTATTCCTTGAGGATGTCGTTCTGGATGGTGCCGCGCAATTGCTCCGGGCGGACCCCCTGCTTTTCGGCCACGGCGATGTACATGGCCCAGATGACCGCCGCCGGGGAGTTGATGGTCATGCTGGTCGAGACTTTGTCCAGGGGGATGCCGTCCAGCAGGATTTCCATGTCCTTGAGGGAGGAGACCGCCACTCCGCACTTGCCGAACTCCCCCAGGGCTTCGGGAGAATCGGTATCGTAGCCCATCAAGGTGGGAAGGTCGAAGGCAATCGAGAGGCCGGTCTGCCCCTGTTCGAGGAGATACTTGAAGCGCTCGTTGGTTTCCTCGGCGGTCCCGAAACCGGCGAACATGCGCATCGTCCACAGGCGGCCGCGGTGCATGGTGGCATGGATGCCGCGGGTGTAGGGATACTCGCCGGGATTACCCAGGTTGCGCAAGTAATCCAGGTCGGCCACGTCCAGGGGGGTGTAGAGGCGGTTGACAGGCTCGGAGGAAGTGGTAATGAACGTTTCCTGACGCTCCGGGAAACGCTCCAGGGATTTCCGCAGCGTGGTCGCTTCCCATTGCTCCAATGCCTGTTGAATTTCCGTCAGTTTGTCGGGGTCGTACATGAAGGCCTCCTTGCTGCAAGCGAGTGTGTGGCACCGGTTTCACGATTATACCGCGGTGTGGGGGTAAGACTCCCCTCCGCCGCCGCGTCGTAGTTTGCAGAACAACTGTGAACAGTGGTCCTCCACAGAGTCAGTTGCAGGGCGACGAATCGGGTACAATAGGGGCGTTTAGAGACCGGGGCGTTTCTTTCTCCGTCCCCCCGATTCGGTTCAAGCAGGAGATTATGACACATCGAAGCAACGAATCCTGGCTGACGGCGTTGCGCGGCCCGGAACAAGGCCAGGCGCTGGAAGAGTTGAGAAAACTTCTCTTACGCGGGCTACGCGCCGGCCTGAGCGGGCGGGTGAGTTTGGAGAGACAGAATATCCTGGATGATTTCGTGCAGGATGCGCTCTTGAAAATCATGGACCACCTGGATGATTTTCGAGGCGAGAGTCAGTTCCTGACCTGGGCACATAAAATCGCCATCCGGGTGGCGTATTCCGAGTTACGCCGCCTGCGCTGGCGAGATGTCTCGCTGGAAGATTTGCTCCCGGAGGACAGCGAAGGGGATTTCACCCCCAGGGTGCTCTCGGATGCCTCACCCGGCCCGGAGACTCGGGCATCACGAAATCAAATGATGCGCATGATGGAGCAAATGCTGAGAGAAGCGCTGACGGAGCGCCAACGCAAGGTGATGATGGCCGTGATGGTAGGCGGCATGCCCCTGGAAGAGGTCGCCCGCCGGATGAATACGAATCGCAACGCCCTGTACAAGGTGCTGCACGATGCCCGCAAGCGGATGAGGAGCGCGCTACGTGAAAAAGGACTCTCCCCTCAAGAGATTTTGGCAATTTTTGAAGATTGATACCTGGCTTCCCTGGATGAACGTCTCACCCAGAGCGGAACAGGAAGAACCAGAGGTGGTCGAAGTGTTACATGTAGACCTGTTGAAATCCATGGTGCGCGGCATTGCCAACACCCAGGAAGAAGAACTGACCTGCGATGAATGTTTTGAACAAGTGGATACCTTCGCGGAAATGGTTCTGGCCGGAAAGAACGCGGCGGAGGCCATGCCCCTGGTAGAACACCACTTGCAAACATGTCAATCCTGCCGCTCGGAATTCGAAGCCCTGCTGGATGCCCTCCGCGCCATCCAAGCGGATGATGACGAGACGCCGTAAAAGCGTTTCCCATCCAAAATGAAACAGGCTGGCACAAAGCCAGCCTGAGTTAAAAGCCTACGAGGGCAAATATTTCGGGGAGATTAACCGCTACCCACTGGAAGCAGTTGCCGGGGCATTTTCCGTTTTAGGGGAAGTTTTCTCTGCCGTTTTGGCAGAGGCCTGGCCCTGGGCGTGTTTACCGTTTTTGGAGGCTCGACCGTTCCCGGAAGGCGAGCGATGGTCGGTAGCGTAGAACCCTGAGCCTTTGAAAACAATCCCAACGGGGGTATAGACCTTCCGCAAAGATTTCTGGTGACACTCCGGACACCATTTCAGCGGCTCATCGCTGAATTTCTGTTGCTTTTCAAACTGGATTCCACAGTTCTCACACCGATAGGTATAAATGGGCATAGCACACCTCGACCAGCCGATAAATTGATGGCGGTACACACTGGCGCCGATTATAGCGCACTTCATATCCGATGGCAAGCCGGGAGATTTCGGGCATCACCCAACAACTCTCGCGGCTCACCGGAAGTGTTATACCAAAAAATTGTTAGAGATTCGTCAACATGCGGACGTTTTCCCTCCCTGCATGCTGCGCGTCCGGTTTCTGCCGCTTTGTTTTGCCATGTAAAGGCCCTGGTCGGCAACGTCCAGCAGGTCTTGCAGCGTTTCGATGTCCGGGGTGAGGGTGGCAACCCCCAAACTGATGGTCAGACTCAACCCGCCTGCCGAGGTGGGCAAAGATTCTCCAGATACGGTCTGCCGAAGGCGTTCCGCCACCTTACAGGCATCATCCAAACCGGCTTCGGGGAGCAAAACGCAAAACTCCTCACCGCCATATCTCCCGATAACATCCACTTCCCGGATGACGGATTGACATCGCACGGCAATGGCTTTTAGCACTTCATCTCCAATCAGGTGGCCGTAGGTATCGTTGATGCGCTTAAAGTAGTCTATATCCAGCATGATGAGGCTAAAAGGCTGAGAGAAACGCTGTGCCCGCCGTACTTCCCGCTCCCCCAGCACAAAGACCTGCCGCCGATTGGGGACACCTGTCAATTCGTCGGTCAGCGCCATCTCACGAATGCGCTCAAACAACAGGGCATTTTGCACCGCCAGAGAGACATGGCTGGCAAAGGTGCTCAACAGGAACTCGTGGGACTTTCGATACGCATGGGGGGTAACGCTATCCAGAGAGAAGATGAGATTGACTTTACCGTTCACCACAATGGGAGCGCCAATCCACGAACGGATATGCGCTGATACTGGAAGAACAGTCCATTCAGGGTCTACATGGGTATCGGGGATGGAAACGGGTCTGCCAGTGGTAACCATTTGCAATAAATTAGGCACGTCGGTAATGTGCCAGGTGAGTTGAGGCAAGTGCTGCAACTGGTCGGGCGTGAGGAATTGTTCATAACCCACTGTATGCACAACCCGCGCCACACCGTCTTCCTCGAAAATTTTCATCACGGATGCGGAATCATAAGGCAACAGATGGCGGACTTCTTCCAGCAGGTGAACGAAGACATCCTTCAGGTGGAGAGAACCGTTCAACGCCAGGGCAGTCCGGCGCAGACTTTCCGCCAGTTCCCGTTGACGGCTTTCGTTTTGCAACAGGTAGGTGATTTCCAGCACACCGCTGGCATGGTTGGCGAGAAGAGAGAGCAAATCAACGGCATCCGCATCAAATGTATGGGCGGGGGAAAAACTAAAAACCACCAGGACCGCCTGTACCTCATCCTGCCAGATAATGGGAACGCCAGCAACGCCGTGGTAAGGGGGCAACTCATCGCCATATTCCAAACGTTCCGGCCATTGGGCATAGTCATCTATCAAAAGCGGCTGACGCGTCCTGACAATATGCATAAGCACCCCCTCATCGTGTGCTGCGGGGTACTCCTGACAATCTGCCGAAGGAGGGTAGGAAGCCACACAATGCAGCCAGTGGCGCTCCGGGTCATTGATATAGAGCCTGCTGCCGTCGGCGTTCAAAAGTTCAACGCTCTGACGGCACAGGTAGGCCTGTATTTCGTGCGGCTTTTGCAAAGCGTTCATGCTGGCCATGATTTCCAGCATTAATTGCAAGCGCACAGCTTGTTGACGCATACGCTGCTCGACCCTCTTTTGTGTGGTAATGTCGTGCATCAACACCAGTAATTCCCGAGGGGAACCGTCCAGATGATACAGAGGCGTTTTCACCACATCCAGAATTTTGGCCTCGCCATCGGGCAATTGCAACAGGGTTTCCGTATGGATGGTATGTCCGCTTTCCCAGGCTTGCCGGCTGCTCTCCGCACACATGGCAAGGGTTTCTTTCCGCTCAGGAAAGGATTCGGCCAATTGCGCATCCGTCTTCCCGCGATAGGCCTTTTCAGGAATACCGAGGAGTTCCAACGCCGCTTGATTCGCCAACACCCAGCGCCCCTGGGCGTCCTTGATGAGAATGGCATCGGGAGAATTGGACAGGAAGTTCTCCATGCGCTCGTTGGTCTCGACAATTTCTTGCCGCAAGGAGCGCTCCGGGGTTACATCCTGCGCCAGCAAAAGGCGTCCCCCATCGCTATCCAATGGCACAACAGTGACCTGGTAGTACAAGGTCTTGCCCCTTATTCGGAAAGGCACATCCACGGGATACGCCTTCGCGTGTTCTACTTGCTCAATTTGTTTCTCCCAGGCCGCGAAGACTTGACGGTATGACTGCCCTAAAATAGTTGCCTTGGACAGGCTGCTGGCGGCTTCCAGGGTCGCATTCACGTCAATGATGCGCCCTTCATGGTCCACAGCCATGAGAAAAACAGGGACGATATCCAAAATATGTTCCCGCAGGGCAGGGGTAAAGGCCAGAAGATGCGTTTGCAACACCCCCCAGACAAGCAACAGACCACCCACGATAACCGCAAGAGGCAGAACATCCACAGGCCCCAAAGGATGAATGTCTGCGATATCCAGGAGGTGCCCCACAGCCAGCCACAAACTGGCAATCAGAATGATGGCAACCTGCTTGCGGAACACGCCCTTTCGGCGTCTCATCTGACGCAGCAGGATGATAATTCCGGCTCCATACATGAAGACAAGTACGCTTTGCTGGATATACAGCAAGGTGCCGGGCACCACCCGAAGGGGGGCAAAGAAACTCACTGGAGGCCAGAACACCTCTTTCCATATCAGATGATGCCAGGCATTGGTAAAAATTACCCCCGTATCCAGGATGATAATCCTCCACAGGAAGGCCGGGAACCACCGCCACTTGTACTTTGCTCCGCGCACATATTCCTGAACAAAAAGCAACCAGCCCCCTACGGCCAGGAATTGGCTGCTCAGTTCGATTTCCAACGCCATATACTTGTACGGCAGGGAAAAAGCCGTCGTCCCCATGGCATGCGCGAACATCCAGAGGCTGACCCAGAACATAGCCCAGAAAAGCGAATGTCCGTGCTTCAGCATACGGCGCTGCCATACCAGAACGGTAAGCGCCAGCGCAAACAAGGCCGCAACCCAGACGGGAGCAAGGAGAACAATAGGAGGAAACGTCGTTTCCCCCGCCACCAGGAGAATGAGTTCGCCCATTATGGCATAGCAGTGGCAACAGAGGTATCTGTAGGCATCGGTGAAGAGGTATGCGTTGGGGAGGGGGTGCGCGTGGGGGTAGGTGTAGCGCGTAAGGCGCGCAGATGTTCTATCGCTTCAGTGCGCCATTCCGGAGAGACCTCCGCCTTCGGCAACTCCAAAAGAGCCTCCCAGGTGGCCTCAGCCTCATCAAAGCGCTCCAACGCTTCCTCCGCCTGCGCCTGCCAGTAATACACTTTCCCCAGTTGGGCGTTGTTTTGCGCCAGTTTCGTACTAGCCTTCAACTGCGTATTGGCTTCGGCGAAGCGCTCCTGGGCGTAGAAGGCGCGTCCCAGGCCAAAACTGGCCTCAAAAGAGTTTTTATCCAGACGGCGGGCCTGCACGAAATCCTCCACCGCCTGCTCGAAATCCCTCGTCTCCAAAGCCAGGTTGCCGCGCAGAAGGTAGGCATCCAGCAGGGTATCATCCAGGTCGAACGCCTGTTGAAGGGCTTCCGCGGCTGGCTCATACTCACCCGTTGCGTAGAGAGCCTGAGCCAGCGCCAACCAGCCATCTGCATCGTCGGGGACAAAACGCGTATAGGTATCCAGGGGCTGCACAGCCATCCGAGGTTCATCATTGAGCAAGTACGCCTGCCCCAGCGCCAGATAAGCGGGCAGCAAGACCCCATCCCGTTGATGAGCCTCCTGGGCGGCTTGCAAAGCAGACTCGGCGTTGCCGTTCCGCAAGGCCAGTTGCGCCCGGTAGAGATAGGGGAGCGGTGAGTCGGGGAGCAGCGAAAGCGTCTGTGTGATGACCTCCGCCGCCTCCGGCCGGGCATCAGCCAGCAGGTAATAGCGTGCCAGTTCCAGATAGGCTTCGTTGAGAGCGGGGTCCAGTGCAAGGGCCTGCTCCAGGTCGTCCAACGTCTTTTTCCCCGGCGCTTGCTCCATCGAGATACGGGCGCGCCCCAAATAGGCGGGAGCAAATTCGGGGTCGCTGCTAATCGCCTGCTGGTACATCTTCAGGGCGTTGCTACTATCCCCTTCCAAACGGTAGGTTTCTCCGAGGTAGTACCATACATCCACCGCATCCGGGTCCGCCTTGACAACTTGCTCCCAGAAGAGCCGCGCTTTCTCCATATCGCCGCCCTGAAAGGCGCGCATCCCCGAAAGGTAAGCCTCGCTGATGGGATGCGGCGTATTGACATACAGAGGTGTAGGGGTGTAGGTAGCATCCAGCAGCATGGCAAGCGGGGTGGGAGAACGCCGCGAGGGGGTGGGCGTAAGGGGCGGGGTAACGGTAACACTCGGAATCGGTGTCACTGTGCGCGTCGGGAAAATCGGAGTGATAGTCAGCCGCCTGCGGAAAGGCATCCAGGCCCGGCTGCTGCTGCCGAAGAGACCCATCCACAGCATTGCCACCGCCAGCAGACCTACAATCCCCACCGCGGCCATCTGCCAACGCTTCACAGACAAGGCAGCAGGAGCCTTCTCCGTCTCTTCCGCCACCTGCACTTGCCAGCGCGCCGCTGGCAAGGGAGCAGGCTCCACCGCTTCGGGAGACAGGGCGCCCAACCAAACCAGCCCGCGGCGCGCCCCGCGGTGTTGCGGGTCTCGTTTCAAAGCCTCCTGCAAACAAAAGACCTGCTCCTTGCGGCTCTCCACCAGCGCGCTCATCAAGAACCAGTATTCTGCATTTTCCTTGGTTTGCTTGAGCAGACGCGTGGTCAGGTCGCGCGCCTTGACGCGGTCCCCCTCGGCCAGTGCTTCTTGCGCTTTTTGGAACAGGATGTCTTCGTCCATACAGGCCTCATCATGGAAGAGATGGTGGGAAATTTGCTTCAGTGTAGCACAGCATGGCAGAGCGGGCAAGATGCTATAATCGGCGGCATGAAAATCGTCCCTCTCGCTGCCTTTTTCCTGCTGCTGGCCGCCTGTCGTCCCCTTCCGGCCCCCGCCCCCGCCGCATCCCCCACATTTCTGCCCCCCGTCACCCTGCGGGCCTACGCCAGCGCCACCCCTGGCCCGACCTCTGTTCCAGCCCGGCAAGAAGCCACTCCCCTGCCCTCCCCCACGCCCACGCCTTTTCTCCACACGGTGGCCTCGGGGGATACCCTCCTGGGGATTGCGGCGCGCTACGGCCTCACGCTGGAAGACATCCTGAACGCCAATCCCGGAATAGACCCCAATTTTCTGAGCGTCGGGATGACCTTGACGATTCCCTTGACCCCCGCGGAGGAGAACGGGACTCCCCCACAGGCGGTCCTGTTTCCCCTGGAACTCAGCCCCCCCGCATGTTTTCCCCTCCCGGACGAGGCGCGCTGGTGCGCCGTGGAGGTCACCAACCCCGGCGAGACCCCCGTTTCCGCCGTCTCTCTAGGCTGGATGCCTGCGCCTGACGGCGAGGCGCTCACCACCGCCCTGCCCTTTGACGTCCTGCCACCGCACACCACCCTGCCCGTCGGCGTGACTCTCCCCGCAGGGAAGGATGCAGCCCTCCCGCAGGTAACCCTGCTCTCCGCCCTGCCATGGTCCGGCCCGGAAACGACTTGGCCGCGCCCCGTCGTCCCGGAAAGGATTGCGCCTTCCCTGTCCGCCGTGCAGGTACATCTCACCGGCAGCATCGCCCCCCAGGAAGGGAGGGAGACCCCCGCAGAGGGGGTCATCCTGGCCGCCGGATACGACGCCCAGGGGCACATCGCCGCCTTGCGGCAATCTCTGGTCCCTCTGGATGGGGACTCCCCCGCCGCCTGGGAACTGACCCTGACCTCCCTGCACGGCCCCCTGGCGGAGATTCGGGTATGGGCTGCCTATCGCCCCGTCCCCGCGGCAGCACCGTAAAGTGGCTTCTGAAGGAGGCGCATCCCGCGAGGAGTGCACTTCAGGCAATGCCCAGCGCCAGCAGCCCCGCCCACACAACGAGGCCGCCGAAGAAGACCCACAGAATGTCAAGTTTGAACCAGCGCACGGCGACGAAGGCGGCAGCCGCCAGCACCAGCGAGGCGGCTCCGTCTATGCCGGAGCGTCCGAGTTGCAGGACAATCATGGCGAGCATCCCGACGAAGGCGGCCAGCACCCCTGCCAAAGCGCCTTTGACGACGGCCAGGTTTTGCACCCGCCCGTAGATTTTGGTCAGCACAAGGGTCATCACGAAGGAGGGCGAGAACATGGCAAAGGTCGCCAGCAGCGCCGCCCACACCCCGCCCAACTTGTAGCCGATGAAGGTCGCGATGACCAGGAAAGGGCCGGGGGTGATCTGACTGATGGCGATGCCGTCTACGAATTGTCGGGCGGAAAGCCAGTGATAGGTTTCCAGGGCGTCTGATTGGACGAGCGGCAGGATGGTCATGCCGTTGCCGAAAGCAATGCTGCCGATTTTGAAGAAAGAGAGCGCCATTTTGCCGATCTCGCTGTGCAAAGCCCAACTTGCGGTGGCTACCATCAGGACAATCAGGGCGG